>NZ_LSJN01000001.1:0-858 GCF_001557225.1 Streptococcus sp. CCH8-C6
TGTGACATAAGCTGAAAGGTTGGCATTCTCACGAATCTTCGCTTGGAAGCTCAGAGTCACTGCTTTGCCACCATTCGCCTTCACTTGATCTTCTGTCAGAGTAACTTTGATTGTTTGACCATCGACCGTAATTTGACCTGCTTCGATCGGCTGACCATTCAGACTAGCCGTTGCTTGGCCTTTATCTCCTGCAAATTCAAGAACATCCACTAGCGTATCTGTTACTTCAAAAGCAGTTGCGTCATAAGGAACGCTTGTATTCACATTATAGGTGAAGACATCGTTACGGTTTGTAAGCGTCTCAGCTGGTTTGCTGTTGACATCTTTCTTAATCTTCGGTTCTTCTGGAGTCGGTGGGGTCACTGGGACTTCATTAGAGTCCTTCGTCACACCTGGACGACCTGGGAAGTCTACTCGGTAAGTGGCCTTGTTTGGTACTTCAATCTTATCTTTTTGGATATAAGCAGAGAGATTAGCACCTTCTTTAATCTTAGCCTTGAAGTTGAGAGCAACTGCTTTACCAGCGCTTGCTTTCACTTGATCTTCTGTCAGAGTCACCTTAATCGTTTGACCATCAACAGTGATTTGCTTAGCGTCTAAATCTTTGCCATCCAGACTTGCTTGAGCTTGGCCTTTATCTCCTGAGAAGGTCAATACATCAACTAAAGTATCCGTTACTTCAAAGGCTGTCGCATCGTAAGGAACTTTCGTTTCTACTGTATAAGTAAACTCTTCCTCACGCGTTTCAAGAGTGGCAGCTGCCTTACCATTTACCTTCTTCTTGATGCCTGGCTCTTCTGGACTTGGTGGAGTTACCGGAACTTCGTTAGAGTCCTTCGTCACACCTGGTCTGTTAGG
>NZ_LSJN01000010.1:0-260 GCF_001557225.1 Streptococcus sp. CCH8-C6
AACTTTTTCATAATAATCTCCCATAAAGGCCACCCAATCCGGTGGTCTTTTTTTGCTCAAATTTTAGAATAAGACAGGAAGTTTATCGGATTGTAACTCAAATGTTAAATTTTAAAGGATACGTTATACAAAGTTAAGGTTTCTTTAAGTTAGGGCCAGTATAATACGAGTATCAAATGAAGACCTCCTAACTTTATTTGATAGAAATCCTAAACTTTTTCATAATAATCTCCCATAAAGGCCACCCAATCCGGTGGTCT
>NZ_LSJN01000011.1:0-20651 GCF_001557225.1 Streptococcus sp. CCH8-C6
CCCGTGTTACCGCCGTGAAAAGGCGGTGTCTTAACCCCTTGACCAACGGACCATATGGTATGCTCTCTTTCAGAACATATTCCATTATATCAGGTTTTTAAGCTTTGTCAACTCTTTTCCCTTTATTTTCGAAAATATCTTTCAGATATTTCACTCTTAAACGAGTGACCGGACAGCGATGATTTTCGTAAAAAATAATTTCTCGATTTTTCTTGTCATAATCAACAATGTTGCCAATATTCACCAGATAAGATTTATGTGGTGAAAAAAATCGTTTAGATTGCTGATCTTTTTCTTGAATATCTGTTATCGTTCCATAAAATTCCTTAAGAAAATTTTTACCGACAATCCGAAGTTTATGAGAGCTCCCTGTCGTTTCGATATACAAAATATCGTTATAAGGCATTCGAACATCATTGCCACGATAACTATATTCAAAATAATCTACCATATTGGTATTTTCAATTAGTGTACTCTTAGTGTAAAGAATACTGTCTTTGATTCTATTTTTAAAAGCATCATTGTTGATATCTTTATCGATAAAATCAAGTGCTGATACTTTATATTTAAAAGTCATAGTAGCAAATTCAGATTTTGAGGTTACAAAAACTATAATGGCATAAGGATTATGATGACGTATAAATTGAGCTACTTCCAGCCCTTTTGTTTCCTCCCCCTTAATGTCAATATCCAAAAAATAAAGCTGGTTAACGTCTCCATTTTCAATATATTTTTTGAATTCTTTTATTTTTCCTGTAACCTGAACCTGGATGTCAATTCCAAGTTCCTCAGCAATTTCTGCTAATGTCGTTTCCATCCTGACTTGATGAGATACGGTATCCTCTAAAACTAACACTTTCATAAATTCTATCTCCTAATTGTTAAAATCTGTGTAAAATTGCTTGGCTCAATTTGTGTATCAAGAGTGATAAATTCATATCTATCTAAAATTTCCTTGATGTTATTCAATCCGTAGCCTCTATTTTCTCCTTTAGTTGAAAACTCTGGCTGATAGAGTTCTTCCAAATCCAATTTTCCTTCTTTACGAGAATTTTGAACAACAAAAATGGTTCTATCATCCAGTTGAACCAGAGAAACATGGACAAATTTTTCCAGGCTGTCAATGGCACTCTCAATAGCATTATTTAATAAAATACTAGCAATTCTGACCAGATCTAACAACTTGATTGGAAGGCGTTCCACTTTATCCTTAACTTCAAAAGTCAGCTGAATCTGATGTTCACGCGCTTGAAAGATTGTCTCAGTCATGACACTCCTTAAAGCTGAATCTCCTACATTATTCAAATCAAAAACTGTATATTTATCTGAACGCAGGTTCAAATTTACATCAGCCAAGACCTCTTGATAAATGTGCTCAATTTCCTTGATATCTCCAGTTTGAATAGCCACTTGCATACTTGTCAGCATGCTAGCATAATCATGACGAAACCCTTTGATTTCATAGTATAATCTCACAATTTCATCAGTATATTCCTGAAGTCGAAGCTGTTCAGATTCTTTTTGACGTAAACGCTCTTCTTTCTCGTATTTCTCACGGCTGTCCTTAAATGTCACCAAAGTAGAAAGAAAGGCCAAGAAACAAATAGTAGCAATCATACTGCTAAAACTGTTGAAATGCCTTATATTACTAATCCAATGAGAGAGATTTAAAATCAGCCAATTCACTGCATATAAACTACTAATCATCAGAATCTGAGATTTAAAGAAACTTCTTTTAAAATAATCTATTCTGAAATCAAAAATATCAATAACCTTTGCCATAAAGAACAAGGATATTAAGTTGATACATGTCAGAAACAAGCCCATGTACTGAGCTACAAAATCATCTCCTAAAACAGATGAAATAATAACTGAAAAGAAAGTAGTAGAGCTATCAATTGACAAACATAAAAAGAAGGAAAGTAAGAAAGATTGGTATCTTTTAATTTTTTCAACTCTACAAAAATACCAAACTAAAAATAGAGGGAGAAAAAATGACAGTGTATATGATGGAATTGTGCTAGAAAATGAAAATATGTGTCCTAAAAAAGCAATTATAAACGGAACTATAATCTCAAGACCAAAGCAAACAGATACAAAAAAGCGAGTATGCTTAATTTTAGTGATTTTTGATAAAATAACTAAAAATGCAGCTACATTAATAAAAGGATGAATAATTAATCCAATTATTTCAAGTGACATAAATTTCTCCCCTAAACTTTAAAATTCTTATCTTCCAAAAATCCAACCCCATGGATTTGGAACACCTCTTAAATCCCAAAAGGTTTGAACAAGTGAATTGCTATTTAAAGCAATTTGAAAAGAATAGATTTTCATAACTATCTCCTATCTTTTTATCTTGTAAGTCACCTTACATTTATCATTATAGAAAAATAGAAAGAGTTAGTGACAATTTTCCCTGAAATGTCATTTTTTATCCCCGAAATGACATTATACCAAAAAAATAGAAGAAAAAAACACGAAATATTGTAAAATATTTCGCATTTTTTACATTTCTGATCTCAGCAGGATTCGAACCTGCGACCGTTCGCTTAGAAGGCGAATGCTCTATCCAGCTGAGCTATGAGACCAATACTATCTCATTCTATCAGAAAATAGGATTGCCGTCAAGATTACTTATGATAAGGACTCCCCTGCTGAATCATAAAAGCTCGATAGATTTGCTCTATTAAAACAAGGCGCATCAGTTGATGAGGTAAGGTTAATTTGCCAAAACTCATTAGAAGATTTGCCCGTTTTTTTACTGCAGGATATAAACCTAAACTTCCCCCAATAACAAAAGTGATATCAGAAAAGCCATGCACTGTAGTATCCATCATGAGCTGACTAAACTTTTCTGACGGAAATTGCTTTCCTTCAATTGCCAAAGCAATAACAAATTCACGCTCATTGATTTTAGCCAGAATTTTATTTCCTTCTTTTTCAAGAATCTGCTGATTTTCTAAATCACTAGCTTTATCAGGTGTTTTTTCATCCGCTAGCTCAACCATTTCCACCTTGCAGAATCGATTGAGACGCTTCATGTATTCAGCAATTCCATCCTTTAAATATTTTTCTTTCAGTTTTCCAACTGTTACAAGTTTTATTTTCATAAGTTTATTCTATCATATTCATCTATACTTCACACTTTATTAACAAGTAAAATTTATCTGGGAATCGGTTAATCTGTGTATTTTCTAATGCCTATCAACAGTTTTTCTAAGTTTTCCACAAGGTGTGGAAAACTTAGAGGATTTAAGTTATAATTAAGTTTAGCTAACTATAATTTCATCAATTGTTATTCGAGGAGGAAAATATGAAAAATACTTCAACTGTCTCTAAAAAGATTTTACTACTTTTTGTAGTATTAATTGTAGGTTTTATCGGAGGAAGTTTAGGGAACTATGCTACTTCATTAATTAACTCTAAACTTCTAAGGACTACTACCCATCCTAATTCAAGCTCAAATACAACTATAAAAACCTCTTATAAAAATTCTACAGATATCTCAGAAGCTGTTAAAAAAATTCAAAACGCTGTTGTGTCAGTAATTACTTATGCCAATTCTTCAACTAGTATTCTGAATGATGAATCCTCTGAGAATGAATCTCAAATCGCTAGTGAAGGTTCTGGTGTAATTTATAAGAAAGATGGAAAATCAGCCTATCTAGTAACAAATACCCACGTTCTTAACGGATCTACTAATGTGGATATCTTATTAACCGACGGTACAAAAGTTCCAGGTGAAGTAGTTGGTTCTGATGTATTCTCAGATATTTCTGTCGTTAAAATTAGCTCTGAAAAAGTAACTGATGTCGCAGAATTTGGAGATTCTGGTTCTCTGACAGTTGGTGAAACAGCAATTGCCATCGGAAGCCCTCTTGGAACAGAATACGCTAACTCTGTAACACAAGGAATTATTTCTAGTTTAGGCAGAAACGTTACGTTACAATCTGAAAATGGTGAAAATATTTCAACAACTGCACTGCAAACAGATGCTGCGATTAATCCTGGTAACTCTGGCGGTCCGTTGATTAATATCCAAGGACAAGTTATTGGGATTACTTCAAGTAAAATTTCTACAAATGGGCAAACCTCTGTTGAAGGGATGGGATTTGCGATTCCATCTAATGATGTCGTAAATATTATCAATCAACTAGAGAAAAATGGAACAGTCACACGTCCTGCTTTAGGAATTCAAATGATGGATTTATCTAATCTGACAACTTCTGATTTTTCTAAATTAAATCTTCCTGCTTCAGTGAAATCAGGTATTCTTGTTCGCTCTGTTCAGCAAGGGATGCCTGCTGATGGCAAGCTTCAAAAAAATGATGTCATTACAAAAGTAGATAACACAGATGTGGAATCCACTAGTGACTTACAATCTGCTCTCTACAAGCATAATATTGGAGATGAGGTAGAAATTACTTATTATCGAGATGGTAAATCTCAAACAGTCAAAATCAAACTCACTAAATCAACAAAAGAATTAAGCTCAAATTAACCTATTTACAAGATTGTCAACACACCTTTACATAATCGTAAAGGTGTGTTATTCTATATACAAATGGAAAACTTTCAATATATTGCACTTAAAGATATTCGAACCAACCCTTATCAGCCTCGTAAAGAGTTCTCACAAAAAAAGATTGAAGAATTAGCGGCATCAATCAAAGAAAATGGTCTCATTCAGCCAATCATTCTTCGGAAATCTTCACTTTTTGGTTATGAAATTTTAGCAGGAGAACGGAGATTTAGAGCTGCCTCTTTTCTTGGCCTAGAAACGATCCCAGCTGTAATCAAAGAATTATCTGATGATGAAATGCTGAAACAGGCTATTATCGAAAATCTTCAAAGAGAAGACTTGAATCCTATAGAAGAGGCTGAGTCTTATCAAAATTTGATTGACAAAGGCTTGACACATGATGAAATTGCTAAAATCATGGGAAAATCTAGACCCTATATCAGCAATATTGTCAGACTTTTACAATTATCCAAAGAAGTTCGTCAAGCTATCAGGGAAGAAGAGATATCTCAAGGACATGCTCGCCTGCTGGTCCCCTTAAAAGAAGAAAAACAGTTACTATGGCTGGAAAAAATCTGTCGAGAAGATTTATCGGTTCGAGCAGTTGAAAAGCTTCTCCAGCAAAAAAAGAGTCTCAAAAAGAAACCTAATAAAGAACTATTTGCTAGATCTGAAGAGGAAAAAATTAAAAAAATTCTCGGTCTAGAAGTTTCTATTCAGTTAAAAAGCCAGAGTAAAGGAAAGCTAATCATTCCTTTTGAAAGCGAAGAAGAATATCAAAGAATTATAAACAGTTTTAAATAAAACTGTTATTTTCTTTTTTAAAAATAACAATATTATCCACTGTTAAATTAATTAGGAAGCTTATTAAAATAAGAAATTTTAGCTTTATTCACATTCTGTGGATAACTTTAGCTAACAATGTGAATTCTTTTCCAGTTCTTGTGGAAAACTTTGAACCTTTATGATAAAATAAGATGCGTATGAATCAGAAAATTATAGAAAAGGAGGGAAGTTATGACCAAAGAACAGGACTTTTGGAATCGTATTTTAGAATTGGCTCATGCTCAGCTAAAACAGACAACTTATGATTTCTTTGTTGCTGAAGCCAAGCTTGTCAAAGTTGAAGAAAAGCAAGCTGTTATTTTCCTGGATAGTCCAGTAAAACAACTATTTTGGGAGCAAAACTTAGTAGGAGTTATTCTTACTGCAGGATTTGAGATTTTTAATGATCAGATTGCTGGAAAATATATTTTTGAAGAAGAAACTAACACTGAAACTCCGAAATCTGCAGTAACCAGTCCTCGAATCAGCACTGTTCAGCCAAGCTTGCCACCTATTGATACTGGCTTAAAGTCAAAATATACCTTTGATAATTTTGTTCAGGGAGACGGAAATATCTGGGCTAAAGCTGCTGCCTTAGCGGTATCTGAGAATCTAGCCACAACCTATAATCCTCTTTTTATCTACGGAGGACCTGGCCTGGGCAAAACTCATTTATTAAATGCTATTGGCAATCAAATTTTAGAAAATATTCCAGATGCGCGTGTCAAGTATATACCGGCTGAAACCTTTATTAACGACTTCCTTGAACATTTAAGATTGGGAGAGATGGATAGCTTTAAAAAAATCTATCGTAGTCTGGATCTTCTGCTAATTGATGACATTCAATCTTTGGGAGGAAAAAAGGTTTCAACTCAGGAAGAATTTTTCAACACTTTCAATGCTCTTCATGGTGAAAATAAACAGATTGTTTTAACCAGCGACCGCAGTCCTGATCATCTGGACAATTTGGAAGAACGCTTGGTAACACGTTTCAAATGGGGATTAACTCAGAATATTACACCGCCAGATTTTGAAACACGAATTGCAATTCTGCGAAACAAAATAGAAGATTTGGATTATATTTTCCCGAATGATACCTTGGAATATCTTGCAGGACAATTCGACTCCAATGTCCGCGACTTGGAAGGCGCTTTGAATGATATCAGTCTCATCGCTAGAGTTCGACATCTAAAAGAAATCACTATTGATATCGCAGCAGAGGCTATTCGAGCACGCAAGCAGGATTCAAGCCAGGTAACAGTTATCCCGATTGATAAGATTCAGTCTGAAGTTGGGAAATTCTATAGTGTTAGTGTCAAAGAGATGAAAGGTAGCCGCCGAGTACAAAATATCGTTTTAGCTAGGCAGGTAGCTATGTATCTGACTCGTGAGCTGACTGACAACAGTCTGCCTAAAATTGGTCGTGAATTTGGTGGGAAAGACCATACGACCGTTATCCATGCACATGGAAAAATCAAAACCATGATTGAGTCAGACGACAATTTACGTTTAGAAATTGAAAGCATCAAAAATAAAATTAAATAGCGTGTGGAAAACTACAGAATTTTTTCAAAACTTATCCACACTTTGTGAACAAGTCTCAAAACTTGTTAGAATAAGGACGAAGCTATTTTTCCACATAATTCACACAAACTACTATTACTATTAATCTTATAATCATAAATAAATAAAAAGGAGATCCCATGATTCATTTTTCTATTAATAAAAATCTCTTCTTGCAAGCTTTAAATACTACTAAAAGGGCTATCAGCCATAAAAATGCAATTCCTATTCTTTCTACTGTGAAAATCGATGTTACCAAAGAAGGAATCACCTTAATCGGTTCAAATGGTCAAGTGTCAATTGAAAACTTTATTTCTACTCAAAATGAAAATGCAGGCTTGCTTGTCAACTCAACAGGCTCAATTTTATTAGAAGCAACTTTCTTTATTAATGTTGTTTCTAGCCTGCCAGATATTATTTTGGATTTTAAAGAAATTGAACAAAAACAAATCGTCTTGACTAGCGGCAAATCAGAGATTACCCTGAAAGGAAAAGACGCTGACCAGTATCCACGAATCCAGGAAATTTCTGCCAGCAATCCCTTGGTTCTTGAAACAAAAATTCTCAAAGATGTCATTAACGAAACAGCCTTTGCAGCCAGTGTTCAGGAAAGCCGTCCAATTTTGACTGGTGTTCACTTTGTTTTGACAGATAACTGTTCTTTGAAAACAGTTGCGACAGACTCCCACAGAATGAGTCAAAAGAAAATTACTCTGGAGAAAAACGGAGATAATTTTGACGTAGTCATTCCAAGTCGCTCTTTACGTGAATTTACGGCTGTTTTTACCGATGAAATTGAAACGGTAGAGGTTTTCTTTGCTAACAATCAAATTCTTTTCAGAAGCGAAAATATCAGCTTCTACACCCGCCTCTTGGAAGGAAATTATCCAGATACAGATCGTTTGATTCCAACTGAATTTACGAGTGTCCTTACTTTTAATACTTCTGATTTACGTGCAGCTATGGAACGCGCTCGTCTCTTGTCTAATGCTACACAGAATGGAACAGTTAAACTGGAGATTGCAGGAGGTATTGTCAGTGCCCATGTAAATTCACCAGAGGTTGGCCGTGTTAACGAAGAAATTGATACAGAAAGTGTAACTGGCGAAGATTTGACCATTAGCTTTAATCCAACTTATCTGATTGATGCTTTGAAGGCCATTGACAGTGAAAAAGTAACGATTAGTTTTATCTCATCCGTTCGTCCTTTCACCTTGGTACCGAGTGAAGACACAGAAAACTTTATTCAGCTGATTACACCTGTCAGAACTAATTAAGATGAAAAGCAGTGAGCCAAGTTAAAGATTTTTACTTCTTGGTCCTAAGGTCTTTTCATTTACAAAGTACGATAGATGCTTAAGTTTTCTTCCTGGACAATGATAGTTCCTTGAAAGGAGAAAAAAATGTATGAAATTGGTCATTTTGTAGAGATGAAAAAGCCACATGCCTGCACCATTAAAGCGACTGGGAAAAAGGCGAATCGCTGGGAAATCACAAGGGTTGGTGCAGATATCAAAATTCGTTGTACCAATTGTGAACATCTTGTAATGATGAGTCGTCACGATTTTGAAAGAAAAATGAAGAAAATAATAGATTGAACTAAAAAATCATCGTAAATGCTATTGTAGAAAACTAAGTTGCATTGCTGAAGATTAGATTTAGATTTTTTTCTGATTTTTCAATCAAAAATGGATAGGACTTAAAAAGTCCTATCCATTTTGCTTTTATTTAAGATCTTCAAATTTACCGTCTTTAACTTCTTTATAACCTGCTTTTTCAAGTAATTTAGCAGTTTCTTTATAGCTGATATAATCCGCTTTTTGATTACCAGATGTTTGAAGAAGCTGTTTACTTTGTAGTTCTTCAATATCAGCTTTACTGAAATCAATTGTCAGTTTTTCAGTTAAATAATCATCTTTGTACTCGATTTTATGAGTTAATCCTTTGATACCCTCAATAGATTTAGCATAGGCTTCTGTCTGCTCTTTAGCAGTGTCTTTTGTCAAGCCAACTGGTTTATAGTAGAAGGTGTTGTTTGTTTCGTTTATAAGAAGCTCATCACCTTTGTATTCAACAGTGATGCGGCTATCTTGCTTAGTATTTTGGTCAATCAGCTGGAAATAAGCTTTTTTAGGACTGCTGCAGGCAGCTAAAACAAATAAAGCGGAAACCGCAAGGAAAGAAAGAAAAAGTGTTTTGAAAGTATTCTTTTTCATTAGGGACTCCTTTAATAAGAATATTAGCTATATTATACCATTTTTTTCTTCAATTTATTTTACATTTTTGTAAAGAAAGCTAGAAAAAATAACTTAAATCCGCTGTTTAGGATAAGGATTTATGGTATAATGGTTTGGATTGAAAAGATGAATGGAGAAGATAAGAATGGCTTTGACAGCAGGAATCGTTGGTTTACCCAATGTTGGTAAGTCAACTTTATTTAATGCAATTACAAAAGCAGGTGCAGAAGCAGCTAATTACCCTTTTGCGACAATTGATCCAAATGTCGGGCGGGTAGAAGTTCCGGATGCACGTTTGGATAAATTAACAGAACTCATCAAACCACAGAAGAAAGTCCCAACAACCTTCGAATTTACTGATATTGCTGGAATTGTGAAAGGTGCTTCAAAAGGAGAAGGACTAGGGAATAAATTCTTAGCCAATATCCGCGAAGTAGATGCTATCGTCCATGTAGTGCGTGCCTTTGATGATGAAAATGTCATGCGGGAACAAGGTCGTGAGTCTGAATTTATAGATCCAATGGCTGATATTGAGACCATTAATCTAGAATTGATTTTAGCAGACCTAGAAAGTATCAATAAACGCTATGCGCGTGTAGAGAAGATGGCTCGTACTCAAAAAGATAAGGATTCAGTGGCAGAATTTAATGTTTTACAGAAAATTAAGCCTGTCCTAGAAGATGGTCTGTCAGCTCGCACAATTGATTTCACAGAAGAAGAGCAAAAAATTGTCAAAGGGCTCTTTCTCTTAACGACTAAGCCAGTTCTCTATGTGGCCAATGTCAGTGAAGATGAGGTGGCTGATCCAGATAATATTGACTATGTGAAGCAGATTCGTGAATTTGCAGCTACAGAAAATGCTGAAGTTGTTATCATTTCAGCGCGTGCAGAGGAAGAAATTTCTGAATTGGACGATGAAGATAAGTCAGAATTTCTGGAAGCTATCGGCTTGACAGAATCAGGTGTGGATAAACTGACCAGAGCAGCTTATCATCTGTTGGGACTTGGAACCTACTTTACAGCTGGTGAAAAGGAAGTGCGTGCTTGGACCTTTAAGCGTGGAATGAAAGCTCCGCAAGCAGCTGGCATTATTCACTCAGACTTTGAAAAAGGCTTTATTCGAGCAGTCACTATGTCTTATGATGACCTAGTGCACTATGGTAGCGAAAAAGCAGTTAAAGAAGCTGGACGTTTGCGCGAAGAAGGAAAAGAATATATCGTTCAAGATGGCGATATTATGGAATTTAGATTTAATGTGTAAAGTATTTGTAAAGTTTAAAAATTCTAGGTTGGAAAATTTTTTCCAGCCCTTTTGGCTTTTATAAAGGAGAAAAATGGTAAAGTTAATAGTCGGTCTGGGAAATCCAGGAGAAAAATATATCGAAACCAAGCATAATGTTGGTTTTATGCTAGTTGACAAGATTTGTAAAGACCTTGATTTAAAGTTTACAGCTGATAAAATCTTTCAAGCAGATATCGCCTCTACTTTTCTAAATGGTGAAAAAGTTTATTTTGTCAAACCAACTACATTTATGAATGAGAGCGGAAAGGCTGTTCAAGCTTTACTGGCATACTATGGTTTAGATATAGAGGATTTATTGGTCATCTATGATGATTTGGATATGGAAGTTGGTAAGATTCGTTTGCGCAGCAAGGGTTCAGCTGGCGGCCATAACGGCATTAAATCTATTATCAAACATATTGGAAGTCAAGAGTTTAAACGGATAAAGATAGGTATTGGTCGTCCAAAAGAAGGCATGACAGTGGTCCAACACGTTCTAGGAAAATTTGATAAAGATGCTTATATAACAATTTTGAATACTCTTGATAAAGTTGACAATGCTGTAAATTATTATTTACAGTCAGGCAATTTTGAACAAACAATGCAGAAATACAATGGATAATAAAATGAACCTGATTGACTTATTTTGTCAAAACCAGCAAATTTCAGATTGGAAGAAAAATCTCCATAAAAGCAGCAGACAGTTGATAATGGGACTGTCTGCATCAACAAAAGCAATCACTATAGCGTCTGGATTAGAAGAATCAGAGAAAATCCTTGTGCTGACTTCTAGTCAAAATGAAGCAGATCGTTTGGCTAGTGATTTGATTTCTTTGTTGGGAGAAGACAAGGTCTATACTTTCTTAGCAGATGATACTCCTATAGCAGAATTTGTTTTTGCTTCACAGGAAAAAATATTTTCGAGATTAGATGCTCTAAACTTTTTAATAGACCATCAAAAGTCTGGAATTCTAGTTACTAATGTCGCAGCCAGCAAATTACTCTTGCCTGATTCTATTGATTTTAAAACAACCAATATAAATTTGACAGTTGGACAAGAATATGACCTAAATAATCTTGTAAAGATGTTGTCAAGATCTGGATACAAGAAGGTGTCTCAAGTTTTAAGTCAGGGAGAATATAGTCTAAGAGGAGACATCTTAGACATTTTTGAGCGCTCAGCAGAGGCACCTTATCGCCTGGAGTTTTTTGGTGATGAAATTGATGGTATTCGGATTTTCAATCCAGAAAATCAAACTTCAATTGATAACATAGAAAGTATTTTGATTAAACCTGCTTCTGATATCCTGCTTTCTGAGAAAGATTATGCTCGAGGACGGGAAAATCTGGAAGCTATTTTAGAAAAAGCTGTTGATCCTGCTTTGAAATCTTACTTAGAAGAGCTACTAATAAGTGCCAAAGAGGAGTTCCATCATGCAGATATTCGTAAATTCCTTTCTTATTTTTATCAGAAAGAATGGACTATTTTAGACTACTTGCCTGTTCATAGTCCTGTGTTTTTTGATGATTTTCAAAAAATTGTGGATCGGCATGCTCAATTTGAACTGGAAACAGCGGGCTTATTGACAGATGATTTACAAAAATGTAAAGCTTTGTCAAGTCAAAAATATTTTGCAGATAAGTACCAAGATTATCGTCAATATAAACCAGCCACTTTCTTTTCAAGCTTTCAAAAAGGTTTGGGAAATCTGAAATTTGATGCTTTGTATCAATTCAATCAGTATCCAATGCAAGAATTTTTCAGTCAGTTTCCCTTGCTCAAGGAAGAAATTAATCGTTATAAAAAATCTGGCTATACAATAATCTTACAAGCAAATTCTTTGGTAGGTTTACAAAATTTACATAAAAATTTACAGGAATATGATATTCATTTAGACTATATAAAAGAGGCTGAGATTCACAAAAATGCAGTTCAGCTTATAGAAGGAAATCTTGTTCAGGGTTTTAATTTCGTAGATGAGAAAATTGTTCTTATTACAGAGTACGAAATTATTCACAAGAAAATAAAACGAAAAATCCGGCGACAGAATATCTCAAATGCCGAACGACTGAAAGATTATAATGAGCTAGAAAAAGGGGATTATGTTGTCCATAATATTCATGGGATAGGACGTTATTTGGGAATAGAAACGATTGAAATATCTGGTGTCCACCGTGATTATCTGACGATTCAATATCAAAATTCTGATCGTATTTCGATTCCTGTTGACCAGATTGATCTCCTATCAAAGTATGTTGCCAGCGATGGAAAAACACCTAAAGTAAATAAGCTAAATGACGGTCGCTTCCAGAAGAGTAAGCAAAAAGTTCAGCATCAGGTTCAGGATATTGCGGATGATTTGATTAAACTATATGCTGAACGCAGCCAGCTAAAAGGTTTTGCTTTCTCAACGGATGATTCTAATCAAGAGGAATTTGACAATGATTTTCCTTATGTTGAAACAGAGGACCAGCTAAGAAGTATTCAAGAAGTGAAGAAGGATATGGAAAGCAGTCGTCCGATGGACCGCCTCTTAGTTGGTGATGTCGGCTTTGGGAAAACAGAAGTAGCTATGCGGGCTGCTTTTAAAGCTGTCAACAATCATAAACAAGTAGCTGTATTAGTGCCAACAACGGTTTTAGCCCAGCAGCACTATACTAACTTTAAAGAACGCTTTAATGATTTTGCGGTCAATGTCGAGGTACTCAGCCGTTTCAGGAGTAAGGCAGAACAAAAACAGACTTTGGATAAGCTGCAGAAGGGACAGGTTGACATTATCATTGGAACCCACCGACTATTATCCAAAGATGTAGAATTTGCAGATTTAGGTTTAATTATCATTGATGAAGAGCAGCGTTTTGGAGTTAAACATAAGGAAACATTAAAAGAATTGAAAAAGAAAGTTGATGTCCTGACCTTGACAGCAACTCCTATTCCTCGAACTCTTCATATGTCTATGCTGGGGATTCGCGATTTGTCAGTCATTGAGACCCCACCTACCAATCGTTATCCTGTTCAGACCTATGTTTTAGAAAGCAATCCTACAGTGATTCGAGAAGCTGTCTTACGTGAAATAGACCGAGGTGGACAGGTTTACTACCTTTACAACAAGGTTGACACAATCGAACAGAAAGTTTCAGAATTAAGAGAGTTAATCCCAGAATCTTCTATAGGTTATGTTCATGGCCAAATGAGTGAGATTCGTTTAGAAAATACTTTACTGGACTTTATCAATGGAGAATATGATATTTTGGTGACCACAACCATTATTGAAACTGGGGTTGATATCCCCAATGCCAATACTTTGTTTGTAGAAAATGCTGACCATATGGGGCTGTCAACCTTGTATCAACTTCGTGGACGGGTTGGCCGCAGCAATCGGATTGCCTACGCTTATCTAATGTACAGGCCAGATAAGATCCTAACAGAAGTTTCTGAAAAGCGTCTAGAGGCTATTAAGGGATTTACAGAGTTAGGTTCTGGATTTAAGATTGCCATGCGAGATTTGTCTATTCGAGGGGCTGGCAATATTCTAGGAAGTATGCAATCTGGCTTTATTGATTCTGTTGGTTTTGAGATGTATTCACAGCTTCTAGAAGAAGCTATTGCTAAAAAGCAGGGGAGAGAAAATAAACGTCAAAAGAGCAATGCAGAACTTAATCTGCAGATTGATGCCTATCTGCCTAGTGACTATATTTCTGATGAAAGACAGAAGATTGAAATTTACAAAAGAATTCGTGAGATTGACAGTCGTGTAAACTATGAAAATCTACAAGATGAATTGATTGATCGTTTTGGGGAGTATCCTGATGTTGTAGCCTATCTGTTGGAGATTGGACTTGCTAAGTCCTATTTAGATCAGGCTTTTGTAAAGTCAGTGGAACGCCAGCAGAATGCAGTAATTATTCATTTTGAGAAGATTTCGCAGCAGCTTTATCTGACGCAGGATTATTTTGAAGCACTTTCGATGACGAATTTAAAAGCTCGAATTGGTGAAAAAAATGGCTTGATTGAAGTGATTTTTGATGTGAAGAACAAGAAAGATTATGAGATTTTAGAAGGTCTGGTTAATTTTGGAGAAAAGATGCTGGAAATTAAACAGCGCAAGGCAGAATAAAGGTTACAATTCAGTGAAGTTTGGCTTTTTAAGCTCTATTTTTCTCAAAAAATGGTAGAATAATAAATTAAGAGAAAATGAGGTAATAGGATGAGATTAGATAAATATTTGAAAGTGTCACGGATTATCAAGCGACGTCCAGTGGCTAAAGAAGTAGCTGACAAGGGTCGGATAAAAGTGAACGGTATCTTGGCCAAGAGCTCAACAGATTTGAAAGTGGATGACTTGATTGAAGTACGCTTTGGTAATAAACTCTTGACTGTAAAGGTTCTGGAGATGAAAGACAGTACCAAAAAAGAAGATGCAGCTAAAATGTACGAAATTGTCAGTGAAACAAGGATAGAAGAAGATGCCTAAAAATATCGTCCAACTCAATAATCGTTTTATTCAAGATGAAAATCAACGCCGCAGATATGTGGATCAGGAACGGCGGAAACGCAACCGTTTTATGGGCTGGGTTCTGATTTTGGTGATCCTCTTATTTATTCTACCTACCTATAATTTGTACCAGAGTTATCAAACCTTGCTGCAGCGTCGTGAACAGTATTCTAAACTGAAGGAGAAATATCAGACGCTCAGCGAAGAAAAGGTCTATCAATCTGATATAGCAACAAAGTTAAAAGATGATAGCTATGCTGCTAAGTATGCACGCGCTAAATACTCTTTTTCAAAAGAGGGTGAGTACATTTATACTATCCCAGATTTATTACCACAGTAGTTATGGAAGATTTACTAAAAACAATTGAGCAGTTCTTGGAATTTTCAGATGAGAAATTGGAAGAACTGTCTGAAAAAAATCAAACTTTAAAACTTCAAGAAAATCAAGAGGAAAGGGGAAAAAATGCGTAAGTTTTTGTTACTGATATTTTTGCTGCCAGCTTTATTTAGCAGTATCACAGTTATTAGTACCGAAAAAGATTTCGTATTAGACGAGGAAGAAAAATATCATTTTACAAGCACTGCGTATGGACGCTATTATGATAGCATCCCGACAAATCCTAATGTTTATGAAGAAACTCCTACATTTACAGATTCTACTCTGAGTAAGACTGCTGGAAAGCTAGTTCCAGACCAGCCAATCCAGATAACAGGATTTTATGTAAATGAAGAAGGAGTCCCGATTTTCAAGCTGAAAAATGGGCAGTTTGTGATAGCGGATAAAAATACAATTTACGAAGATACTGTCCAGTCAATCGAAGATATCCATCAAGAAATGTGGCTGAAACCCGGCTTTACTCTTTATGATAAAGCCAATATCAACGGAGCTAAAAAAATCAATACAACATTAGCTCCATATACCAAAGTAAACATTGTTCAAATTGTTCAGACAGTCAAAGGAACTTATGCCCAGATTGAAGGACAGGGCTGGGTTTCTATGGAATTTCTGGATGAAACTGATAATCGAATGGACAAAGTTCAAGAAATTTTGAGTAGTAAGTACAACAAGGCGGACTACTCTATCTATGTGAAGCAGCTGGACACAGGCAAAGAAGCAGGTATCAATCAAGATCAAGAGATGTATTCGGCCAGTGTGACAAAACTACCTTATCTTTACTATGTGCAGGAACAGCTGGATCAGAAAAAACTTTCGTTAGATCAGAAGTTCAAGTATATTGGAGCAGTTAATGATTTTGCTGGTGCTTACGAACCGGAAGGAAGTGGCAGCATTGCTAAGTCAGCTGATGATAAGGAATATTCGGTTCAGGATTTGATAAATCGAGTGGCCAAAGAATCAGATAATGTCGCTCACAATATTTTAGGATATTATGCGACCAATCAATCTGATAAAAATTTTCAGCAGACGATCAATAAAATAGCTGGAAAGAAATGGGATGTGGAAGAAAGACAAGCATCTTCACGTATGGCTGGAAATGTTTTGGAAGCGATCTATGAGCAAAATGGCATGATTATCGATGCTTTGTCTCAGACAAATTATGATAATCAGCGGATTTCTAAAAATATAGATGTTAAAGTGGCTCATAAAATTGGTGACGCCTATGATTTCAAGCATGATGCTGCGATTGTCTATGCAGATTCCCCTTTTATCATTGTCATTTTCACTAATAATTCAACCTACGATAACATTTCCCAGATAGCAGACGATGTCTATGGAGTCCTGAAATGATTAAGCAAGAATTTCTTAAAAAAATGCAGGAGAAAAAGTATTTCCAAGACCATCAAAAAGTTTTGGTTGCTGTATCAGGTGGACTGGATTCTATGACGCTGCTGCAGCTGTTGATTGATTCTCAAAAAGAACTGGCTATCGAGCTTGCGATTGCTCATGTCAACCACAAACAGCGGCCAGAGTCAGATCAAGAAGAAAAGGCATTAGTAAAGATTGCGGAACAGCTTGGTGTAAAGATTTTTACATCAAGTTTTTCTGGTAATTTTTCAGAAAATGCTGCTCGGCAGTTTCGTTATGATTTTTTCGGGAAAGTGATGCAGGAGGGGCACTATACAGCTTTGGTAACTGCCCACCACGCAGATGACCAAGCTGAGACTGTTTTTATGCGGCTGCTACGTGGAGCTAGACTTCGTCATCTGTCCGGCATGAAAGCTGTCCAGTCTTTTGCTTGTGGGGAGCTGATTCGTCCTTTGCTTACTTTTCGTAAGTCAGATTTTCCAGATATTCAACATTTTGAAGATAGCAGTAATTTTCAAAATGACTATCTCAGAAATCGAATTCGCAATCTTTATCTGCCGGATCTAGAAAAAGAAAATCCACAATTTAAGGATTCTTTGCGGTATCTGGGAAAGGAAATTGAAGATTGGCAGACCGCTTTGTCTCACTTGACCAGTGATTTAGATATAGAAAATATCCAAGTCTTTCATCAGCAAATCCCTCAAGTTCAACGTTTTCTATTGCAGAACTATCTTGAAAACTTTCCTGGTCTGAATCTGAGCAAGCAGCAGTTTGAGGAGGTTTTAAACATCCTGCGGACTAAGGCCAATTATCAGCACACTTTGAAAAAAGACTATGAGCTTGTTAAAGATTACCAGCGTTTTGAAATTAGAAAAATCAGTCGTAAGCCCGATTTAAAAATGGATTCAATTTTGTTAGAATTTGAGAACCTGATTGAGTTTGGGCATTATCGATTTTCATTTGGGATTCCTTTGAGTGGTGAAAATATTCAGAAAATTTTTGTTTCGCGTGAAACTTCTCTGACACTTCGCTTCCGAAAAGAGGGAGATAGTATTTTGCTGAATGATCATCACAAGAAACTTAGTCGTCTTTTTATTGATAAGAAGGTTTCTTTTGAAGAACGGAATTCATCTGTAGTAGTTGAACAAAATAATCAAATTTTAGCGATCTTAAATATTGCTATCAGTGATTTGAGTAAGGCATTAAAAAGTGATATAATGAGTACTGTACTTTATATTCAGAAAATAGATGGGTAAAATTATGCTAGAACAAGATATCAAAAAAATATTGATTTCCCATGATGAAATCGTGGATGCTGCAAAAAAGCTTGGTCAACAATTAACCAAAGACTACCAAGGTAAAAATCCAATTTTTGTTGGAATTTTAAAAGGTTCCGTGCCTTTTATGGCTGAGCTAATCAAGCATATTGACACACATATTGAGCTTGATTTTATGTTGGTTTCTAGCTACCATGGTGGTACTGCTAGCTCAGGTGTTATTAATGTTATTAAGGACATTGATCAAGACATTACAGGACGTGATATCCTTTTTGTTGAGGATATTATTGATACTGGTCAGACTTTGAAAAATCTGTGCAATTTGTTTAAGGAAAGAAATGCTGCATCAGTAAAAATTGCTACACTTTTGGATAAACCAGAAGGCCGTGTTGTTGAAATTGATGCAGATTATACATGTTTCACAATTCCAAATGAATTTGTTGTTGGATATGGATTAGATTACAATGAGAACTATCGTAATATTCCATATATTGGTATTTTGAAAGAAGAAGTTTATACAAAATAAAGGTTTACTATTAATAGATGAAAAATAAGCAAAACAATGGTTTTATAAAAAATCCATTTCTCTATATTCTGATTATTGTTGTCCTAGTGACAGGGTTTCAGTATTTCTTCTCAGGAGATACTGGCGGTCGCAGTCAACAAATCAATTACACAGAATTAGTGAAGGAAATTAAGGAAAATAATGTCACAGAGATGAGCTACCAGCCAAATGGCAGTGTCGTCGAGATTTCAGGTACTTACAAAACACCTCAGGAATCGAAAGAAGATACAGGGATTTTATTTTTCACTCCAAACATTTCTAAAGTAGAAAAATTCACAAGTATTATTTTACCGTCAGATATTACAATTTCTGATTTACAAAAATTAGCCTCTGAGCATAACACTGAAATCAGCATAAAGCGCGAAAGTTCAAGCGGAATGTGGATTACAATCCTCACTTCCATCGTTCCTTTTGTGATTGTCATCTTCTTCTTTATGTCCATGATGAATCAAGGTGGTGGCGGCGGTGCTCGCGGTGCCATGAATTTCGGGCGCAATAAAGCGCGTGCTGCTAACAAAGAAGATATTAAGGTTCGTTTCTCGGATGTAGCTGGTGCTGAGGAAGAAAAGCAAGAGCTAGTAGAAGTTGTTGAGTTTTTGAAAGATCGGAAACGTTACACCAAGCTAGGTGCTCGTATTCCTGCTGGTGTTCTTCTAGAAGGTCCTCCAGGAACTGGTAAAACTTTGCTTGCTAAGGCAGTTGCTGGGGAAGCTGGAGTTCCTTTCTTCAGTATCTCAGGTTCTGACTTTGTAGAAATGTTTGTTGGGGTTGGAGCAAGTCGTGTCCGTTCTTTGTTTGAAGATGCGAAAAAAGCAGCCCCTGCTATTATCTTCATCGATGAAATCGATGCAGTCGGTCGTCAGCGTGGTGTTGGCCTTGGCGGTGGTAACGATGAGCGGGAGCAAACCCTCAATCAGCTCTTGATTGAAATGGATGGTTTCGAAGGCAATGAAGGAATAATTATCATTGCGGCTACTAACCGTTCAGATGTATTGGATCCAGCTTTGCTGCGTGCTGGCCGTTTTGACAGAAAAGTGTTGGTCGGCCGTCCTGATGTTAAAGGTCGGGAAGCTATTCTTCGTGTTCATGCTAAGAATAAGCCGCTGGCTAAAAATGTTGATTTGAAACTAGTTGCTCAACAGACACCAGGTTTTGTTGGTGCTGATTTGGAAAATGTCTTGAATGAAGCTGCTTTGGTTGCTGCTCGTCGTAACAAGAAAGTCATTGATGCAGATGATATTGATGAAGCAGAAGATCGGGTAATCGCAGGACCTTCTAAGAAAGATAAGATGGTGTCTGAACGTGATCGTCAAATGGTTGCTTATCATGAAGCTGGACATACTATTGTTGGTTTGGTATTGTCAAATGCGCGTGTCGTACATAAAGTAACCATCGTCCCTCGTGGACGTGCTGGTGGCTATATGATTGCCCTGCCTAAGGAAGACCAAATGCTTCTATCTAAAGAAGATATGAAAGAGCAATTAGCTGGTCTTATGGGTGGTCGTGTGGCTGAAGAGATTATCTTTAATGTTCAAACAACAGGTGCTTCTAATGACTTTGAACAGGCAACTCAGATGGCCCGCAGTATGGTAACAGAATATGGAATGAGCGAAAAACTTGGTCCGGTTCAATACGAAGGAAACCATGCTATGTTTGGTGCAGCCAGTCCTCAAAAATCAATTTCAGAACAGACAGCATATGAGATTGACGAAGAAGTAAGAGAACTTCTTAATGAAGCTCGTAACAAAGCTGCAGAGATTATTCAGTCCCATCGTGAAACTCATAAATTGATTGCCGAAGCGCTTCTTAAATATGAAACTTTGGATAGCAATCAGATTAAATCATTGTATGAAACTGGCAAAATGCCAGAAGAGTCTGAACTTGAATTAGACAAAGAAGCTCATGCACTTTCTTATGATGAAATTAAAACGAAAATGGAAGAAAAAAGTTCTGAGTAGAAGAAGTTGGAGAAATTCCAACTTTTTTCTCTTTTTCTGAAATAATTATTGACAAAGGAAGAAAAGCTGATATAATGGAATATGTTCTGCAGAAGGACAAGAAATGGTCCGTTGGTCAAGGGGTTAAGACACCGCCTTTTCACGGCGGTAACACGGGT
>NZ_LSJN01000012.1:0-256 GCF_001557225.1 Streptococcus sp. CCH8-C6
ATTAATGATATCAAATTATCAAATGGTAAAATGGTGGCCCTGCATGAAAAGATCAGCCGTTTTCAAAAGAAGTAAGCAATCATCTTAATACATACAAAAGCCCTCCTGGTTTTGGAGGGCTTTTTTTAATCCATTCGGTTAAACAGATTTTCTGCAAAAACATTCTTTCAATTGCTATCTATTTAGTTGATCGTAAAATCCTGTGTAATGCAATCGCCGTTAAGCGTAAAATCGCCGGAGCCCATAACCTGTCCAT
>NZ_LSJN01000013.1:0-312 GCF_001557225.1 Streptococcus sp. CCH8-C6
ATATAGATTATCAAAACTTTTTAAATTCCAATTACTCAAATAATCTTCCCCCTATTCTAATGTCGGATCCTATATACATCTCATCTAAATTTAATGTATTGTCCTCATTAATTGGGATATCTACTCCCCAACTCGATTCTTCAATATTATTTATACCTCCATAAACATTCATATAATATTCAGGAGTTGTCAGTCCACCATCACTCCATTGTGTATGATCCCAATCAATCTGAACGGATTCAACTTTTGAATTTTGTGCTTTTACCAAATCTATAATTTCTTGCTCATGCTTTTTTAGATAAGCGAGCTGTT
>NZ_LSJN01000014.1:0-301 GCF_001557225.1 Streptococcus sp. CCH8-C6
ACGGTAGCAAACTGGTTTTTACATAAAGTAATTGATAAACCCAATATAGATCAGAAAGAATTACTTGAAGCTACCGCACAATATAGAAAGTCATTGATACCTGACCTAATAATTAAAGGAGTGGGATTGATTCTATCCTTAATTGTCTATCCTCCGATTATGATGTATAGTGTTTTAATTGCGGCATTTTACATCATAACTTTAAAAACACTATCTGAAAAAAGAGTGAATAACTAAAAAATGGTGATCAAAGTTAGGTGTATTATTTTAATGCTTACAGACCTAAACTATTCCCCTATTT
>NZ_LSJN01000015.1:0-210 GCF_001557225.1 Streptococcus sp. CCH8-C6
GATTCTCAACGGTCTTGCTGCCATGTTTCAGAACTTCAGTTTCGCTCACTTCTTCAGTTGTGATGACTCCTGTTCCTACTTCAACCACTTCTTCTACAGGATCTTTGGTGATCGACTCACTCTTCTTCACACGACCTGTTTCCTTGCCAGCTGTCTTCGTCACGGTGTAGACAATCGTCTTCACTCCTTTTTGACCAGGAGTTTTCACCT
>NZ_LSJN01000016.1:0-380 GCF_001557225.1 Streptococcus sp. CCH8-C6
ACCTTCAGTAAGGTCAACCTTGGCGGTACTGAAATTGCCGGTGCTGAGATCAAGATTTACAAGGGCGAGAAAGCTGAAGGCGATGCAGTTGAAAGCTGGACATCCGAAGCTGGTAAGTCTAAAGACATCAACTTAGCACCTGGTACTTATACCTTCCATGAGGAAGCAGCTCCAACGGGCTACCTCAAAGTAACGGATATCACCTTCCAAGTCAAACATGACGGCACAGTGGAAGTGACCAATGTTGGTGAGAAGGACGCTAAGGGCCAAGCTAACACCGTAGCGACAAATGGTTCAACTGTTACGGTAACTGACAAGGACGATGATCTTCCACGTAAGGTGACCTTCAGTAAGGTCAACCTTGGCGGTACTGAAATTGC
>NZ_LSJN01000017.1:0-682 GCF_001557225.1 Streptococcus sp. CCH8-C6
TCTAACCGCCTGATTCGTAGTCAGGTACTCTATCCAGTTGAGCTAAGGGTGCTCATCTTCTTCTACTGCCTCTTACAAGTCTATGCCGAGGACCGGAATCGAACCGGTACGATCGTTACCAATCGCAGGATTTTAAGTCCTGTGCGTCTGCCAGTTCCGCCACCCCGGCCACCTCAAGCGAACGACGGGATTCGAACCCGCGACCCCCACCTTGGCAAGGTGATGTTCTACCACTGAACTACGTTCGCATCCTATTCAAAAATGCCGGCTACATGACTTGAACACGCGACCCTCTGATTACAAATCAGATGCTCTACCAACTGAGCTAAGCCGGCTCATTATTATCTTATATGCGGGTTAAGGGACTTGAACCCCCACGCCCTAAAGCGCCAGATCCTAAATCTGGTGCGTCTGCCAATTCCGCCAAACCCGCTCTTATGACCCGTACTGGGCTCGAACCAGTGACCCTTTGATTAAAAGTCAAATGCTCTACCAACTGAGCTAACGAGTCTCTTACTTTTATTGAAATCTTCTCGACTTCAACGGTCCCGACGGGAATCGAACCCGCGATCTTCGCCGTGACAGGGCGACGTGATAACCGCTACACTACGGGACCTATTCTTTTCAGAATATGGGAGTTAACGGGATCGAACCGCTGACCCTCTGCTTGTAAGGCAGATGC
>NZ_LSJN01000018.1:0-302868 GCF_001557225.1 Streptococcus sp. CCH8-C6
GCGAATCCGCTTCGACCAGCGCATCCGTGAGTGCAAGCACATCTGCCTCAACGAGCGCATCTGTAAGCGCCAGTGAATCAGCCTCGACAAGTGCGTCGGTATCAGCCAGCACATCCGCCTCAACAAGTTCGTCGGTAAGCGCCAGTGAATCAGCCTCAACAAGTGCATCAGTAAGTGCAAGTACATCTGCCTCAACAAGTTCGTCGGTATCAGCCAGCACATCCGCCTCAACAAGTTCGTCGGTATCAGCCAGCACATCTGCCTCAACGAGTGAATCTGCCTCAACAAGTGCGTCTGTAAGTGCCAGCGAATCCGCTTCGACAAGTGCGTCTGTAAGTGCCAGCGAGTCCGCCTCAGCGAGCGCGTCTGTATCAGCGAGCGAGTCCGCTTCGACAAGTGCGTCAGTGAGTGCCAGCACATCGGCCTTAACAAGTGCGTCGGTATCAGCCAGCACATCTGCCTCAACGAATGCATCCGTAAGCGCCAGTGAATCTGCCTCGACAAGTTCGTCAGTCAGCGCTAGCATGTCTGCGTCTACTAGCGCGTCAGTAAGTGCTAGCGAGTCCGCCTCAGCGAGTGCGTCTATAAGTGACTCTCAATCGACATCATTAAGCGCTAGTGTCTCAGTCTTTCATAGTCAGTCTGTATCAGCAAGTCTTTCTACGAGTCTGTTGGCTAGTCAGAGCACATCAGAAAGTCAGTCCGCTTCTGAAAGACAGTCTGAGCTGGATCTGATTTCCAGAGGTCTTTTACCTCAGACAGGGGAAACGGAGAGCAAAGCTTCCATCCTAGCTTTAGGCTTAGGAGCATTGAGCTTGAGCTTCAAGAAACGTAAAAAGAAAAGTGACTCTGAGAAGTAGTGTCAAGTAGAACTAATTAGTTTATATTTAGGCTGTTAAAAGTTCGCTTAGTTGGTAAGCTGTAGAAGTACTGAATGGAGCAAGATATGAGGAAATAACTTGATTTTCTCTAGTGTTTGTTAAAATTCTAGACACCGTACTAGTAAAAATAAACTGAGAAAAAATTGAAACAGGAAGTTTTGACAACTTCCTGTTTTTTGACAATTTTGTGAGAAAAAAATTTTTTATTGAATAAGAGAAGACTAGCTAATCTAGATTTTTAAGGTAATATTTTATATAATATCAAGTATAGAAATGATGTTTTAGAGTTTATGAAATGAAAGAGTAAGGGAAGAAATGAAAACGATTGTTTTGGTTGGTGATCAGGCCTATCAGGAGCAAGTTTCGACTACAATTAAGTCGATTTTGTATTACAATAAAAATGTAAAAATCTATGTTTTCAATCAAGGATTGAGTGACGAATGGTTTCGTGATTTTAATGAGCTGGCCGAGCAGCTGGACAGTGAATTGGTCAATATCAGCTTGGACCAAGTGACTATCAGTCCAGAGTGGCTGACTCAGGACCATATCAGCTCAGCTACCTATGCTCGCTATTTTATTCCACAGTTTGTTGCTGAGGGGCGAGTCCTTTATCTGGATAGCGATCTGGTGGTCAATAGAGATTTGCAGCCTTTATTTGATATTTCTCTAGAAGGCAAGCTTGTGGCTGCGGTTGGAGATGCCGGAGATTATGGCTTTAATGCTGGCGTTCTGCTAATTGATAATCGAGCTTGGAAAGAAAGGCAGCTGCAGGAAACCTTTATCAAGGAAACGGACCGCATCATGGGCTTGGTCCAGTCTGGCCATATGGAGGCTTTTAACGGTGATCAGACGGTTTTAAATCATGTGCTGGCTCAGGACTGGCTGCCCTTGGATAAGATTTACAATCTGCAGGTAGGTCATGACTTGGAGGCCTTTTACAGCGGCTGGAATGGCCATTTTGAGCTGGATCAGGAACCTCTGATTATCCACTATACCACCTTTCGTAAGCCTTGGAATTCGAAGATCAGCTATCGCTACCGCCAGCTATGGTGGGACTTTCAGGCCTTGAGCTTGGCGGAGATTTCAGCCCATCATCGGGGAGAGTTTGAGATGCCGGACCGTTGGGAGAAGGCAGCTCTGAACTGCATGCTCCTGACAGATGTGCAAGAGTTAGAGCAGATTGAGTTTTTAGCTCAGTCTCTGCCTAGCGTTCATTTTTATATAGCCTGTTACACAGATATGGGAGATTATCTGCGCTCTTTGGATCGCTATGAAAATATCCATCTCTATCCGCAGGTTATTCATGCAGTGCTGGATGAGCTCATTGATAAGTGCCAGGTCTATTTGGATATTCACCATGGAAGCGAGCACTATCAGCTGAGCAGTCGTTTCAAGGCACTTGGCAAGCCAGTTCTGGCTTTTGACAATACTAAGAAAAATGAAAACGAAGAACTGGTCTATCCCCATGAGCCCCCTCAGGAGATGGTGAGAAAGCTGCGCAGTCTGATGAAAAAAGAGAAGCCGCAAGCCTTTCGGGCTGTGGTGCTGGCGGCTAATGCTGCCTATAGTGAGCAGGTCTTAACCACCATTAAGTCCATCGTCTGCCACAATCGCTTTATCAAGTTTTATGTCATCAACAGTGATTTTCCGACAGAGTGGTTTGTCAGTATGCGGAAAAAGCTGGCCAAGCTAGACTGCCAAATCGTCAATGCTCGAGTGTCTGCTTCGCTAGTGTCAAATTTTAAAACGGATATTAGTTATACTGTTTTCCTGCGCTATTTTGTAGCGGATTTTGTCGAGGAAGACAAGGCTTTGTATTTGGATTGCGATATCGTTGTAACGCGGGATTTAAGCTCCTTATTTGAAACAGAACTTGGAGATGCACCACTTGCTGCGGTCAAGGATCTGGGTGGGCAAGTGTATTTTCATCAGCATATCTTTAATGCTGGGTTCTTATTAATCAATAATGCCCTTTGGAAGCGAGAAAATATTCGCCAACGTTTGATTGAACTGACCAATGAATGGCATGACAAGGTACCGTCTGGTGACCAAAGCATTCTCAATATGCTCTTTGAAAACCGCTGGATGGAGCTGCCTTTTGCTTATAACTGCATTACGCTGCACACGACCTTTTCGGACTATGAGCCAGAAAAAGGTCTCTATCCGCCTGTGATTCACTATCTGACCGAGCGAAAGCCTTGGAAAGAGTATACCCAGTCCATCTATCGTGAGGTCTGGTGGTTCTATCAGGGACTGGATTGGTCGGATATGCAGGAGCCAGTCGGAGCCCTGACTCAAAAGATGGTGGAAGGTGAAGATGGCCCAAGCCTGTCCTGCCTGGTCTACACCTACTCTTGTGACCTGATGCATATCAACTATCTGATTCAAGCCCTGCCTGTCTGTCATTTCTACATCGCTGCACCGGTAGTGGTAGCAGAGCCAATCACGCGTCTGCTCCAGTATCCTAATGTCAGCGTCAGTTCAGATATAGCGGGCATTCCGGCTCTCTTGGAGTCGCTGGAAGCCAAGTCTCAGCTGCTGCTGGATATCAATGCTGGTGATGAGGTCGGGGATATTATTGCCCGCTTTAAGTCTGCTGGCAAGCCGGTCTTTGCCTTTGATAGTACAGTCCATGGCCAGCAGGGGCAGGAAGTCTTTCCAGCTGATAACCCTGAAGTCATGGTGCAGGCTATTGAGAAGCTAAGATTGGCCGAGCCTGAGGAGCGGCAGATTTCTGTACTCTCTATCGACCAATCGCTGGATTATCTCTTGGAGAAAGGTGCTTCAGTGGTTCGTTTTGGAGATGGGGAGATGGATTTGGTTGCGGGCCGTAGTATCGTCTATCAGGAATACGATCCAGAACTGTCAGCGCGCTTGAGAGAGATGATGTCTATGGAAAGCAATGAGCGTTTGATGATTTGTCTGCCCGATGTCTTTACAGGGCTAGAGCGCTATTCCATCGATGCCCAGAATTTCTGGAGTCTAAATCATTTGCCACATTTTCTTGAGAAATATAAAAATATTTGCCGAGCACCTTGGTATGGATCGACCTTTATTTCCCGTCCTTATATTGACTTGGAAGATAAGACACCGTCTGCGGGCTATTTTGCAAAGCTCAAGCAGCTATGGAAGGACAAGGACCTCTTGATCGTAGAGGGCTTGACTTCTCGCTCTGGTGTGGGCAATGACCTCTTTGACGGGGCTAAATCCATCAAGCGGATTATCTGTCCTTCGCGCAATGCTTACAGCAAGCTGGAGGCGATTAAGCAGGCTGTTCGAGAGCATGCGGATAATCGTCTGATTTTGACCATGCTGGGTCCGACGGCCAAGGTCTTGGTCTATGATCTGGTTCAGGAAGGTTATCGAGCGCTGGATATTGGGCATATTGACTCAGAGTATGAATGGTTCCAGATGGGAGCTAGCCACAAGGTCAAGCTGTCGCACAAGCATACGGCTGAGCACAACTTTGATCAGGATATTGAGTTTAGAGACGACCAAGCTTATGACAGTCAGATTATTGCCAATCTGGCTCAGGAATGAAGATTAGAAAAAGAATATGAAAGTTAATATTACCAATCTATACGGTATGTCTGGCCAGAGTACGGCCTTGATTGCCCAGAATGATGTGACCAAGCTAGCCAAGCAGCTGGGCTTCAATGAACTGAGTTTTTATTTTTACGATATTTACAGCGATAGCCAGTCGGAGCTCAGTCGTCGTCTGGACGGTATCATGGCTAGTGTGGGCTATGGCGATGTGGTTATCTATCAGTCGCCGACTTGGAATGGCCGGGAGTTTGACCAGGCCTTTATCAGCAAACTGAAGATTTTGCAGGCTAAGCTGATTACCTTTATCCATGATGTGCCGCCGCTGATGTTCCCGTCAAACTACTATCTGATGCCGGAGTATATCGATATGTACAATCAGTCAGATGTAGTCATCGTTCCTTCTGAGCAGATGCGGGACAAACTTCTAGCAGAGGGGCTGACTGTGGACAAGATTTTGGTCCAGCGCATGTGGGATCATCCCTATGATCTGCCCCTGCACCAGCCTCAGTTTGCACCTAAGCTGTATTTTGCCGGAAGTGTGGAGCGTTTTCCACATCTGATTAATTGGTCTTATGCTACGCCTCTGGAGATTTTTTCGCCTGAGGAAGAGTCAAATCCAGAGGCCAATGTCAGCTATCGCGGCTGGGTCAGCCGGCCAGAGTTGCTCTTGGAGCTGTCCAAGGGTGGTCTGGGTCTGGTCTGGGGGGTTGAGGAAAATTCAGCAGACGAGCCGGAATACTATGGTCTCAATATCTCTCATAAGTCTGCCACTTATCTGGCAGCTGGGATTCCGGTCATCGTCCCTTCTTACCTGTCCAATGCAGAGCTGATTCGCGAGCGCGGTCTGGGCTTTGTCGTAGACAGTCTGGAAGAGGCCAGTCGGATCGTAGAAGGTCTGAGTCAAGAGGAGTATCAGGCTATGGTCGAGCGGGTTAGAAAGTTCTCTTTCCTGCTCAAGGAAGGTTATTTTAGCAAGAAAGTCTTAGTAGATGCGGTGATGGAAGTCTTATCTTAGAGCCTTTCCAGCCATCGTCATGAGGAGTCAGTGTGAAGTCATTTTTTAAACCAGTCATTATCAAGAAGTTTCTATGGACCTTATTTTTCTTATTTATCTATGTCTTGGGAACCAAGCTGACCCTGCCCTTCATCGATATGAGTAGGGCAGCTGCCATGGACGGGACCTCTACGACCTTGAACTATGCGACAGCTCTGATGGGTGGGAATCTGCGCAGTATGTCGCTCTTTTCTGTCGGCCTGTCTCCTTGGATGTCCTCTATGCTGATCTGGCAGATGTTTGCTGTGTCCAAGCGCCTAGGCTTGAGTAAGCTCCCTCTGGAAGTGCAGGAAAGGCGGCGGATGCTGCTGACCTTGGTCATTGCCTTGATACAGTCTGTGGCACTGGTCCTAAACTTGCCACTGCAAGAAGCAGGTGGGGTGGATATGACTACGATTATGGTCTTAGATACCTTGGTCTTGATGGCTGGGACCTACTTTCTCATCTGGATGACGGATTTGAATGCTGCCATGGGACTTGGCGGCTCCATCATGATTGTCATGGCCAGTATGATTGCCTACATTCCGCAGGATATTTGGAACTCTATTCAGGAGCTGAAGATTTCTTCACTTTGGCTGGTCTTGATGCTAGTTTTCAGTCTAGTCTTTCTCTATCTGGCTGTTACAGTTGAACGGTCTAAGTACCGAATTCCAGTCAATAAGATTAATATCCATAACCGTTTCAAGAAATACTCTTATCTGGATATTCGTCTGAATCCTGCTGGTGGGATGCCGATTATGTACGCTATGACCTTGGTCAGCGTTCCCCAGTATTTCCTTTTGATTATCCACTTTATCCAGCCGAACAATCAGCTGATTGATCAGTGGATAGAAGCGCTGTCTATGGGAAGTCCAGCTTGGTTTATCCTATATCTGCTGACCATTTTCATCCTGGCGCTGGCCTTCGCCTTTATCAATATCAGTGGCGACCAGATTGCTGAGCGGATGCAGAAGAGTGGAGAGTATATTGAAAATGTTTATCCGGGAGGAGCAACCCGTCGCTATATCAATGGTTTGGTGACCTATTTTGCACTAGTGGGTGCTTTCTATCTGATCCTGATTTCTGGTCTGCCTATGATGGTGGTCCTTCTGGACATTCGCTATCTGCGGCTCAGTATGATTCCGGGGATTTTTATGATTTTTATCGGGATGGTCTTTTCTATTAAGGACGAGGTGGATGCCTTGACGCTTAATGACCGTTATCGTACATTGTTGTAGGAGAAACTATGTATTATTTTATTCCTTCATGGAGTGGCAGTGGGGATCGGGTTTGGCACCGGGATATTGTCCCTTGGTACCGCTCTATGCAGCGATTGGAGTTTGATGACTCGATTCATCAGATTCGGATTTTTCAAAGTGAAAATTTGCCAGTCCAGCTGCTTTTGCCAGCCTATATGCCGCATGCCCGTTACCTCTTGCATCGGCAGGATATTTTTGAGACGGACTATTACTCGGTCTTTGATGAGATTCAGGGAATCCAGTCTAAAGAAATGCAAGTACTGCAAATCAAGGATCTGGACTGGGAACCAGACTGTGAGTTTGTCTATACGCCCTTTCTAATCATGGTCCGCAGGCAGGGACAGCTCTATGCCCATGTCGAGTTTGGAGTAGAAGGCTTTATCAGCTTTATCAAGTTTTTCAAGGATGACCAGCTGGACAAGTTTTATATCTTTGATGATCGGGGCTTTGTCTCCAGTATCACCTATTATGAAGAGGGGCAGCCCCTTTATCAGGACTACCTGCAGCCGGATGGTGACTGGCGGATTCGTGAGCATCTCAAGCCTGACGACAGTCGGATAGAGGTCAATCCTGCTTACTTACTGGACTTTGATAAGCTGGAGTATGAGCGGATGCCGGACTTGATCTTGGAGAAATTGGGCCACTATATCGAGCGCAATGCAGGAGCGGACAGCCGGTTCGTCCTGGCAGCGCATCCCTTATACACTCAAGCCATTTTGCGCTTATTGCCCAAGAATGTTCAAATCATTCTTAGCTTTTTCTACGAGCGCAATCATACAGTGGATTGGCCAGCTTTAGAAGCAGATTTGCAGCAGGCGGATTTAGTCTTAACTGACCGTATGGATTTCAAGAAGTCTATTCACCGCTACCTGCCTGGGCAGGCTCAGAAGGTGCATTACCTGTCACCTTTTGATACCCGTCTGCAGCTGGGCAAGAGCCAACGCCGTCGTGAATCCAAGATTTTTTATCAGATTAATCTGGAAGAAGGGCTTAATGACTATGCCATCTTCAAGGTTCTCCACTATGTGGCCAAGCATCCGGATACGGAGCTGACTATCGGTGTTTACAATGCTTGGCAGGAAGGAATCCAAAAGGTGGAGACCAAGGTACAGGAGATTATTGATGAGTATCTGAATCAATATGAATTTGTCAAGAATTACCGCCGCAGTGAGCAGGCTGAGAATGCCCTGCTGGAAAATCAGGAGCAGGATCTCCGTTTCACCATTAAAAATATCACAGACGAGCTCAGCTTGATTCAGGAGCTGGATGATACACGGTTAATCATTGACCTGAGTGAGCAGCCCAATCTCTATACACAGATTGCTGGGATTTCTGCTGGGATTCCGCAGATCAATCTGGTGGGCTCGGACTATGTGACCCATCTGCAAAATGGCTATATCTTGGATTCTATCTCTGATGTTCCGACTGCTGCAGACTATTACTTGGAAGGTTTGAAAAATTGGAACCAGGCCCTGATTTATTCTATTGAAAAAATCCATCATAATACTGGTCTGGAGCTGATTGGCCGGTGGGAGCAGTGGCTCAAGGAGGCTGAGAATGCAAAATAAGCTGAAAATCTTACAGATTGGCTCAAGCGACTGGAGCAAGGAGCTTGCCATTCCAGACAATATGGCCTGGTATTATTTCTTTCCCAACTCCAATCTAGCTATCAAAAAGGTCATGGAGATGGATAAGATTGGCAAGTTTGATGCGATTCTGGTGGACGACCTGCGTCGGATTCCAGATTTGTTTATGATTGAGGCCAAGATTATCCCTTATACAGTTTTCTATGATCGGGAACAGGAAACCCAGGAAGCGGATATTGAGTACTTCCTCAAGCGTCACTGCGCTCAGCCAACGGATATGAGCGATCGAGCTGATCTCATCCGCAAGCTGTCTAAGGCTCTCTTTTCCGGCCAGTATGGGGATAAGATGACCCCGCTTGATATGGTGGTCAGTCCCGGATTTCGGGGCAAGATTTGCTACAATGGCTATGAAAATCTGGAGCTGGAAGGTGACTTTGGTCAGGACTTTCAGCCAATCCTGTCTTGGAAATACAATATTATTGCCAATAAGTTCAATCCAGTTGAACTCTGGCTTGAATATGAAAAGTCCGGCAGCTGTGAGCTGCGGCTGCGCCTCTATAATATCCAGGAAGGCTCGACTGCAGATATTGCTCGCGAGACTATTTTCACAGAAGAGGACATGCGGGAATCCATGGTTCTGGACAATGACTTTACTTCCTATCTGGGTGTCAGTCTGGAGGCTAGAGGCGAGGGGCGGATTCAGGTCGGGGCTCTGCATCAGCGCTTAACCCGCTATGAGTTTGGCAAGTATGTCCTGGGTGGAAAGATTCTCCGCGACAGCCACCGTCAGGAGATTAATTACTTCTTTTATCCGGGAGATTTGAAGCCGCCCTTGGCTGTTTATTTTTCTGGTTACCGTCGGGCGGAAGGCTTCGAGGGCTTCGGAATGATGCGGAGTCTGGGCTGTCCTTTTCTCTTGTTTTCTGATCCGCGCGTGGATGGCGGTATGTTCTATCTGGGCAGTCAGGAGCTGGAGAGCAGTATTCATAAGATTATCCAAGAGCATTTGGACTTTCTGGGCTTTACTGAGCGGGATCTAATCCTGTCGGGGATGTCAATGGGGACCTATGGTGCGGTTTATTACGGTTCGGAGTTTCGTCCGCGAGCCATCGTTTTGTCCAAACCCTTGGGAAATCTAGGGACTATTGCCCAACGTGGTCGTTTACGCCTGCCTAAGGTCTTTCCGACGGCTCTAGATGTCCTTCACCGTCACACGGGTGGCAAAGACAAGGAGCATGTAGAGGAGCTGAATCGCCGCTACTGGCGTAAGTTTGAGAAGGCTGATTTCAGCCGGACGACTTTTGGTATCGCCTACATGAAGGAAGAAGACTATGATCCGACGGCCTATGAGGACCTGGTAGCGGCTCTTCATCTTACCGAAGCTAAGCTGATTAGCAGAGGTGTCCCTGGACGGCATAATGACGACTTAGCTGTGTCTGTGTCTTGGTTTATGAATTATTATCGAATGATATTGGAAAAGGAATTTGGGAGAAAGAAATGAACATTCAAAAAAGAAAGGGCATATACTGGGGAGAACTGAGAGGAGTTTCGGCAGCTGGTAAAATGACTGACTTTACCTATCTTTATGGCACTACCCTTATTATTCATTCCCCTTCACATATTTTTTTTGAAAATAAACTGATGGCCTCCGGCCAGACCATCCATGAATGGTCTTCCAAATGGAACTATCAGCGAGACCGGCAGGTGCCTGCTCTCCCCTTGCTCAAAAAGGGGGCTCGCTATTGCCTGTCTAGAGATATGACCACCTATCCTGAATCCAGCGTCTTTCTGAAAATCATCTTTTTTGACCGTTATGAGAAAGAAATCAGCAATCAAGTGGAGCGCTCGGAGAGTATGATCTTTACCTACCCAAAGGAAGCCTATAGCTATAAGGTTCAGCTGCTGAGTGCAGGAGTTGAGTCCTTAGAGTTTCATTGCCTAAACATTGACCAAATCATAGAGGAGTCTGATGATTAAAAATCATTTTCAAATTCAGCGCTTAAAGAAAATCTTAGCCAAAGTCAAGAGCTTTGAGTCAGAAATGGCTGGCTTGTCAGACGCTGATCTGCGAAAGAAAACACAGGAATTTAAGGAGAGACTGACCGCAGGTGAGACTTTAGACGACCTGCTGCCGGAGGCTTATGCTGTGGTGCGGGAAGCGGACAAGCGGGTGCTGGGTATGTTCCCCTACGATGTTCAGGTCATGGGAGCGATTGTTCTCCATGAGGGCAATGTCGCTGAGATGGCTACAGGGGAGGGCAAGACTCTGACGGCTACCATGCCGCTCTATCTTAATGCCTTATCTGGTCAAGGAGCTATGCTGGTGACCACCAATACCTATCTGGCTCTGCGGGACGCTCAGGAAATGGGGCAGGTCTATCGTTTTCTGGGGCTGACTATTGAGGCTGCAGTGGTAGCTGATGGGTCTGGAAATTTGACGCCCAAGCAGAAGCGGCTGATTTACCAGGCGGATATTGTCTATACGACCAATAGTGCCTTGGGCTTTGACTATCTGATTGAAAATCTAGCAGAGAATAAGGATAGCCAATACCTTAGCCCTTTCAACTATGTCATCATAGACGAGATTGACTCCATTCTCTTGGATAGCGCTCAGGTGCCTTTGGTTATCTCTGGTGCTCCTCGGGTTCAGTCAAACTTCTATAGTATCATGGATACCTTCATTACGACTTTGAAAGAAGACGAGGATTATCACTACGATGATGAGAAGAATGAAGTCTGGCTGACGTCGAAAGGTATTTTAGCGGCGGAGTCTTTTCTTGATTTGGAGCATCTTTTCTCCAAGGAAAATCAAGAGTTGGTCCGCCACCTCAATCTAGCTCTGCGGGCCCACAAGCTCTACAAGAAGGACAAGGACTATGTTGTCCACCAGGGTGACAAAGAAGCTGAAGTCGTACTTTTAGACCGTTCAACGGGCCGTCTACTGGAAATGACCCGGCTTCAGGGAGGCCAGCACCAGGCCATTGAGGCCAAGGAGCATGTCAAGCTGACGGAGGAAACGCGTGCCATGGCATCCATCACTTATCAGAATCTCTTCCGGCTCTTCCGGAAAATCTCTGGTATGACTGGGACCGGCAAGGTGGCGGAGAGCGAGTTTATGGAAACTTACTCCATGTCTGTCATCAAGATCCCGACCAACCAGCCAGTGATTCGACAGGATTTGCCAGACCAGCTTTATCAGACCCTGCCAGAAAAAGTCTTTGCTTCATTGGACGAGGTCAAGCACTACCATGCCCAAGGCAATCCGCTCTTGATTTTCACCGGCTCAGTGGAGATGTCAGAGATTTACTCATCCCTACTGCTGAGAGAAGGAATCGCCCACAATCTGCTCAATGCCAACAATGCGGCGCGTGAGGCGCAAATCATCGCTGAGTCTGGACAGAAAGGTGCGGTGACGGTGGCTACATCCATGGCCGGCCGCGGTACGGATATAAAGCTGGGACCGGGTGTCGCAGATTTGGGTGGTCTTGTGGTGATTGGTACTGAGCGGATGGAGAACCAACGGATTGACCTACAGATTCGTGGCCGTTCAGGCCGCCAAGGTGATCCGGGGATTAGTAAGTTTTTCATCTCGCTAGAGGATGATCTGCTCAGGAAGTGGGGGCCAGATTGGCTCAAGAAGTTCTACAAGGACTACTCAACTGAAGAAGTTCAGCAGCATCCAGTCCAGCTGGGACAGCGCCGCTTTAGACGCTTAGTAGCTAAGGCCCAGAGAGCCAGCGAAAGCAGTGCCAAGATGTCCCGTCGGATGACGCTGGAATATGCCCAGTGTATGAAGATTCAGCGGGAGATTACCTATGCTGAGCGCAATCGTCTGATTCAAGCTGAAGAGCGGATTGATGAAGAAATCAGCCGTGTCCTCAGTCAGGTCATTCATCAGGCGGCCTATGAGCAGTCCTATGAGACGCGAGCTGACCTCTATCGCTTTATTTTAGACCATTTCAGCTATCATGCTGAGCGTATTCCTTATGATTTCGATATTTATTCGCCGGAGAAAATTACAGAGCTCTTGCAGGATATTGCCGAGCAGGAATTGCAGGCAAAGAAAGCCTATCTCAAGTCTGATAAGCTCTTTACCCATTTTCAGCGGGTCTCTGTTCTCAAGGCTATTGATGAGAACTGGGTCGAGCAGGTGGACTATCTGCAGCAGCTCAAGACAGCCTTGAGCGGTCAGCATTTCTCTATGAAAAATCCTCTGGTAGAATACTACCAAGAGGCTTACGATGGATTTGAATATATGAAGGAGCGCATGAAACAGCAGATTGTCAAGAATCTTTTGATGAGTGAATTGGCACTCAACCCTAAAGGAGAAGTCATCATGTACTTCCCGTAAGACGAGGAGAATATGACAGTATATAACATCAACTTAGGCATCGGCTGGGCCAGCAGCGGTGTAGAGTATGCCCAAGCTTATCGAGCTCAGCTTCTGCGCAGGATCCAGCAGCCGGCTAAGTTTATCTTTATGGATATGATTTTAGCGGATAATATCCAGCATCTGACGGAAAATATTGGTTTTCTGGATGAGGAAGTTATCTGGCTTTATAATTACTTTACTGATATCAAGATTGCACCGACGACGGTGACGCTGGATCAGGTGCTGGCTCAAGTCGCAGGTCAGCCGGAACGCTCGGAGAGAGAGGGCAAGATTGTCCGCTATTTCTATCCGCAGGATGATCATTTTATCACTTGCTATCTGCGACATGAAGATCAGGACTTTGTGGAGCATGTGGAGTATGTCTCGCGGGGGAGATTGATTCGCAAGGATTATTTCTCCTATGTCCGCTATGCCAGCGAGTACTTTGCACCCCATAATGACGCTGCAACCCTCTACCAGCGCCGTTTTTACCATGAAGACGGCAGTGTGGCTTATGACATGCTGATAGAGGATGGTCAGGAAGAGCTCTATCGCTTTCCAGATCGGATTTTTTATTCCAAGTCTGAGCTGATCCGCTATTTTCTCCAATGTTTGCAGCTGCAGTCAGATGATGTGGTTATCTTGGATAGGGAGACAGGAATTGGTCAGGTTGTCTTTGAGGAGAGCCAGAAGGCTAAGCTGGGAGTAGTGGTCCATGCCGAGCATTTCAGTGAAAATGCCAGCAGCGATGACTACATTCTCTGGAACAATTTCTATGACTACCAGTTTACTAATGCTGACAAGGTGGACTTTTTCATCGTGGCAACAGAGGCTCAGAAAACGATTCTAGAGCAGCAGTTCCAGCATTACTCGAACAAGCAGCCTAAGATTGTCACCATACCGGTGGGGAGTCTGGACCAGCTGACTTATCCCAAAGAGCCTCGCAAGCCTTACTCCATGATCACGGCTTCGCGTCTTGCTACGGAAAAGCATATCGATTGGCTAGTGGCAGCTACTGTCCAAGCCCATGCCCAGCTGCCTGAGCTGACTCTGGATATTTACGGTAAGGGGGGCGAAGAGGAGAAGCTGCGCCGCAGGATTGAGGAAGCAGGAGCTCAGGACTACATTCGACTCAAAGGGCATTCAGATTTAAGTCAGATTTATGCAGGCTATGAGCTTTATCTGACGGCTTCAACCAGCGAAGGCTTTGGTTTGACTCTTATGGAAGCAGTTGGCTCCGGTCTGCCCCTCATCGGATTTGATGTCCGCTATGGCAATCAGACTTTTATCGATGATGGTAAAAATGGCTATCTGCTGCCGGTCAGTTCCAATCAGGTCGAGGATCAGATTATTGCTGCTTTTGTGGAGAAAATAGTAGCTCTCTTTAGTCAAGGGCGCCAGCAGGAGATGAGCCAACACTCTTATCAAGCGGCCGAGAATTATTTGACCAGCCGGGTTGAAGCGGCTTGGTCCCAGCTTTTAAAGGAGGACAGAGATGATTCAGCTCTTTGATTATTATAATCAGGAAACCCAGGATCTGCATGATTCCCTCCTTGCAGCTGGCTATGACTGTCCGACCATTGTCATTGAGGCCAATGGCTTTCTGCCGGACGACATGATCTCCCCCTATACTTATTTTTTGGGAGATGAAGAGGGAGTAGACCACCCGCTCTTTTTCAATCAAGTGCCAGTGCCCCCTTTCTGGGAAATCACAGGAGACCATCAGTCGGCACGTGTCAGTGACATGGGGGAAGAAAGAGCACGGATTCATTATGCCAGTCAGGCCAGGGGCCGGCTGGTCAAGCAGGTGGATTGGCTGGATAAAAAAGGCCAGCTGCGACTGAGTGAGCGTTATAATAAGCAAGGCCGTTGCTTTGCCAAAAAAGCCTATAAATCAGGCCAGGAGGCTTTCAACACAACCTATTACAGCACTGATGGTCAGGAGCGTATCGTGGAAAATCACGCCACCGGTGACATTATCCTGACCCTGGACCAAGAGCCCTTGCGGATTTTTAAAAGCCGAGTGGATTTTATCCGTTTCTTTTTAGAGCGGCTAGACTTTGACTTGGATCACATTCTCTTTAATTCGCTGGCTTATTCTTTCCTAGTTTCCCACAGCTTGACAGGCCGAGCTGGCCAGGATATTCTCTTTTGGCAGGAGCCTCTGTATGAAGAGCTTCCTGGCAATATGCAGCTGATTCTGGAAAATAGTCAGCTGCGGGCACAGACTATTGTCATTCCAGACTTAGCGACTTATGAAAAGGCCATGAGTCTGGCTGCAGCTGACCAGCAGCAGAAGTTCCTGCATCTGGGCTATCATTATGATTTCAAGCGGGATAACTACCTACGAAAAGATGCCTTAATCCTGACCCATTCGGATCAGATTGAAGGCTTAGAGACCTTGGTTCAGTCCCTGCCGCAGCTAGTCTTTCGCATTGCTGCCCTTACGGAAATGTCACCTAAGCTCTTGTCTATGCTGTTTTATAAGAACGTTGTCCTTTATCAAAATGCCAGTCTCAAGCAGATTGAGCAGCTCTACTTGGAATCAGACATTTATCTGGATATCAATCACGGCGGTCAGGTCCTGCAGGCAGTGCGCAAGGCTTTTGAGAACAATCTCTTGATTCTAGGCTTTGAGCAGACCCTGCATGACAGGCACTACATTGCCCGAGAGCATATTTTTGACAGCAGCCAGCCAGCTCAACTGGCATCAACTTTGGAAGAAGCCTTATCTGGTGTTGAGCAGATGCGGTCAGCCTTGCAAGCTCAAGGCCGACATGCCAATGATGTACCCGTCAGTCTTTATCAGGAGACTCTCCAAAGCTTATTAGGAGGTCAGCATGGCTAAAAAAGATTTATTTCATAAGGATATTGAGGGGCGGTTAGATGAGCTCAAGCATGGCAAGCCTAAGAAAGAGAAGGCCAGCTTGGGAGAAAATCTCAACAAGGCTTTTGTCATCGCCTTGGGCTTGATGATCTTGATTGGCTTGATTTTTACATTGATTGGAGCCTTGAGGAAATAAAATGCAAACAATATTGATTACACTTACCATTGTAGCAGCCCTTGTCTTGATTTTGCTGGTTAGTCTTCTTCCCAGAGAAAACCAGCAATTTTACAGAGACACCAATACATCAATCGGCAAGTCAGGCTACTGGGAAACCCACCTCGCAAAGAAAATCCTCGTTCTTTTAGCAAGCCTTGCCTTGATTGTGCTCATGATTTTCTTTATGATTCAATCCATCTAGTATCTGTTTAGGAAGTTACTCAGACGACTGCTAAATAAGAAAGACCCTCTATTGCAGATAATGGAGGGAATTTTTATAAGCAAATTTTTTATGTAAAGGTTTTAATTTCTGAAAGCACCTTGATATTTTTCTGAAAAGGAGTAAACTGGATATACAAGTGATGGAGGTTTGGTATGAAATTATACGTTCAGTTGATGATTATTTTTATGATTTCCCTCGTTGGAGAAGGAATTTCAAGTGTTTTCCACCTGCCTGTTCCGGGCAGTATCATTGGTTTGGTCTTGCTGTTTTTGGCTCTGCAGTTCAAGCTCCTACGCCTGCGTCATATCAGTATGGTTGGCAATTTTCTCTTGGCAAATATGACCATCCTTTTTCTGCCTCCTGCGGTTGGTATCATGGATAAATTTCAGGTCATTGCGCCTTATCTGCTGCCAATTATTTTGATTGTTTTAGGAGCGATTGTGCTTAATGTCTGCGTGATTGCAGTTGCGGTGCAGCTGATTAAGACTCGTTTTGAAGGAGATTATGAGGAAGGAGACGCCAGCAATGTCTGATTTATGGAGCAACCCTCTCTTTGGCCTTGCCTTGTCTATTTTGGCCTATCTTTGTGGGCTATTGATTTTTCGGAGATTTCCTCATCCTTTGACAACACCGTTGTTGATTGCAGCAGTTTTGGTTATTGCCTTTTTAAAATTAACCGGTATTTCCTACAAGGATTATTATGTCGGCGGCTCCTATTTAAACAACCTGATTGTGCCATCTACGGTTGCTTTGGGAATTCCGCTTTACAAGACTTTTCATTTGATGAAGCACCATGCGCGCAGTATTTTGATTGGAACCTTTGCGGCGGTTGTAGTCAATACCAGCTTCACTGCTCTGCTGGCTAAGTTTTTCGGAATGGACTTCTTTCTGGCTGTTTCTCTTTTTCCGAAATCTGTCACAACGGCCATGGCTGTCGGTATCACAGACAAGCTGCAAGGACTTGCTACAGTGACATTAGTGGTGGTGGTTGCGACGGGCATTCTGACCAGTGTCTTAGGGCCAACGCTTCTTAAGCTCTTAAAAATCACAGACCCGGTAGCTATCGGTCTAGCTTTAGGGGGAACCGGCCATGCGGTAGGAACGGGAACTGCCTTTAAATACGGCCAAGTCGCCGGAGCTATGGCAGGACTTGCGATTGGCGTGACCGGCCTCATGTACGTTCTGGTCAGCCCCATCGTGGCAGCCATTATTTTGAAGTAAAAATAAACAAGGTTGAAACGTTTTGTTTCAACCTTGTGTTGCTTATTGAAGATTTAGTTTGTTTTTTACGATGGTATGGATTGTAAAATAGAAACCGAAAATTTTGACCAGTTCGAAGATGATTCGGATAACCAGTGAAAAATCCAGTACCTGTCTAAGATTTGTATAGAAGTTATCATAACTATAATCATACAGATTTAGGAAGTTTGTTGCGGAATATGGAGTAGGCAGGAATATAGATAAGACCGTCAAAACAGTCCAAATCAAAAATCCAAAGAGTACAGCCATCATAATCCGATTTTTCTTAAAGAGCTGCCCAATAGATATGACCAAATAAAAGAAGAGAATGCCAGAGATAATTTGTAAAAGATTAAGGAATCCATATTTGATAAGCCAGATCCAGATATCTGGTATGTAACTAAGGTAACTAAACAGTTCTCCTAAGGAATGACCCGCGATAGGTAGGGCGATTCCAAAAATTAGGAGACTGCCAACAAACATGGTTAGTGTACACAAGAGACTCCATAAAATTGCTGAGAGGAGCTTGGATAGGAGAATCTGATGTGGTGTGACCGGAAGAGTCCAAGTCAGATAGCCTTCACGTCCAAATACATTTTTATAAAAACGCCGGATAATAATGATAGTATTAGACAGAAAGACAGCGCAGGCTGCTGAAAATATCAGTAAGAAGAGCAAGTAGAAAAAAACTAGAAATCCTAAAGTAGACGATGGATAATCACTCAGAAAATTCAGCTGTTCAGGTTTCAGAACACTGCCGGCAAATATCCCCATGACAATCGAGAGACTTAAGAAGATTGCAAAAGTGATACAGTACCATTTGTAATTAGACTTAAAATCGTATTTAAATAATTTTCCAAACATATAATGAAGCCCTCCTAATAAAAGCGAAACTGGCTGCGGAAGAGATTATCAATGGATTGATTGTACTGTTGACGCAGCTGATTAGCATTTTCATGCAAAAAGATCTGACCTTGGTTAATCAGGATTACTTCATCCAAGATTGGCTCGATATCTGCGATCAAGTGGGTGGAAATGATGACAGAAGACTGAGGTGTGCGGTTTTGAATGATGGTCTGCAGGATATAGTCACGAGCAGCCGGATCAACACCACCGATAGGTTCGTCTAGGATATACAGTTCCGCATGGCGGCTCATGACCAAAATGAGCTGCATTTTTTCTTTATTTCCTTTTGAAAGGCTTCCGATGCGTGCTTGAGGATCGATATGGAGATCCTTTAGAAGCTGCATGGCTTTCGCGCTGTCAAAATTATCATAAAAATCTTGGAAATATTTTACAGCTTCGATTACTTTGGAGCTGTCGCTTAGGTATGTCGTATCTGGTAGATAGGAAACGATTCTTTTGGTATCAGGAGAAGGTTTGACGCCTTTGAGATAAATATGACCAGAGGTCGGCTGCAAGAGACCATTGATAAGCTTGATAATAGTTGTCTTGCCGCTTCCATTAGGACCTAGAAGTCCGATAATTCTGCCAGGTTGGATGTTTAAGCTCACATCATACAGGGCGGGTGCGTCGCCATAATTTTTATGGACATGGTCAAGATAGACCAGAGGATACTGATTCATACATGTCTCCTTTGTTTTCTTCAATTTACAATTATTATACCTTTTCCTTAGGAAAATGGCAAAGAAAGCCGGAAAGGGTGAATGGAATCATTCTGTTCAGTCAAACTCCTATTTCCCTCATTCAGTGAATTGCGGTATAATAGTTATAAGAAGAAGCAAAGCATGTTCAAGGAGAAAAATGTGGTGATACAACTTGATACCAAGACTGTTTACAGTTTTATGGATAGCTTGATCCCGATAAAGAAATATGTGCAGAAAGCCAAGGACTTAGGATACAGTCATCTGGGCATGATGGATGTGGACAATCTCTATGGAGCCTATCATTTCTTAGAGGAAGCCGAATCTGCGGGACTGCAGCCGCTTTTAGGATTGGATCTGAGTCTGATCAAGGCAGAGAAGGAGCTTCATCTCCGTCTGCTGGCCTTGGACAGTCAGGGCTATCGCAATCTGATGAAAGTCTCGACTCTCAAGATGATGGGACAAAAAAATTGGGAAGATTTCCAGCATCTCTTTAAGGGCTTGGCTGTGATTGTTCCTGCTTTTGACGGAGTAGCAGATCTGGATTTGGGGTTGGATTTTTATGTTGGTGTCTTTCCAGCAACGCCTAAGCAGGAGTTCGGTCGGCCAACCCTGCCCCTGCATACCGTCCGATATTTTGACACGGGGGATTTGGAAACCTTGCAGATGCTCCGGGCTATTCGAGAAAATGCCAGCCTGCGGGAGATTGGCAGCCTTCCCAATCATGAGTTTTTGCTGGCACCAGATGCTCTGGCAGGAGCTTTTAAGGAAACTTTCCCAGAGAGTCTGGCTAATCTTGAGAAGCTAGTCCGTCATGTTCACTATGATATCAATAGGGAGCTGAAACTGCCCCGCTTTAATCGGGAGCGGCCAGCCGTGGAAGAGTTGCGGGAGCGCTCCGAAGCTGGCTTAAAAAAACGCGGTTTAACAGGTAAACTTTATCAGGAACGGCTGGACCAGGAGCTGGCTGTCATTCATCAGATGGGCTTTGATGATTATTTTCTCATTGTCTGGGATTTGCTGCGCTTTGGTCGCAGTCAGGGCTACTATATGGGCATGGGCCGAGGATCTGCTGTCGGTAGTCTGGTGGCCTATGCTTTGGAGATTACTGGGATTGACCCAGTCAAGAACAACCTGCTCTTTGAACGCTTTCTAAATCTAGAGCGCTATACCATGCCCGATATTGATATCGATATTCCTGATGTTTACCGGCCAGAGTTTATCCGCTATGTTCGTGACCGCTATGGCAGCATGCATGCGGCTCAGATTGTAACCTACTCGACTTTCGGAGCCAAGCAGGCCATTCGCGATGTTTTCAAGCGTTTCGGTCTGCCAGAGTATGAGCTAACCAATATCACCAAGAAAATCCGCTTCGGTGATAGTCTGACCTCTGCTTATGAGAAAAATATGGGCTTTCGTCAGATTATCAACAGTAAGCTAGAATATCAAAAGGCCTTTGATATTGCTAAAAAAATTGAAGGTCATCCCCGTCAGACTTCTATCCATGCAGCCGGCGTTGTGATGAGTGACAATGACCTGACAGACCAGATACCGCTCAAATACGGTGAGGACATGTATATCACTCAATATGATGCCCACGGTGTGGAGAGCAACGGTCTGCTCAAGATGGACTTTCTGGGCTTGCGCAATCTGACCTTTGTCCAGCGGATGAAAGAAGCAACCCTGAAAAAATATGAGGTAGATATTAAGATTGCAGAGATTGACTTGGCGGATGCAGACACTCTGAAACTCTTTGCGGCTGGTCAGACCAAGGGGATTTTCCAGTTTGAGCAGCCGGGTGCTATCAGCCTGCTCAAGCGGATTCAGCCGATTTGCTTTGAGGAAGTAGTGGCCACAACCTCTCTCAACCGTCCTGGAGCCAGCGATTATATTGACAATTTTGTCAAGAGAAAGCATGGACTGGAGCAGGTGGCGCTGATTGATGATAGTTTGGCTGATATTCTAGCTCCGACTTACGGTATCATGCTCTACCAAGAGCAGGTTATGCAGGTGGCCCAGCGTTTTGGTGGCTTTAGTCTGGGGAAAGCCGATATTTTACGAAGAGCAATGGGTAAGAAGAGTGCTGCTGAAATGCATCGCATGCAGGAGGACTTTGTTGCAGGTGCTCTCAAGCTAGGGCATTCGGAATCCAAAGCCAAGGAAGTCTTTGCTATTATGGAGAAGTTTGCTGGTTATGGCTTTAACCGCAGCCACGCCTATGCCTACTCAGCTCTGGCCTTTCAGTTGGCTTACTTCAAGGCTCACTATCCAGATGTTTTCTTTGATGTCATGCTTAATTATTCTAGCAGCGACTATATCACCGATGCCTTGAGTTTTGACTTTGAGACAGCGCCCCTCAGTATCAACAATATCCCCTACCATGATAAGTTTCAGGATAAGAAGATTTTTTTGGGTCTGAAAAATATCAAAGGCCTGCCTAGGGATTTGGCTTACTGGATTATCGAAGAGCGACAAAATGCCACCTTTACTGGGGTGGAAGACTTTATTCTGCGCCTGCCTCAGAATTACCATAAGATTCCACTGCTGACTCCTCTGATCCAGCTGGGGCTCTTTGACAGTTTTGAGAAAAATCGCCAAAAAATTCTAGCCAACCTGCCTAATCTATTTGTATTTGCGGATGAGCTGGGCAGCCTCTTCGCGGATACGACCTACTCTTGGACAGAGGCTCAGGATTTCAGCGATGCCGAAAAGTTTGAGCTGGAACAGAGCATTATCGGTGTGGGGCTTAGCGATCACCCCTTGGTTAAACTGGCCAAAGAAGCAGATCAGCCCTTTAGCTGGATTAGTGAGTTGACAGAAAATAGCAGAGCTAGGATTTTAGCTCAAGTCCAGACTGTCAAAACTATTCGGACTAAAAAGGGCGAGAACATGGCCTTCTTGCAGGTTTCAGATACGAAGAAAAAACTGGATGTTACCCTCTTTCCTGATACTTATAGACAGCTGGGTGAACGTATTAAGGAAAAGGGCATTTACTACTTGACTGGCAAGGTGCAGGAACGGGATGGCCGTTTACAGCTGGTCTTGTCAGATATAGAAGAAGCCACTACAGAACGCTTCTGGATAAAACTTGCTGGACATGAACATGATCGGGAAATATCTCAGATTTTGCAGAAATACCCCGGTAATATTCCGGTTGTCCTGCGCTATGAAGATGAGAAGCGCACCATGTCTGCACCGCATTTTCGAGTGGAGAAATCGGAGCAGCTGCAAGAGGAATTGAAGAATTATACTATGAAAACGATTTTTCGTTAAAAAATATGGAAAATAAGAGAATTTTCATGATGATTGTGGTATAATCTATAAGAATGTTAAAAAGAAAAAGGAGCAAAAAGCGAAATGAAACGTATTGCTGTTTTGACTAGTGGTGGTGATGCCCCTGGTATGAATGCTGCCATCCGTGCGGTTGTTCGTAAAGCAATTTCCGAAGGAATGGAAGTTTACGGTATTTATGATGGTTACGCTGGAATGGTAGCTGGCGAGATTTACCCACTTGATGCAACATCAGTTGGTGACATTATTTCTCGCGGTGGAACTTTCCTTCACTCTGCTCGTTACCCTGAGTTTGCCCAAGTTGAAGGGCAGCTGAAAGGAATTGAGCAGCTTAAAAAACATGGAATCGAAGGTGTCGTTGTTATCGGTGGTGATGGATCTTACCACGGTGCGATGCGTCTGACAGAGCACGGCTTCCCCGCTGTTGGTGTTCCAGGAACCATTGATAATGATATCGTCGGAACAGACTTCACTATCGGTTTTGATACTGCTGTTACTACAGCTATGGATGCGATTGACAAGATTCGGGATACCTCATCCAGTCACCGCCGTACTTTCGTTATCGAAGTAATGGGTCGTAATGCTGGTGATATTGCTCTTTGGGCAGGTATTGCATCTGGTGCGGACGAAATCATCGTTCCTGAAGAAGGTTTCAAGATCGAAGAAGTTGTTGAAAGCATTAAGAATGGCTATGCCAAGGGTAAGAAGCACAACATCATCGTCTTGGCTGAGGGTGTCATGTCAGCGGATGAATTCGCTGAGAAGCTAAAAGAAGCTGGTGATATGAGCGACTTACGTGTCACAGAGCTCGGACATATCCAGCGTGGGGGCTCACCGACTGCGCGTGACCGTGTTCTTGCATCTCGTATGGGAGCACATGCTGTTAAACTGCTTAAAGCAGGTATCGGCGGAGTTGCTGTTGGAATCCGCAATGAGCAGATGGTTGAAAGCCCAATTCTGGGAACTGCTGAAGAAGGAGCACTCTTTAGCTTGACTGCTGAAGGCAAGATTGTTGTCAATAATCCGCACAAGGCTGATCTGGACTTGGCTGATTTGAACCGCAGCATCAATATTTAATTATTATTTGTTATTCAGGCCAAGAGGCCAAATAGAAGAAGGAGTTTCATACAATCATGAATAAACGTGTAAAAATCGTTGCAACATTAGGTCCTGCGGTAGAAATCCGCGGCGGTAAAAAATTCGGTGATGACGGATATTGGGGAGAAAAGCTGGATGTTGAAGCATCAGCTCAAAACATTGCTAAGTTGATTGAAGCTGGCGCAAACACATTCCGTTTCAACTTCTCACACGGTGACCATGCTGAGCAAGGAGAGCGCATGGCAACTGTTAAGCGTGCAGAAGAAATTGCCGGTCAAAAAGTTGGTTTCCTTCTTGATACAAAAGGACCAGAAATTCGTACAGAATTGTTCGAAGGCGATGCAAAAGAGTATTCATACAAGACTGGTGAAAAAATCCGTGTTGCTACTAAGCAAAGTATCAAATCTACTCGTGAAGTCATTGCTTTGAACGTTGCTGGTGGATTGGACATTTACGATGATGTTGAAGTTGGCCGTCAAGTATTGGTTGACGATGGTAAACTTGGTCTTCGTGTTGTCGCAAAAGACGATGCTACTCGTGAATTTGAAGTAGAAGTTGAAAATGACGGTATCATTGCTAAGCAAAAAGGTGTGAACATTCCTAACACTAAGATTCCTTTCCCAGCACTTGCTGAGCGTGACAATGACGATATCCGCTTTGGTCTTGAGCAAGGAATCAACTTCATCGCGATTTCATTTGTACGTACTGCAAAAGACGTCAACGAAGTTCGTGCAATCTGTGAAGAAACTGGTAATGGACACGTTCAACTGTTCGCGAAAATCGAAAACCAACAAGGTATCGATAACTTGGACGAAATCATTGAAGCTGCTGACGGTATCATGATTGCCCGTGGTGACATGGGTATCGAAGTACCATTTGAAATGGTTCCAGTTTACCAAAAAATGATCATCACTAAGGTAAATGCAGCTGGTAAAGTGGTTATCACAGCAACTAACATGCTTGAAACCATGACAGAAAAACCACGTGCAACTCGTTCAGAAGTATCAGACGTATTTAATGCTGTTATCGATGGAACTGACGCAACTATGCTTTCAGGTGAGTCTGCAAATGGTAAATACCCACTTGAGTCAGTAACAACAATGGCGACTATCGATAAGAACGCTCAAACCCTTCTTAACGAATATGGTCGTTTGACAACTGATAACTTTGAGCGCAACTCTAAGACTGAAGTTATGGCTTCAGCAGTTAAAGATGCTACAAACTCAATGGATATCAAGTTGGTAGTTACCCTTACTAAAACAGGTCACACAGCTCGCTTGATTTCTAAATACCGTCCAAACGCTGATATCTTGGCTATCACTTTTGACGAATTGACTCAACGCGGTCTTATGCTGAACTGGGGTGTTATTCCAGTGACTACTGAAACTCCATCTAATACAGACGATATGTTTGAAATCGCTGAAAAGATTGCAGTTGAGCAAGGTTTGGTTGAATCTGGTGATGATATCGTTATCGTTGCTGGTGTGCCGCTTGGTGAAGCAGTTCGTACCAACACAATGCGTATCCGTACAGTACGTTAATCTAAGATAATAAGAAGAACCGTTGATTGAAAAATCATCGGTTTTTTCTCTTGTCGAAGTGACGACCATTATCTTGTGTGGGAAGAAGGAGACATCAGCGTTTTGATTTTTGAAATAAGATCGTCCCTTTGTCTATTTTATCTAAAAATGATATAATGGTATAAAAGAGATGAGAGAGACTAATGTTAAAGAGAGATTTATTAAGAAATATCATTATTTTTTCAGTACTGGCAGCTATTATTATAGGGCTGAGAGTTTTTATTTATACGCCTTATCGGGTGACGGAGCAAGACAGCAATGCTTACTTGGCAAAGAATGACTTGGTCTTGGCGACGAGAAAGCAAGACATCAAGCGTGGGGATTTTGTCCTCTATGAAGTGGACGGCAAAGACTATGTCGGACGGGTCATTGCCCAGGAAAAGGATCAAGTAACCTATATGGATGATCTTCTTTACCTGAACGGTCAGGTCATGTCGGAAGAATACATTGAGAAAATGCGCGAGAAATATCTAGCTTCAGCAGGAAGTTCGGGTTACTATACTCATGATTTCTCTGTTATGGATTTGAAGGGCTCAAAGTCTGATAAAATTACTAAAGATTCTTATTTGATTCTTAATGATCGACGGGAAAATACGAAGGACAGCCGAGAATTTGGGCTCATCAAAGCCAGTCAAATCAAGGGGGTGGTGGAGTTCCGACTCTCACCGCTGAGTAAATTCGGATTTGTCGAAACGAAGTAACCCACAGTTGCTTTGTTTTTTAAAAAAATCTTTTTAGGAAGAAAATTACTGTTTACAAAAAACAACCAGACAGTCTGTCTAGTTGTTTTTTCGTGTCTCTTGGTGAAAAATATTTTTCCATACTTCGTGGCGGCGCCAGAGGCTGGTATGGATAACACCATCCATTTCATAGCGGATGAGCTTGGTTTTTTGGCTGACAGAGAGCAGTTCAACGTTTTTGATAGGTGTTTTTGAGGCTCTTTCTGCCTGAAACTCAGCTTTGTTTAGCTGTCGACCATCTTGGGAAATATAGAGAAATTCAGCAGACAGAAGTGTATCCAGTTGGCTGCCTTGCTCCACGAGCTGCTCACGCATGAGTAGGTTTGGATAAAGATTGGCCAGCATCTCATCCTCGGGAATGGGAGCGGGCTCAATATGAATATCAATATCAAAGACTCCGAAGCGCTCCATAAGCATATCCTCAACTTGGTCCGCAATCTCATGGCTCTCAAAAACAGACAAATCTGGGTTCATTTCCAAAATAATATCCAGATAGATATTACTGCCATAGGTCCGGCCACGCTGCGACTTGACCTGAGTGATTTTAGGAATTTCCAGTATAGCTTGCTTATAGTCCTGCAGCAAGCTTTCATCAAATCCGTCGGACAGGCTGAAGGAAGATTCCATAAAGATATCATAGGCCGTCTTGAGAATGAAGAAGGTAATGATAATGGCTGCTAGCTTATCAACGATTGGGAAATTGAAGGCGCTGGCAATGATCGCAACTGAAGTGCCGATCGAAGTTACAGCGTCTGACAAGTTGTCCTTGGCTGCGGCATCCAGAGCCTTGGAGTGAGCTTTTTTAGCTAGCGTTTTATTGTAAAAATAAACACCCAACATAATGATTGCCGAGATAATTCCGACCACGGCACCAACTGGGTCAAGCTTGGTTTCTTGATTGGAGATAATCTTCTGAATGGTCTCTATCAAGACATCAAATCCAACGAAAAACATGATAAAAGATGTGATGAGACTGGCCAGATCTTCTATCTTCCAGTGGCCGAAGCGATGGTCACGGTCGGCTGGTTTTCTAGCCATACGCAGGCCAATTAAAACGGCGATATTAGCCACGATATCAGAAACATTGTTGAAGCCATCGGCCGTCAGACTGGAGGACTGGAGAGTTGAGCCTGCGATAATCTTGACCGCGGAGAGAATCAGATAGGTAGCGATGGACAGGATGGCTCCTCTCTCCGCTAGCTTCAGATTGTTACTAGGATTTTTCATGACAGCCTTTCTTTCTAAGTGGGGCAGCAGAATGGAAAAGAGACTTGCGAAAAAATGTCATCTCTGGAAAGATATTCTAAGTCTCATATGGGCATATTATAGCAAAAATAGGCCTGATTATCAATTTGCATCGGGCTTAGGAGGCCTTAGATGACTTTGTCGAAAATCTAATCTAAAATCAGAAATTCCTCTTCTTTCTGGTTTAGCTTCATCAGGATTTTTGTTATAATAGTAGCATTGACTTTGAAAGAGGAAGAAAAATGCATCCTTTATTAAACGGTATGAATGACCGTCAGGCTGAGGCGGTTCAAACAACAGAAGGGCCTTTGCTGATAATGGCGGGGGCTGGTTCGGGTAAGACCCGTGTCCTGACCCATCGCATTGCCTATTTGATTGATGAAAAAATGGTCAATCCATGGAATATCTTAGCCATTACCTTTACCAATAAGGCGGCGCGGGAGATGAGAGAAAGGGCTGAAAAACTTAAAACGGAGGCCCAAGATTGCTTAATCGCTACCTTCCACTCCATGTGTGTGCGCATCCTGCGGCGAGAAGCAGATCATATTGGCTACAACCGCAACTTTACTATCGTGGATCCAGGTGAGCAGCGGACTCTGATGAAACGGATTCTCAAAAATCTCAATCTAGATCCTAAAAAGTGGAATGAGCGCGCCATTCTGGGTACTATTTCCAATGCTAAGAATGACCTGATTGATGAGGTGGCCTATGCAAATCTAGCTGGTGATATGTATACGGAGATTGTGGCCAAGTGCTACACGGCCTATCAAAAGGAATTGCGCCAGTCTGAGGCCATGGACTTTGACGATTTGATCATGTTGACCCTGCGGCTTTTTGACCAAAATCCTGATGTCCTGATCTACTACCAGCAACGCTACCAGTACATCCATGTGGACGAGTATCAGGATACCAATCATGCTCAGTATCAGCTGGTCAAGCTCTTGGCTTCCCGCTTTAAGAATATTTGCGTAGTCGGAGATGCTGACCAGTCTATCTATGGCTGGCGGGGAGCCGATATGCAGAATATCCTGGACTTTGAAAAGGATTATCCAGAAGCTAAGGTAGTTCTGCTAGAGGAAAACTATCGTTCCACCAAGACCATTCTTCAGGCAGCTAATGAAGTCATCCGAAACAACCGCAACCGACGTCCTAAAAATCTCTGGACTCAAAACGAAGACGGTGAGGAAATTGTCTACTATCGGGCTAATGACGAGCAGGATGAGGCTCTTTTTGTCGCCCGAACTATTGATCAGCTGAGCCGAGAAGGATACAGTCATAAGGATTTTGCAGTTCTTTACCGGACCAATGCCCAGTCACGGACGGTGGAGGAAGCCCTGCTCAAGTCCAATATTCCCTATACCATGGTTGGTGGAACCAAGTTCTACAGCCGCAAGGAAATCCGAGATGTTATTTCTTATCTCAATCTCATCGCCAATCCTAGCGATAATATCAGCTATGAGCGCGTAATCAATGAGCCCAAGCGTGGAGTCGGTCCAGGAACGGTGGAGAAAATTCGGGATTTTGCGTCTAGTCAGGAAATGTCTTTACTGGATGCGTCGGCCAATATCCTGCTGTCACCTGTCAAGGGCAAGGCGGCTCAGGCGGTCTATGATTTTGCCAATATGCTTCTTGATTTGCGGGAGCGCTTGGACGACTTTACAGTAACGGAGCTGGTAGAAGCTGTGTTGGAAAAGACAGGTTATGCTGCGGCCTTAGCTGCGCAGGTAACCTTGGAAAGCCAAGCACGGATTGAAAATATCGAAGAATTCCTGTCTGTAACCAAGAATTTTGACGAAAGTCCAGACAATCCTACTGATGAGTCTGGTCTTGATAAGCTCAGCCGTTTTCTCAATGACTTAGCCTTGATCGCAGACACAGATGATGGGGATACGGAGAGTTCCGAAGTGACTCTAATGACCCTCCACGCAGCCAAGGGATTGGAATTTCCGGTCGTCTTTCTGGTTGGTATGGAGGAAAATGTCTTCCCTCTAAGTCGGGCGTCTGAAGATGAGGATGAGTTGGAAGAGGAACGGCGTCTAGCTTACGTTGGCATCACCCGAGCAGAGAAGATTCTCTATCTGACCAATGCTAATTCCCGTATGCTTTATGGTAAAACCAACTATAATCATCCTACACGCTTTTTGAGAGAAATCAGCTCAGACTTGCTAGACTATCAGGGACTGGCTCGACCGTCAAATAGCTCCTTTAAGGTTAGTTATACCAATAGTGATACCAGTCAATTCGGTCAAGGCATGAGTCTGGCCCAGGCCCTGCAAGAACGGAAGCGTCAGGCAGCACCAAGCTCGATTTCTACAGGCAGTCTGCCTTTTGGAAAGAGCGGTCAGAGCCAGCCATCTAAGCCAGAAGTTGCTTGGGCTATTGGAGATATTGCCCACCATAAGAAATGGGGCGATGGGACAGTTCTAGCAGTCTCTGGCAACGGCAATAGCCAAGAGCTCAAGATTAATTTCCCAGAAGTCGGTCTGAAGAAAGTGCTGGCCAGCATAGCACCGATTGAGAAAAAATCATGATGAGGCGGTCGATTGAAGCCTGGATTTATCATCCAGAGGAACGAGAAATCTTGCTCTTGAAAGTTGAGGATGAGAGAGTTTCCTTTTGGCAGCCCATTACTGGTGGGATTGAGAGTGGTGAGAGCCCAGAAGAGGCCTGCCTTCGTGAAATAAGAGAGGAGACAGGCTTGGTCTTAGCTTGTTCAAACCTGACGGCTCTTGGAGATTTCACAGTAAAGATTGATGAAAATCTGACCATCCACAAAAATCTCTTTCTAGTTCTGACAGAGCAGAAAGAAATTCGGATTTCTGATGAGCATGTGGGAGCTCAGTGGATAGCTTTAGACAAAGTTTCGTCGCAGTTGTACTGGCCTAGCAATCAGGCGACTTTTGAGATTATATCTGAGAAGCTATAAGATATAGCTTCTCTTTATTTCTTTTGATAAGGAAATTCTATTAGTCAAGCGAGACGTTTAGTGGTAGACTTATCACATAACTATAGTGAGGTGACCTTATGACACGTGAATTTAAATTTGAAACTCTGCAGCTTCATGCTGGACAGACAGTTGACCCGACTACTAAGTCGCGGGCTCTGCCTATTTACCAGACAACTTCCTATGTGTTTGATGATACTCAGGAGGGAGAAGATCTCTTTGCCCTGCGCAAACCGGGCAATATCTACACTCGGATTACCAATCCGACCCTGTCTGCTTTTGAGGAGCGCATTGCGGCTTTGGAAGGTGGAGTCGGAGCTCTAGCAACAGCTTCTGGTATGGCAGCTGTTACCTACACCATTCTAGCTTTGGCCCATGCTGGCGACCACGTAGTAGCAGCCTCTACCATCTACGGTGGTACCTTTAATCTGCTCAAAGAAACCCTACCTTGCTATGGCATTACCACGACTTTTGTTGATATTGAAAATCTGGCTGAAGTAGAAGCAGCTATTCAGGACAATACAAAGTTGGTTTTGATTGAAAGTTTGGGCAATCCGCTGATTAATATCCCTGACTTTGATGCTTTGGCAGAGCTGGTTCATGCTCATAAAATTCCGCTGATTTCCGACAATACTTTTGCCACTCCTTATCTGATCAATGTTTTTTCTCATGGAGTGGACATTGCGGTACATTCTGCGACCAAGTTTATCGGAGGTCACGGAACCAGCATAGGTGGTGTGATTGTAGACAGCGGTCGTTTTGACTGGGAAGCTTCAGGCAAGTTTCCGCAGTTTGTGGATCCAGATCCAAGCTATCATGATATCAGTTATACGCGCGATGTTGGAGCAGCAGCCTTTGTCACTGCAGTCCGGACTCAGCTCTTGCGCGATACGGGCGCAGCCATGTCACCCTTCAATGCCTTTCTCTTCCTGCAGGGGTTGGAAACTCTCTCTTTGCGTGTAGAACGCCATGTGTCCAATGCAGAGAAGATTGTTGATTTCCTGGTAGGGCATCCTAAGGTTGAGCAGGTCAATTATCCCAAACTTGCTGACAGTCCTTATCATGCTTTGGCTAAAAAATATTTCCCTAAAGGTGTGGGCTCCATCTTTACCTTTAATGTCAAAGGTGGGGAGAAAGAAGCTCGTAAGGTTATTGACAGCCTAGAGATTTTCTCTGACTTGGCCAACGTAGCCGATGCTAAGTCCTTGGTTGTCCATCCAGCTACGACAACTCACGGTCAGATGTCGCCAGAAGATCAGCTGGCAGCAGGTATTACACCAAATCAAATCCGTCTCTCTATCGGCTTGGAAAATGTGGATGACTTGATAGAGGATCTCAAACTAGCCTTGGAATCTATCTAATTTTCAAGGCCTCTAGACAGAGCAAATAAGATTAAAACTAGGTTTTCGCCTAGTTTTTTGTTATAATGAGAGATATTAAAAAATAGCAGGTAATCAAAATGACAATTTCAGTGATTGTTCCGTGCTTCAATGAAGAAGAATCTATTCCTCTGTTTCATGAAGCTATGGAAGCGGTCAAATATCAAATCCGTGACCAGTTTGAATATATTTTTGTCAATGACGGATCGACGGACCGGACCTTGGCTGTTTTGCGAGAGCTCAGTAGTCGCTGTCCAGATGTGCACTATCTGTCCTTTTCTCGTAATTTCGGAAAAGAAGCAGCCCTCTATGCTGGTTTGCAAGAGGCGAGTGGGGATTTTGTGACGGTCATGGATGTGGACTTGCAGGATCCGCCAGAGCTCCTGATTGAGATGAAGGCTTTGCTAGACTCGAATCCTGAGTTGGACTGTGTGGGTACCCGTCGCACTACTCGCGAGGGAGAGCCGCCTATCCGAAGCTTTTTTGCCAATTTGTTCTATAAGCTGATTAACAAGATTAGTCAGGTAGAGATGGTAGATGGTGCGCGTGACTTTCGACTGATGCGCCGCCAGATGGTAGAAGCCATTCTGGAGGTTTCAGAGTACAATCGCTTCTCCAAGGGAATTTTTGCCTGGGTAGGCTTCAATACCGAGTATCTGGAATACAAAAATGTCGAACGGGTAGCTGGTAAGACCTCTTGGAATTTTTGGTCTCTTTTCAACTATTCTTTGGAAGGTATTGTCAATTTCTCTGATGCGCCTCTCAACATTGCCTTTTTAGGGGGTATCCTGTCTTGGATTTTAGCCTTCATCCTGATGGCAGTGATTATTATCCGTACCTTGGTTTTTGGTGACCCGACATCGGGCTGGCCGTCCCTTATGACCGTCATTCTCCTTATCGGAGGCTTCCAGCTGCTGACCATCGGTATCCTAGGCAAATACATCGGCAAAATCTTCATGGAAACCAAGCATCGCCCAATCTATGTGATTAAAGAGAAGAGTAAATGAGTCTTTGAGAGTGTTTTTGAGCTTAAGTGACTCTTATTTAGCTGAGGAGAGATTGTGAAAAATAAAAAAATTAATATTGTCTTATGCTTGTCTTCGTTTATTTATGCGATACAGTTTTACATCAATAATAAAATCACTCCAGTAGGAGACCAAACGGCTTTTTTAGAATACGCTAAGGAATTTCATTACAATTATTTATTCTTTGGGATTGATCGTTATTTTACCTGGAGCAGTAGACTGCTCATTGAGTCAGCCACCTTATTATTTTCCGTTCACGAAAAGCTGTCTATAGCAGCAGCCTTTCTGGCAACTTTGCTTTTGGTCTATGCTTTAAGGAAGCTGACCCCTTCCTTACCTTGGCTGCCAGCTTTACTTATTTTTATATTCCTTCCGGCGACGGAATTTTTAAGCGCGGGCTCTATTCCGACCTATGTCAATTACATTTTCCCGGCTTCCTTGTTGCTTTTCGCACTTTTTTTCAGAGAATCTAAAAATATTTGGATTAATATGGCTAGCCTTTTGTGCTTTTTAGTTGCTATCATGCAAGAACAATTAGCTGTCTACGCTTTTTTGTGGCTTCTGTTTGAAACTGTTCTTGCGAAAAAAAATAAAAACCCTTTACTGGGTAATCTATGCTATTTGGCACTAAGCGCTTTAGGAATCATATCAGCCAAGCTGTCTCCGGGGAATGCTCTGCGTTTGGAGAAGAACATTGTCAGTTGGTTCCCAAACTTTCCTAACTGGAATATCTATCAAAAGCTTGGGCTGGGCTTTCTGGAGACAGGGGATAATATGCTTTCCACGTCCTTTGCCTTTGTGATGGTCTTCTTGCTTGTGCTCTTTGTCTATGCTCTTCATAAGAAAAATGTAACAGCCATAGCTCTGAGCGGTTTTGTCTTACTCAATATTTTTTCACAAAAAATGGGCTGGAATACTATTTTTGGTACCTTAACAGGTATCAGTAAAGCAGCCAGAGAATCAGGGACATTTTCTTTTAATATCACGTATATGAGCGCAGTAGCCTTTTATGGCTTGCTGCTATTAATGATTCTTTACGCTTTGTGGCTTGTAGTTTCTGACTGTAAAGAAAAAATATGGCTGCCCTATTTATTTGTAATTGGCTTTATTGGCCGCATGGTTATTTCATTATCTCCAACTCTCTACGCTTCAAGCACTCGAACCTTTTTGCCTCTGATGATAAGTCTATTCATTATTACTTGCAGATTGTTGTATCACTTGTATACAGAGTATCAAAAGCGGCAAGAAGCTCTTCTCTAGATCATACTAGGAAGTATATTTTCCGATAGGGATTCGACCAAGCAGATTTTTTCTGCTTTTTTTGTTATAATAAACTCATTGAATGTTTATGATGTGAAAGGAAAGACAAATGATTTTAATTACAGGTGCGAACGGACAGCTGGGTACAGAGCTTCGCTATCTTTTGGATGAGCGCAATGAGGAGTATGTGGCTGTTGATGTGTCGGAAATGGATATCACCAATGCCCAAATGGTGGACAAGGTCTTTGCGGAAGTCAAGCCAAGCTTGGTCTATCACTGTGCAGCCTATACCGCAGTTGATGCTGCTGAGGACGAAGGAAAAGAGCTGGACTACGCCATCAATGTGACCGGTACCGAAAATGTGGCAAAAGCTGCAGAAGCACACGGAGCAACCTTGGTCTACATCTCAACAGACTATGTCTTTGACGGACAAAAGCCTGTCGGTGAGGAGTGGGAAGTAGATGACCGGCCGGATCCGCAGACTGAGTATGGCCGTACCAAGCGCATGGGTGAGGAGCTGGTTGAGAAATATTCCAGCCGTTTCTATATTATCCGTACTGCCTGGGTCTTTGGTAACTATGGCAAGAACTTTGTTTTTACTATGCAAAATCTTGCCAAGACACATAAAACTTTGACCGTAGTAAACGACCAACATGGCCGTCCGACATGGACTCGTACGCTGGCTGAATTTATGACTCATCTGGCTGAAAACCAAAAGGAATTTGGTTACTACCATCTGTCTAATGACGCTGCAGAGGACACCACTTGGTATGACTTTGCAGTGGAAATTCTTAAAGATACAGATGTGGAAGTCCAACCGGTTGATTCCAGCAAGTTCCCAGCCAAGGCTAAGCGGCCTTTCAACTCAACTATGAGCCTGGTCAAGGCCAAGGCTACAGGCTTTGTCATTCCGACTTGGCAGGATGCCTTAAAAGAATTTTACAAGCAGGAAAAGAAGCAGTAATTGGCTATATAAAGAAGGACATAGTTGTCCTTTTTTTATTGGCTGATTAATGCCCTATTTTCACTTTTCACTGAAAGTATAGTATAATAAGAAATAGAATACATTTGGAGAAGAAAAATGCCCTCAAAATCAGGATCATCACCTTATGCTAAAAATAATGACGGTAATAAAGAAATAGAAAAAATAATCTCAAAAGAAGGACTGAAAAATAACTATATATGGAACATGTTGGGGACAGTCTCATCTTCATTGATATCAGTCGTCTTGCTTCTACTAGCTTCTAGATTTCTAGATTCAAGAGATTCTGATATTTTTAGTATTGCTTATGCTCTTGGTCAGCAGTTTTTTGTTCTAGGTTATTTTCAAGTTAGAAATCTGCAATCTACGGATGTAAAAGAAAGATACCAATTTGCTTCTTATCATAACACGAGACTTTTTACGGTCTTTTTGATGATTTTTACATCGTTTATCTATACTCTATGGCAAGGGTATGATATTTACAAATCTAGTATTATTTTATTGCTTGTTGTTTATCGGGCTATAGATGCATATTCAGATGTTTTTCAAGGATTATTTCAGCAAAAAAATAGATCAGACTTAGCTGGAAAGGTGCAATTCTATAGGAGCTGGATTTGCATGTTAATATTTGCGATAGTCCTGTTGCTTACAAAATCATTGATGGTAGCTAGTATTGTTATTTGCTGTGCGAATTTTATTCTGACCTTCCCCTTAGATTTCAGAAACTGTAGATTATATTTTTCTCAGGAAAAGTTTTCTCCTAAACTCCATGATGACAGAAAAAATGTGTATTCTATTTTGAAAAATAGTTTCCCTTTGTTTTTAAATGGATTTTTGCTAACGTATATCTATAACGAGCCCAAAATTGATATTGACTACCTTTTGACAAATGGCTATTTTCCATCTGGGATTCAAAGAGATTTTAATGTTCTATTCATGCCTGTCTTTGTTCTATCCCTTTTATTCTTTGTCCTGAGACCGTTGACTACACAGCTTTCCATTTATTGGAATGAAAAGAAATTTACACTATTTTTCAAACAGGTCAATACTCTAAATCTAGTAATGACTGTTTTAGGACTCGTTATTGTTATTTTGGGTTATCTGATTGGTACAGAAGTTCTTAGTGCTGTCTATGGTATCCAATTACAGGAGTATAAACTTCCTTTCACAATATTACTTATAGGCGGTATTTTGAATGTTTTTGCTCTAGTGGTTGATATCATTATGACCATCTTTAGAAAACAGCATTATCTGATGATAGCCTATTTATTGGCATTTGCTGTTTCAAAATTTATTACTTTACCATTTATTCGCGATCAAAAATTGCTGGGAGCTGCTAATTCCTTTTTAATCTCCATGTGCGTCTTTTATGCAACAAGTCTGATTATTTATGGCGTTGCTAAAAATCAGGAAAAAAGAAAGAAGTAGAATTCTATGAATATCTTATTTACATTAAATGATGCGTTTGTACCTCAAGTTGCAACCTGTATGTGTTCTATATTTGAGAATAATAAATCTGCAGAGAATATTACAGTATATTTAATTGGCGAGAGGATAAACCAAGAGAATCAAGACAAATTAAAAGGATTCGCTAAAAGTTACGATAGAAAAGTTTGTATTATTTCTATAAATAATATCGCAGACTATATTGACTTTGATTTTGATACAAACGGTTGGTCTTCAATTATTTTGGCACGTCTTTTTTTAGATAAACTTCTTCCACAAGAAGTTGATAGGATCTTATATCTCGATGGAGATACACTAGTTCTAGAAGATATAGGTTCACTTTTTTATAGCGACTTGGGAGATAAGGTAATAGGTATGTGTCCCGAACCAACTGTGGATAAGTCAAGAAAGGAATTTCTAGCTTTGAAAGAGCACCCCTATCATAATTCGGGTGTCCTATTGATTGATCTAAAAAAATGGCGTAAGGAAGAGATTGGTAAAAAGGTTATAGAATTTTACCAATTTCACGAAGGAAAGCTATTCGCACCAGACCAAGATGCCTTAAATGGAGCCTTGAAAGAGCAAATTTTTACTTTGCCAATTTCCTTTAATTATTTTAATATTTATGATGTTTATCCTTATAAAACGTTGAGTGAATTAAGTAAGCCAACTAAGTTTATATCACAGGAAGATTTTAATCATTTTCGGAAAGCACCTACAATTATTCACTATCTTGGTGAAGAGAGACCTTGGCGGAAGGGGAATACACATAGATTTAAAAAGGAGTATCTCCATTATCTCCACAAAACTCCATGGAAGGATACACCAATGGAAGAAGGTTGGCAGCTGTATTTTGTTTGTTTTAGAATCTTTAATATTGTTATGAAGCCTTTTCCAATGCTAAGATATAAGATTATCAATTCCCTAATCCCGAGCTTTATGAAATATAGAAAAAAACAGTTACAGAAAAACAAAAAATAATGTGATGACATGTTATAGAAAGAATAGATTAAATTAATGAAAGTTTTAATGATAATTCCTGCTTATAATGAGGAAGAAAGTATTTTAAATACGGTTATGAGCATTGTAGAATATCGGAAGAAAGTTGATTTTGACTTAGACTACGTAGTTATCAATGATGGGTCAGTTGATAGAACCAAGGATATTTTGGACAGCCATCATCTGAATGCTATTCATTTGGTTATGAATTTAGGGATTGGCGGAGCTGTTCAGACGGGTTATAAGTATGCTCTTGAGAAGGATTATGATGTGGCCGTACAGTTTGATGGAGATGGTCAGCATGATATTGAGTCGCTGGATGCTTTGCTGGAGCCTATTCGTCGTCAGCAGGCTGATTTGGTTGTTGGTTCTCGTTTTATCGGTGACAAGTCTTCGGAATTTCAGACGACTTTTATGCGGCGTTTTGGCATTACCATTATTTCAGCTTTTATTAAATTAACAACAGGCAAAAGGATTCTGGATACCACATCAGGCTATCGTTTGGCCAATCGATACATTATTCGACAATTCGCTGCGCGCTATCCTATCAAGTATCCTGAGCCAGAATCAATCGTCCATATCTTGAAGCGGAAATATAAAGTGGTGGAAGCACCGGCCAATATGTTTGAACGTGCAGGAGGAGTCTCTTCGATTACTCCGATTAGGTCCATTCGCTATATGATTGAAGTTTGCTCTTCGATCTTGATTGCTGCTTTTATGAAAGAGAGTGAATAATGTCCATTTTGTCTATTGTTATGCTGGTGGCTTCAGTCCTATTCCTGTATTTTGTCTTTCGGAATATCAATCAAAACAATATTTTATTTGAGCAAGCCTTTATGTGGATTATTATTGGCTTCGTTCTGATTGTTATTTCTATTTTTGATTGGATTCCCGTTTCGATTGCCAAATTGTTAGGTTTTGAGTTGACCTCAAACTTTGTCATGTCCTTGGCCATCTTTTTCCTGCTGGTTATTGTTTTTTTACATACTATTTCCATTTCCAAACAAAAGGAGCAAATCAAGCAGTTGGTGCAAGAACTGTCCATCATGAAGCAAAGAATGTCAAAGTTAGAGAGTAAAAAAGATGAAAAATAACCATACCTGGGTGATTTGCGCCTATGGCGAAAGTGAATTTTTAGAAGCTTGTATCCTGTCTTTGCAAGCTCAAACCTTGCCATCAAAGATTATCTGCTATAGCTCAACACCGTTGGATTCAATCAAGCAGCTGTGCCAGAAGTACGGTATTCCTTTTTATACGAAAGAAGGAGGCGGTATCGGTAAGGACTGGAACAATGCCCTTTCCTTTGTTGAGACTTCTTATGCTACCATTGCCCACCAGGATGACTACTATGAGCCAACTTATCTAGAAGCAGTGATGCAGAAGATAGAGCAGTCTAAGGACATTCTCATTGCCTATACAGACTACTTTGAAGAGAAAAATGGAGTCAAAATTCCGGCTAATACCAATCTGAAAATCAAGACTCTCATGCTTAAAACCTTGAATCTGATGCCATCCAGTCGTTTTTGGAGAAATCGGGTTCTAGCTTTTGGCAATCCCATTTCCTGTCCGGCGGTGACTTACAACTTAGAGACATTAAGGGATTTTCGATTTGATGAGGAAATGCGCGTGAGTCTGGATTGGTACGCTTGGTACAAGATTAGCGCCTATAAGGGTCGCTTTGCTTATATTTCTGAGAAGCTTATGTGCCACCGGATTCATGGAGAGTCGGAAACAACCAAGACTATTTCAGATAATACTCGGACCAAAGAGGACTTGTTTATGTATCAACTTTTCTGGCCAAAGTGGGTGGCTAATCTGATAAATAGAGCATACATGAAGAGTCAAGATGCTAACTCAAACTAATAGAGTTATTTACAAGGAAAGTATATGAAAGATTTAATATCTGTTGTTGTAACTTGTTACAACCATCAAGATTATATTGAACAGTGTTTGCGCAGTATTTTTGCTCAGACCTATCGAAATATTGAGTTACTGGTATTGGATGATGGCTCCTCTGACTATTCTGCTGAAATCATAGAGGCTGTCTTGGCGGATTCCCCTTTTCCGACTCAGTTTGAAAGCCACGAAAATATGGGGGTTGTCAAGACAAGAAACAAGGCTTTGCAGCAAATTCAAGGCACTTATTTTATTTTTGTGGATAGTGACGATTTTCTGGATTCAGACTATGTTGAGAGCTTCTACACAACCATGGTGCAAGAGGAAGCAGATATTGTCTATGGGGATTTGTATGATCCTGATAAAAAGGAGTTTTACCTTAAATCACGGCCCTATGACAAGCTAGCTTTCTTAACAGAGAATTATATTTCCAACTGTTCCCTCATTCGTCGTTCGGTTGCTGATGGTATTTATTATGATGAAGCGCTGAATCGTGAAAAACTGGAGGACTATGATTTCCTTTTAAACTTAATTATCAATCAAGGAGCGAGACCAGTTTATGATGCAAAAACAAAGCTGAATTACCGGGTCTTTGATAAGGAATCAATCTCTAAACGGGATTCTACGAGATATCATTACGAAATGTATCTGAAAATCTTGCGTAAGTATGTGAGAAAGATACCAGATGAAATATATCAAGCTTTGGGCAAGAACATATTTACTCTGGAAGGCCGTTTGGATGAACTGATTCAGCATATGGATAAAGTGAACGACTATGTTCTTGAACTGCAGGAGGATCAGCGACAGTTACATAAAAATCTAGATTCTCTGAAATCCAGACTGAGAACGATAAAGGAACAGCGAGATGAGGCTATTCAGGAGCAGTTTCGTATTCGCCGATCTATTTCCTATCGGCTGGGGAATGGTGTGATTACCCCATTGAAACGTCTGGCTCGATTAGTCAAAAATCCTCGCAGTATCAAAGCTGTTTTAAGTCGGATTAAGCAACAGTTGATTCGTCTAAAACGTCAAGTTAAGTCTCCTAAAGTTTATTATTATCAATGGCTGCGGAACTCTCAAAGGGAAAAAGCTCTTGCTTCAGTTTCAAGCGGCGAAAAAGTCTTAATTTATGTCATTTTTGAATCCGAGCCTCGCTTGCAGCAGTATAAGGTTATCTTTTTAGAAAAATTAGCAACCTTGGCTGATAAGACTCTCATCGTCGTTAACGGCGGACTGGCTGCAGAGGATTTAGAAACTTTAGAGCAGTATGGGCAAGTCTTGGTGCGGGATAATACCGGCTATGATACAGCAGCTTTTCGTGAAGGCATTCTTTCCTTAGGAAAGGAAAAGCTGCAGCATTGCTCTCAGCTGATGCTCGTCAATGACACCAATATCGGCCCTATGAGTGATTTGACGGCTGTCTTTCAAACTATGGCTGGCAGAAATCTTGACTTTTGGGGGATTTCCTATGGTGAGACCCAGGAAGATATCACTGGTTTTAACCGCTATGGTTACATTCCCAACCACCTACAGTCTTATTTTTTGGTGATTGAGCCTTTGCTGCTTCAGTCCGAAGAATTCTACGACTATTGGCAAGTGCTGACTGACACGGATTCACGGGAAGAAGCTATCGGAAAGCATGAAACGACTTTTACCAAGTACTTTGCTGACTTGGGCTATCGCTACGATGCCTTGGTTCACGAAAATCAGGATTCGGCTATGTATATTCATCCATTAAGGATGTTAAAGGCGGGTAGTCCTCTGATTAAGTACACTTCTTTGAAGAATTATGATGATCAGCAGTTTTTATGGCAAGGTTTGGAAAGAGAGTCAGAGGTTCCTGATGTATTGGACTATGTCCGGGAGAAGACAGACTACCCAGTGGAGATTCTTAAGAACATCGTTCAAAAATTCAAAGATGTGCCTCGTGATCAATATCTTCTCATCATTGACGGTGTAGAGAATATCATTCCACAGTGTACGCGCTACCGTGTGCTCAATAAGGCAGAGCAGCTTAGAAAAAATGGCTTTGCTGTGAAAGTGGTCAATGCGTCTAAGTTTAGTCTGGCTCAGGCCCAGTATGCCAGCCACATCATTATCTACCGCGCTCCTTGGTCCGCTCAACTCCAGCTTTTATGTGATTTGGCTCGGGAGGAGCATAAGCCAGTTTATTTTGATATTGATGATTTGGTCTTTGATACCCTTTATACCGACCAGCTAAGCTATACCCAAGGCTTGTCTGAGAAGGAAAAGGGCAATTACGATGCTGGTGTCAAGAATTACGGGAAAATGTTGGCGGCTTGTGATGGGGCGATTACCTCTACGAATCAGCTAAAAGAGGAATTGCTCAAATACAAGGATACAGTTCTGCTGAATCGTAATCTGGCGTCCAGCGAATTGATTGCGGTTAGCTCGCAGTTTTTGAAGGAAGACTTTGGTGCAGACGACAGAATCAAAATCGGTTATTTCTCTGGTTCTATCAGCCACAATGAAAATTTTGAGCTCATCAAGCCGGCTATCAAAGAATTGCTAGACAACTACCCAACTGTGGAGCTTCATATTGTAGGGCACTTGGATATCCCGCAGGATATGAAACAATATTCGCAGCGTATTATCGTCCATGACTATGTGGACTGGAAGGCCTTGCCTCAGTTGATTAGCCAGGTTGATATTAATCTAGCTCCGCTGGTTGACTCAGTCTTTAATCGGGCCAAGTCAGAAATCAAGTGGATAGAAGCAGCTCTAGTCAAGGTGCCAACGATTGCCAGTCATATCGGTGCTTTTTCTGATATGATGATTGACGGTCAGACTGGACTTTTGGCTAAAGATGGTGAATGGAAAGAAAAGCTGGAAAGCCTGATTCTTTCTACGGATTTACGCAGAGAACTGGCGGAGAATGCCTACGCTTTTGTATTAGAAAATTGCAGTTTAGATAAAAAAGATGAAATGGTGACTTATTTTGAAAAGAAATAAAGAAGTAAAAGTTGAGAATATTTTCTTGCTGCTGGCAAGTATCTTTGTCTTGACTTTTATGATTGCACAGCCGATTAATCGAGTGCCTGATGAGACCAATCATGCTCGTATGACATGGGAAATCTTCCATAAACCGACCAATCGAACATATAAATGGATGGACAAAATCCCATCTACTCCGAATGTTTCGCCGGCAGAGTACAAGCAGCTGTTCTCAGAGAAGATAGATCTGGCGCAAGAAGAGTTTGCCTTTGGCTTTAATCTCAAGGCTGTCTCTTTCCTGCCTCAGCTGCTAGGTATGACCTTAGGAAGCTTGCTTTATCCGTCAGTAGGCTTCATCGTGATAATGGGGCGGTTCTTTAATGCCTTAGCATACATCATCGGGGTTTATCTGCTGATTAAATACTTCAAATATGGCAAAAAAGCTCTGCTTTTCCTATCTCTTTTGCCTATTATGGTTCAGCAGGCAGCTTCTCTGTCTTATGATGTGATGAGCTATCTGGAGATTATGCTGGCGGTTGGCTTTTTGACCAATATTGCCTACCATAAGAAATTCACTAATAGAAATGTACTGGAGCTTTTGGTGATTTCTATAGGCCTCTTTGTTACCAAACCGAATAATGTCCTTTTATTAGGCTTGCTACCTTTTGTTCATTTTGAGTTTGAAGGATTCCTTGCGGTTCTGAACAAGCCTTTTGTTGCAACCAAAGCTTTTGTAGCTCGTTATCGCATTATCTTTTATATACTTGGCTTTGCAGCTTTCTTTCTTGCCCTGCATTTGGCATTTCGCAATCAGGGAGGGCTCTTGCACTATGGCCAAGTCTTGCTGAATACGCTCTTTAAGCAAAGTGTTAATGGCGACTTGAATACGATTTTGACAATTGGTATGTTTGGCTTTTTGGGGAATTTTACTATCCAGCTGCCGCTTTGGCTGATTTTTATTGATGTGGCAGTTTTGGCGCTTATCTTTTTGCAGTCGCAGAAAGATTTTATGACCAAGAGCTATACAGTCATGTCGCGTTATCTGTTTCTGGTTCAAGTGATTGCTGTTGTGTCGATTATGTATCTGCAGTGGACGCCCATCGTCCTAGGTAAAAATGCCATGATATCAGTTGGTGCTCAGGGACGTTATTTTACACCCTTCTTGATCTTACTGCTACCAACTGTTGCTAATTTAGGAACCTTGGACATTAAAGACAGGGTAGTGAATCGAATGATGGTTGGGACTCTGGTAGCTAACTTCTTGGTTTCCCTCTACTTGATGGTGCCCTTTTATTGGAATATATTAGGATAAGCTATGAAAAAAAAGATATTATTCATTTCGCCGACTGGAACGCTAGATAATGGAGCTGAAATCTCCATTGTCAATTTGATGGAATACTTGGTAGAGATGGGCCATCAGGTTATCAATGCGATTCCGGATTATCATGTAGCCGTTCAGCAGGACTATATCTCCAGTCTGGCAGCCTTGGGTATTGAGACTATAGCCTTGCCGGCAGTTAAATGGTGGTGGGAGGATGCGCCTGGTGGCCTGCCGGACAGTCCTGAGTCTAGAGCTCGCTCTTATCAAGATAATACCTCAGCGCTCAGAAAGATACTAACGGAGCGAAAGATTGATTTGGTTATTACCAACACGGTCAATATGTTTCAAGGTGCAGTGGCAGCTGCCTGCGAGAATGTTCCGCATTTCTGGCTGATTCATGAATTTCCTGACGGAGAGTTTGGCTACTATAAGGAAAAGCTAGATTTTATCAGTGATTATTCGCAGGAAATATTTGCAGTTAGAGGTGCCTTGCAGAGACAGTTACAGGAGCTGCTGCCAAACAGAAAAGTCTTGTCTTTTGCCCCTTTTACGAAAATTCATCCTACTAATACAGGAGAAAAGGATAGAGCCGAAAGACGTATTGTGTCAGTCGGACGTTTGACAGAGCGGAAAAATCAATTAGAATTGATAAAAGCCTATAACCAGTTATCTCAGCCAAAACCGCCCTTAGTTCTGATCGGAGCCTGGGATGAGGAGTACAAAAAAAGATGCGATACTTATATCTCTGAACATCAGGTCAAAAATATTAGTTTCTTGGGACACAAGGACAATCCTTGGGCAGAGGTGACGGCAGCAGACCTAGCGGTATTTCCTTCTGCTATGGAAACCTTTGGTTTAGTCTATATTGAAGCGATTATGAATGGTTTTCCGACCATTTTGTCGGACAATCCTGGTCATCTATCCGCCTATGAAATCTTTGAAGAAGGTCAGCTGTATTCATCTGGCAATATTGAGGAGTTGGCTGATAAGATAAACATTGCCTTGGCAAATTTTAAGGGATTAAAAGACCAGTCGGTGGCCAATCTTGGCAAAATCCAAGAGCACTACACAGTTCAGAGTGTTTACCAAAACTTATTGGATAAGATTGAAAACACTGAAATGTACCAGGTTAACTCCTTGCGTCATGTCAAATGCTTATTGGATACAAATTTACCTTCTCAACAAGCCAGCTCTTTCTTACGCAAAGTGAAAAATAAGCTATTTTCTGGTAGAAGAGGTTAAAGAAAGAAAAGGACAAGTGCAGCCGTGGCTCTACCTGTCCTTTTTGTATTATACAAATACACTAGAAAGTGGTATAATGGACTTGATTGTAAAATCTTGAATTGAGGGAAATCATGAAACATGTCTTCATCATCGGGAGTCGAGGACTTCCTGCCAAATATGGAGGATTTGAAACCTTTGTCAAGAAATTGACAGAGCATCAAATCTCTTCTCAAATCCAATATCATGTGGCTTGCTTATCAGATGATGAAGCTTTTCATCATTTTGACTACAAGGGGGTAGACTGCTTTACAGTTAAGCCACCCAAGCTTGGCCCTGCCCGTGTAATTGCCTATGATATGATGGCTGTCTCCTATGCCCTCAAGCTTGCTAAGAAAGAGCAGATTGAGCAGCCAATTTTTTACATTCTTGGAAATACGATTGGTGCCTTTATCTTTCCCTTTGCTCGTCGTATCCATCAGGCAGGCGGTCAATTCTTTATCAATCCTGACGGGTTGGAGTGGAAGCGGGCCAAGTGGTCTAAGCCAGTTCAAGCCTATCTCAAGTATTCTGAGAAGGTCATGACCAAGCATGCAGACTTGGTTATTGCGGACAATCAAGGCATCGAAAGCTATATTCAAAAAGCTTATCCTTGGGCTAAAACGACCTGTATCGCTTATGGAACCGACCTTTATCTGTCTAATCTGACGGAAAACGAAGGCAAGGTCAGGGTCTTCTTTGAAAAGTGGGCTAGTAAGGAAAAAGACTATTACCTGATTGTCGGACGCTTCGTTCCGGAAAACAACTATGAAACCATCATTCAAGAATTCATGAAATCCAAAACCAAACGTGATTTGCTGATTATCTGCAATCATGAGGGCAATCCCTATTTTGAAGAACTCAAGCAGAAAACAGGCTTTGACCGTGATTCTCGTATTAAATTTGCTGGGACGGTCTATGATCAGAATCTGCTCAAATATATCCGTAATCATGCTTTTGCATACATACATGGCCATGAGGTTGGCGGGACTAATCCGGGACTCTTGGAAGCACTGGCTCAGACAGATGCCAATCTGGTGCTGGATGTGGACTTTAACCGTAAGGTAGCAAAAGAAACAGCTCTATACTGGAAAAAAGAACCTGGCCAGCTGGCCCAACTGATTGACCGAGTAGATGCTCAAACAGAGTTTACGGAGCTAGGTCAAGCCGCAAAAGAAAATATGAAAGAAAACTACACCTGGGAAAAAATTGTGGGTGAATACGAGGATTTATTTTTATCATGAAAGTGACTATTCTTCTGTCCACCTATAATGGGGAGCAGTTTCTGTCCGAGCAGATTAAGAGTATCCAAGAGCAGACATATAGGGATTGGCAGCTACTGATTCGTGATGATGGCTCTACAGATGGGACGCGGGCTGTCATTGAGGACTTTTGCCGCAAGGATGACCGCATTGCCTTTATCAATCGGGAAAATTCACAAAATCTAGGTGTCATTCAAAGTTTTCATAGCCTGCTTCAGTACCAAGATTCGGATTTCTATCTCTTTAGCGACCAAGATGACGTTTGGCTGCCAGACAAGATTGCCATGCAATTGGCTGAGGCAGACAAGTATGATAGCAGTCTGCCCTTGCTGGTGTATACTGACTTGAAGGTCGTAGATCAAGAGCTACAGGTTGTTCACGAAAGCATGATTCGCACTCAGTCAGATCACGCTAATATAGAACTAGTTCAAGAGTTGACGGAGAATACGGTGACGGGCGGTGTTTCTATGATAAATCGCGCCTTGGCCCAACTTTGGACTGGGAAGGAAGAGCATGAACTGCTCATGCACGATTGGTATCTGGGCTTGCTGGCTGCGGCTTTTGGCAATCTAGTCTATATTGACAAGCCGGGTGAGCTTTATCGTCAGCATTCGAATAATGTGCTAGGAGCTCGAACGCTCAGAAAACGCGTAAAAAACTGGGTGCGTCCCCATGTTCTTTTTGCCAAATATTGGAAATTGATAAAAGACAGTCAGACTCAGGCCAGAAATTTGCTGGTCCTGCCACTGACTGCTAAAAATAGAGAGTTAATTGAGAACTTTGTGACCATTATGGAGGTGCCTTTTAAGGAGCGTTGGCGCAGGATTCGCCAGTACGACTACCGTAAAAACCGCACTTTTCATACTCTGGTTTTTACGAGCCTCATTCTCACAAAGTTTGCTTATAAGGAGTAATATTCATGGATTTTTTTAGTAAAAAAAATCGTATTCTTTTGAAAGAATTAATCAAGACGGATTTTAAGTTGCGTTATCAAGGGTCCTTGGTCGGCTATCTCTGGTCGATTTTGAAGCCATTGATGATGTTTACTATCATGTATTTGGTCTTTGTCCGCTTTTTGCGATTTGATGATGGGACACCCCACTATACAGTAGGGCTTTTGCTGGGGATGGTTTTCTGGTCTTTCTTTACCGAAGCCACCAATATGGGCATGCTTTCCATCGTCTCTCGGGGAGATTTGCTTCGTAAATTGAACTTTCCCAAGCATACCATCGTCATTTCATCGGTTCTTGGAGCAGCTATCAATTTTCTGATTAATCTGGTCGTTGTTTTTCTCTTCGCCTTGATTAATCAGGTGGAATTCGGCTTGTATACGCTAGTGATTATTCCTCTTTTTCTGGAGGTATTGGTCTTGGCAATGGGCTGCGCCCTCATGCTGTCTTCCTTGTTTGTGAAGTATCGGGATATTGGACCGATTTGGGAAGTGGCTCTTCAAGCAGGAATGTATGCTAGTCCTATTATTTACTCTCTGACCTTTCTTTTGCAGCGGAAGCAACTCTTCGTCGCTAAAATTATGATGCTCAATCCGATTGCTCAGATACTGCAGGACATGCGCCATTTCATTGTTGCTCCTGTTAATGTCAGAGGCTGGGATATCGTGAACAACAAACTAATCGCCCTCATTCCTTATATGATTCCTTTTGTGATATTGGCTCTAGGTTTGTTCTTCTTTAATAAAAATGCTAAGAGATTTGCGGAGATTTTATAATGTCAAATAATATTGCAGTAAAAGTCGATCATGTAAGTAAATTCTTTCGATTGCCTACTGAGGCTACTCAGAGTTTGAGAACCAGTCTGGTTAATCGTTTTAAGGGGATTAAAGGCTACAAAGAACAGCATGTTTTGAAAGATATTTCCTTTGAGGTCGAAAAGGGTGACTTCTACGGGATTGTCGGCCGCAATGGCTCTGGTAAGTCCACCCTCCTGAAAATTATCTCTGAGATTTATATTCCGGAGAAGGGCAAGGTAACTATTGATGGTAAGTTGGTTTCCTTCATTGAGCTGGGTGTCGGTTTCAATCCAGAACTAACTGGCCGCGAAAATGTCTATATGAATGGTGCCATGCTGGGATTCTCAACAGAAGAAGTAGACGACATGTACGATGATATCGTGGAGTTTGCTGAGCTGGGCGAGTTTATGAATCAAAAACTCAAGAACTATTCCAGCGGTATGCAGGTGCGTTTGGCCTTTTCTGTGGCCATCAAGGCTCAGGGTGATATTCTGATTTTGGACGAGGTCTTGGCTGTTGGGGACGAAGCCTTTCAGCGTAAGTGTAATGACTATTTCAAAGATCGCAAGGAGTCAGGTAAGACGACCATTCTGGTGACCCATGACATGGGAGCTGTTAAAAAATATTGCAATAAGGCTGTCTTGATTGAAAATGGCTTAGTCAAAGCTATCGGTAATCCTGATGATGTTGCCAACCAGTACAGTCTGGACAATGCGACTGAAACAAAAGCCATGAACGAAGGATTCCAGGTTGAGAATGCAGCGGTTTCTGATTTGAAGGTTAAGCTCTTGCATTCGTCTCAGATTTCACCTGAACAAGAGATTGAATTTGAAGTTTCTTATCAGGTAAATCAAGACCTACCGACCTATGTTTCCTTTTCTCTGACAGATATCGATCGAACTATCTGGCTTTACAATGATAATTCCATGGATCAGCCGACAGAAGGACCTGGACAGAAGCGCTTGACTTATAAGTGCCATGTGTCACAGATAAATAACGCTAAGTTAAAGCTGCAGGTTTCAGTGAGGGATCAGGAAGAACAGATTCTAGCCTTTGCAGACTCTCAGAACAACCCTGTTATCTTAGTCAATCGCCAGGATATTAAGGATGACGATGTCTCTGCTAAGGATTCTGCCACTGGCTTAATCCAGCGTAATGGCAGTTGGAAGATTTCTCAATCATAAAGAATAAGGTATTTTCATGGAACGAATATTACTCTATGTTCATTTCAATAAATGCAATCATATAAGCGGTCATGTCTTCTATCAATTGGAGCAGCTAAAGCCGCTTTTTTCTAAGATTATTTTTATTTCAAATAGTCCTTTGAGCAATGAGGACAAATGCCGGCTGAGAGAAGATTTGGGAATTTCTGACTTGCTTGAGCGGGATAATCGAGGCTTTGATTTTGCAGCCTGGCGTGACGGTATGAACCGGCTGGGTTTTGACACTTTACAGAACTCAGACTCTCTGACTCTCATGAACGACACTTGCTTTGGTCCGCTATGGGATTTAGCGCCCATTTATCAGCGCTTTGAAGAGGATTCTCAAGTTGATTTTTGGGGAATGACTAATTTTCGCAAGACCAGGTACTTTGAAGAACACTTGCAGAGCTACTTTGTAACCTTTAAGCAGTCAGTTCTCAAAGACAAGACTTTCCGTGAATTTTGGTCTCAGGTAGAAGATTTTACTGACGTTCAAGATGTGATAGACCATTACGAGACCCAGTTTACCAAGCGCTTTGTAGAGGCAGGATTCAGATATCAAGCTCTCCTTGATACCCGTCAGGAAGAAGCAGGGGAGTTGGTTCATCCAGACTTTTCATACTATAAGCCACTTAGGATTCTGGAAGCGAAGGTTCCTTTTCTAAAGGTGAAGGCTCTCTCGGGCAATCCTTTTTTGGCTAGGTATTTGCTGGAAGATCTTGAAACAAACTCATCCTATCCGACTTCCCTGATTAGGGAACACCTTTTCTATCATTTTGGTCCTGACCTTCCTTGTTTGCTGCAGGATAAGTATTTGTCTCAGGCAACTTCGAACTATCGGGCTCATCAGCCTGTCCTCCTGCATATTCATGTAACGGATTTTCCTATTTTTCAGCAGTACCAGGACAAGCTATTCTCTCTATCGTCTCAGTACCAGTATTTATTGACAACAAATCAGCCAGAAGTGCTGAAACAGCTGCAGACAGTGCTGGCTCATCTTGGCAATAAAGTGCAGATTATCCTAAGTCAGAAATCTCATGCCTGGCTTGCCATGCTGGAGCAGAAGGAAATTCTGCAAAACTATGCTTATATCGGTCATCTATCTACTCATAGATTGGTAGAGAATCAGGCGGCTTTTGACCAAACCATGCGCTCTGATTTGATAAATCTTATGGTGGATTATGCGGATGCAAGCATAGAAGCGCTAGAGAAGGAGTCTGCTGTAGGGCTGGTTATTCCAGATTTGCCGCGCCTAGTCAGAGATGGCTTGTTTGAGTCAGAACCTCCACGTCCAAGGCTGGCTGCTATCTGGCAGGAAGCTGGTTTGCATAAGTCTTTTGACTTTATGACCGCCCCTTCTCTGACGAGAGTCTATGGCGGCTTCTTATGGTTCAAATATTCTGCTTTGGCTAGTTTGTTCCCGATGAAGAGTTTAGAAAATTCGCCATCCTCTGAGCAGGAATTGTCTGATGTTTTAGAGCAATTATTGGTTTATCTAGCTTGGGACAATCATTATGATTTCAAGATTATGCCCTTATCTTCTCTACCCTCTTTACTGGACTGGCAGAGGAAAAAAGCAGAGTTGACCGAGCAAAAAGAAAAATTAAGTCAGAAAAATTTATCTCAAAAGATACGAAATCGTTTGTCCAATCTTTTAAAGAAAAAGTGAGATTCTTGGTTTACAAAAAATCTCGCTAGAGAATTTAACTATTTACCAAAAAGAAAATGAAATTTTTACTCAATCACTATAAGCAGTTCTCATACCTGCTAATTAGTTTTTTACTTTTAGATATAGTCGCTGTTACGACGGTTTTATTGTTGGAGGAAGGCGAAGATTTGCGGAATTATCCAGCCTTGTGGCTGGCCTTTCTGATGTTGCTCCCTCTTTTGTTTGGCTTGGGCAAGCTTTTGTCTCAGCTCTTCAGCAAAAGATTCTTTATATGGTTAGCCATTATTTACGCTCTCTATACGGGATTCTCTTACTTACTGACAGTAACGCAGCACGTCAATGATTTTGAGTTCAAAGCAGAACGGGTTTTCAGCAATCATTTTTGGCAGTTTAACTCCCTGCCTGGCTTGCTTTTGATTTTCTTATTTGCGTATATTTTTATCCATTTTCCAAAGCTTAAAAAACGCTTCCCAGATAAGTTCTTGCAGGTTAATAAGAAAAATAGAGAGGTACTGGAAAATCTTTTTCTATCCCAGCTCTTCCTATTTCTTGCTTTGATGGACGATAAGATGCCGGAATTGCTGCATCACCAAAGCTATTTAGTGAATTTCCTTGAGGAAGGCAAGTTGGATATAACGCAGAATTTTATGCTAACTCTCCTCTGCCTTATCGCACTTATCTTTATCCTGCTTTCTCTCCCCAGCTTTCTAGCTGTTAAGGGATTGCGCGATCTCGCTCAGAATAAAGCCAGTGTTTCTGTTGCTTTTGTGTTGAGTGCAGTGTTTGCCCTTGTCTTTAACTATACAATCCAAAATAGTATCCGAGGAGATGTGATTGTTTTGGATCAGTATCTTTTCACTGGAGCCAGTCTCTTTCAAATCATCGTTTTTTTCATGATTTTTATGGCTCTTTACCTGATTTTCAATCATTTTCTCCTGCCAACCATGCTGATAACAGCCTTAGTGGTGATTGTCACCATAGCCAGCAGTCTGAAATTTCAGTATCGCCAAGAGCCAATATTGCCTAGTGATATGGTCTGGCTGAGAAATCCCAAGACCCTCTTTGACTTTCTTGGAGGCAATTATGGATTTTATGCTATCTTGGGACTAGCTGCTCTAGGCGCTCTCTATTGGTATTTGCGCAAGAAAATCTTGCCAGGCAAGCTCATTACCGTTCTTAAATACCAGCTTCTCTTGCTAGTCCTGCCCTTGGTCTTTTTCTTGGGAGTCATGGATATATTTGCCACTAAAAAGAATGGCAAAATAGTAGAGAATATCCCAGTTATTTCGATCTTGAATAATTACCATGACCTGACCTGGATGGGAAATACTGTCAATTCACAGCTGCGCTCCCTTTCTTTTGTCTGGTTTTCACAGATGTCGGATACAACCATGACCGAGCCACGTGGCTATTCTAAAGAAAAGATTCAAGAGATAGAAAAAAAGTATAAGAATGTTGCGGAAGCTATTAACAAAGAACGCCAGAATAAAATCGAAGATCAAACGGTAATTTATCTCCTGAGTGAAAGTTTTTCTGACCCTGCTCGGGTTGACGGCGTTACTATGTCTGAGAATCCAATTCCTTATATTCAGGAAGTTAAAACTCGCACCACCAGTGGACTTATGAAGTCAGACGGCTATGGTGGAGGAACGGCCAATATGGAATTTCAGACCCTGACAGGTTTGCCTTTTTATAATCTGTCTCCATCTATTTCGGTTCTCTATACTGAAATTGTCCCGAGGATGAATAGATTCCCTTCCATTAGTGATGCTTATTCATCTAAGAATCGGACAGTAATCCATCTGGCCTCCCCTAGCAATTATGCCAGAAATGTCATTTACCAAGATTTGGGATTTGATACCTTTATTCACTATGGTACCAAAGGCCTGAAGGGGGATAATATAGGTGGTAATTACAGCGATAAAACGACTTATAATCAAGTCTTGGAGCATTTGAATGGCAAGCAGGGACAGTTTTTCTCTGTCATGACCATGCAGAACCACATGCCTTGGAGTGAGCCCAATCCTGTCTACATGTCTGCCAGCTATCCTGATTTTAGCAAGGAAGGGAACGAATCTCTTTCCAGCTATGTCAGAATGCTTTACCATACAGATCAGGCGACCAAGGAGTTTTTGGAGAAGCTTTCAAAGGTAGATAAAAAAGTAACAGTCGTCTTTTACGGTGACCATTTGCCTGGTCTCTATCCTCAGTCAGCCTTTAAAGAAGATTCAGAAAGCCAATATCTGACAGATTATTTCGTTTGGAGTAATTATGAAACTCCTAAACTCGATTATCCAAGAGTCAATTCTAGCGATTTCTCCGCTCTCTTGCTGGAGCAGACAAATTCCAAAGTATCACCTTACTATGCTTTATTAACAGAAGTATTGCATAAAGCCAGCGTGGATAAAAAGGAATTGGACGAAGAAGCTCAAGAAATAGCAGATGATTTGAAACTGATTGAGTATGATATGGTCAGAGGCAAGGGCTACTTGTCTGATAGCTTCTTTAAGACAGCAAAATCATAAATAAAAAAATAGAATAGGCAAGTCTACCTGTTCTATTTTTTCTAAATTTATGCTAAACTAGTAGTACGGGGGTGTGAGCATGATAAAGATTTTCGGTAAGGTTCGCTATCACTGGCAGCCAGATGTAGCTATCCTGATAATATATTGGTCTTTATCGGTCATTCCGATTTTTGTTGGCCTGGCTTTGATGTATGAAAGCTCACGAGTGCCGACTCTTGTTCTGTTTTCTTTCTTCTTGTTCATGGTTTTGCTGGGAATGGGAGTTCATCGTTATTTTACCATTTATGACGATGGAACCTTGCGAATTATCACAGCCAATCCCTTTACTCCGATAAAGGTCAAGATTTCAGATATTGAAAAATTAGAAGTGACTAAGACGTCAATTACCTTATATTTTAAAGGGCAGAGCCGCAGCCGGAGTTTTTGTATGCGCAAGTGGCCTAAAAAATATTTTGTCAATGCCCTAGCCCTTAATGAGCATTTTAAGGGTGAAGTAGAATTAGTAGATAATTTTACCCATATTGATTATTTTGAAGCTTACTATGGCAGTCAGTCCAAAAAATCCTAGTCTTTCAAAAGAGCTCTGGTTGGGCAGTTTTTGATGGCTTCCACGACATCGGGATCCTCAGCGATTTCCTTTTCTAGGAGCTGGTCGTCCTGGTAAAATTTGACGATGCCATTGTCATGATAGTCAAAAAGATCTGAGTAGGTTTGACAAAGCCCGCAGGCAATGCACCGTTCGGGAATGAGTGTTACTTTCATACCCATATTGTAATAAGATTTTAAGAAAAACTCAAGGAGGAAGTCATGGAAAAAGAACCATGGGAAGAAGATGTATACGATAACGGAGAAGATAAGTTGAAACGAACTAAGAAGTTTAGCGCATTGAATGCTGATCGTTTGTTGACCATATTAACCATTATTTTCTGTATTTTAGTGGTTGCGGTGGTATGCTTCCTGACCTATCTGTCTACTGGGGGAAGTAATAGACAGACCCAAATGGAAGGTTTTTACGGCACTTCAGCAGCAAGTTCCAGCAGTGAAGCGTCTTCTACAGCAGAGCAGACGGCGGCAAATACCACAGAATCATCTGAAGGAACTCTGACTGTCCAGCCTGGTGAAGGTGAGGCAGCCATTGCGGCGCGTGCAGGTATTTCTATTGCCAAGCTTGAACAGCTTAACCCTTCTCATATGTCCACTGGTTCTTGGTATGCCAATCCAGGTGACGTTGTGAAGATTGAGTAGGAGCCAGCTATGAAACAGATTCAAATTGCGATTGACGGTCCAGCTTCCAGTGGAAAATCGACCGTTGCCAAGATTATTGCTAAGGATTTTGGCTATACTTATTTAGATACAGGAGCCATGTACCGGGCTGCAACCTATCTGGCTTTGCGGCATCATCTGACAGAAGCAGATGCCACTGAAATTGTAGACTTGCTCAATAATCATTCGGTTAGTTTTGGTCGAGCGGAAGATGGCGAGCAGTTGGTTTTTGTCGGAGATGTAGATGTGACTCACCCAATTCGAGAAAATGAAGTTACCAATAATGTTTCCTGGGTATCTGCCATTCCTCAAGTCCGTGAGAAACTGGTGGCCTTGCAGCAGCAAATTGCAGCTCAGGGAGGGATTGTCATGGATGGCCGTGATATTGGAACGGTTGTCTTGCCTCAGGCTGAGCTCAAGATTTATCTGGTAGCCTCAGTCGAGGAAAGAGCTGAGCGCCGTTATAAGGAAAATCTATCAAAAGGTATTCCTGCTGACTTGGAGAAACTGAAAGAAGAAATTGCAGAGCGAGATTATAAGGACAGTCATCGCGAGGTTTCGCCATTGAGACCGGCAGACGATGCCATACATTTTGATACCACTGGTATTGGCATTTCTGAAGTTGTTGCATTTATCGAAGAAAAAGCGAAAAAAATTATTGACAAATAAAATGAAACTTGGTATGATAGTAGAGTTGAGAAAAGCAGAAGTGAGAGCTTCTCGCCTTGCGACTAACGTTGTCTGGCTCTACAGGATTCAGTTTCAGTAATGAAATACTATCATGTAGTGCGGGTTTGCGTTAGCAGGTCCGCACTTGTTTTTCTCTAAAAATAAAAAAAGAGGTGAAAACCATAGCAAAACAAGACTTATTCATCAATGATGAAATTCGTGTGCGTGAAGTTCGCTTGATCGGTCTTGACGGCGAACAATTAGGTATTAAACCGCTGAGCGAAGCGCAGTCTCTTGCGGATGAAGCAAATGTCGATTTGGTCCTGATTCAGCCACAAGCTAAACCACCTGTTGCAAAAATTATGGACTACGGTAAGTTCAAATTTGAGTACCAGAAAAAACAAAAAGAACAACGCAAGAAACAAAGTGTTGTTACTGTGAAGGAAGTTCGTCTCAGTCCAACCATCGACAAGGGAGACTTTGACACTAAACTTCGCAACGCACGCAAGTTCCTTGAAAAAGGAAATAAAATAAAGGTATCTATCCGCTTCAAAGGCCGGATGATTACCCACAAAGAAATCGGGGCTAAAGTTTTAGCAGATTTTGCTGAAGCGACTCAAGATGTTGCTATCATTGAGCAAAAGCCTAAGATGGATGGTCGTCAGATGTTCATGCAGATGGCGCCAATTCCTGACAAAAAATAGATTGTCAGAAAGATAGAAAAAGGAGAAAACATTATGCCAAAACAAAAAACACACCGCGCATCAGCTAAACGTTTCAAACGTACAGGTTCTGGTGGCTTGAAACGTTTCCGTGCTTACACTTCTCACCGTTTCCACGGAAAGACTAAGAAACAACGCCGTCATCTTCGCAAAGCAGGAATGGTGCATGCAGGAGACTTCAAGCGTATCAAAGCAATGCTTACAGGTCTGAAATAAGAGCTACTGTAACAATTATCTAGGAAATATTGGAGGAAATATAAATGGCACGTGTTAAAGGTGGCGTTGTATCACGCAAACGCCGTAAACGTATTTTAAAATTAGCTAAAGGTTACTATGGAGCAAAACATATCTTGTTCCGTACTGCAAAAGAGCAAGTAATGAACTCTTACTACTATGCATACCGTGACCGTCGTCAGAAAAAACGTGACTTCCGCAAACTTTGGATCACTCGTATCAATGCGGCAGCTCGTTTGAACGGACTTTCATACTCACAATTGATGCATGGTTTGAAATTGGCTGAGATTGAAGTTAACCGTAAAATGTTGGCTGACTTGGCTGTTAACGATGCAGCAGCTTTCACAGCTCTTGCAGATGCAGCTAAAGCTAAGCTTGGTAAATAATTAAAATAAGAACTGAGGATTTCCTTGGTTCTTTTTCCATAACTATTAATGAAAAGTATAAAGAAAGAAATAGCCCGCCAAGCCACTTATAGTATAGATAAAGGCTTGTTACTGATAAGACAGCTTTCATGGTAAAGCTAGTTAAAAATAGGGAATTGCGATATAATAGAAAAAACAGATACTTATGTGAATAAAAAATCAGTAGAATGGAGAAACTATGTCGGAGAATCGTTTAGCTTGGGATCAGTATTTTGCGGCTCAGGCTCTCTTAATCGCTAATCGTTCAACCTGTAAGCGAGCCAAGGTTGGCGCTGTATTGGTCAAGGATAATAAGGTTATTTCAACTGGTTACAATGGCTCGGTTTCAGGGACTGAGCACTGTATTGACCATGAGTGTCTGGTTATTGACGGTCACTGCGTGCGGACCTTGCATGCTGAGGTCAATGCCATCTTGCAAGGAGCCGAGCGGGGAGTCCCCAAGGGATTTACGGCTTATGTGACTCATTTTCCCTGTCTCAACTGTACTAAGCAACTGCTTCAGGTCGGCTGTAAGCGAGTGGTCTACATCAACCAATATCGGATAGATGACTATGCTCAGTATCTCTACAAGGAGAAAGAGGTGGAATTAGTTCATCTGCCGCTGGATGATGTCAAGAAGGCTATCGCTCAGACGGATTTGGTATAGAATGAGGAGTTTATGTGAAAAGCGCATATGTATGTTATGTAGCAAAATATTCTCTGAATCAAGCGTGTATTATAGAGGTTGGACATAAGTGAAATGCTATTATCTGAGGAACAATAGTGGGATAGATATCTTGCCTCTTCAGTCTAAAAAATAATTAGAAAGGATGAATCAAATGACGAATAATGAGATGAATAAAGATAATAATCAATCTATTGAGGAACAAAATATTCCTGACGTTACTATGAAGAATTCAAAAGAAACCAAGTATAGGTCAGGTCTGCTGTCATTTGCTTTTTATCTATCGATAATTTATCTTGTCTTGTTTGTTTTACTTTTCACTCTAGCAGGTCCATGGGGGATCGTCTTGTTAATTTTCCTAGCACCCAGCTTAATTTGTATTTTAATTGCGACCGTTTTAACTGGTATTGGAAAGAATAGAGGAAATAAGGGTTTACTGTATGCAGGTTCAGGACTTTACCTGATTTCTGCCTTTTTTGCAGGAGACCCAGATTGGTTTCTTTTTCAAATCGCTCCATTTGTTTTAGCAGCTCTTGTTTTGTTCGGAACTCTAATGGCTAAAGAAGTGGAGAGGTAACAGAAGAAAATTTGGTGCTAAACTATATCTTCTCTTTATGTTTTTATTTTGTTATTTAGTCTGGATAGGTTGGTTAACTTCCAAGAATGAATGGAGCTTAACAAGGTATAGTTTTAATCTATATCTTGTTCTTTTTTTAAAAAAAGGGAGTGGTATCGTAAATTATGGTATAATGAGAAAGTTATATAGTCCCGATAAGATGATAGGAAACTTCTATCAGTACTTTGTAACTCTATAACAATTTTTTAAGGGGGGACATTTCTATGTCAGAACGTAAACTTTTCACGTCTGAATCTGTATCGGAGGGACATCCCGATAAGATTGCAGACCAAATTTCCGATGCTATTTTGGATGCTGTCTTGAGTCAGGATCCAAATGCCCATGTGGCTGCTGAAACAGCCGTTTATACGGGCTCGGTTCATGTTTTTGGTGAGATTTCGACCACAGCTTATGTAGATATTAACCGTGTTGTTCGAGATACCATTGCAGACATTGGTTACACCAATACAGAGTATGGATTTTCAGCTGAGACAGTCGGTGTGCATCCGTCTTTGGTGGAGCAGTCTCCAGATATTGCTCAAGGTGTCAATGAAGCTCTGGAAGTTCGTGGGAATGTGGATCAAGATCCATTGGACTTAATTGGTGCTGGAGACCAGGGGCTTATGTTTGGCTTTGCAGTGGATGAAACGCCGGAGCTCATGCCGCTTCCTATCTCGCTCAGTCACAAGCTAGTCCGTCGATTGGCAGAGTTGCGCAAATCAGGAGAGATTGCCTATCTTCGTCCAGATGCTAAGTCACAGGTGACAGTTGAGTATGATGAAAATGACCAGCCTGTGCGCGTGGATACGGTGGTTATTTCGACTCAGCATGACCCAGAAGCGACTAATGAAGAGATTCATCGTGATGTGATTGAAAAGGTGATTAAAGCAGTAATCCCAGCCCAGTATCTGGATGATAAGACAAAATTTTTCATCAATCCAACCGGCCGCTTTGTAATTGGCGGTCCGCAAGGAGACTCTGGCTTGACTGGACGTAAGATTATTGTGGATACTTACGGCGGTTATGCTCGTCATGGTGGCGGTGCCTTCTCTGGTAAGGATGCAACCAAGGTCGACCGCTCAGCTTCATACGCAGCTCGTTACATTGCTAAAAACATCGTGGCTGCTGGACTGGCCAAGAAAGCAGAAGTACAGTTAGCCTACGCCATTGGTGTGGCTCAGCCGGTTTCTGTACGCATCGATACTTTTGGCACTGGTACTGTTGCAGAAAGCAAATTGCAGGAAGCAGTTCGTCAGATTTTTGATCTGCGTCCGGCCGGTATCATTCAAATGCTGGATCTGAAACGGCCAATCTACCGTCAGACAGCAGCTTATGGCCACATGGGTAGGACAGACATTGACCTGCCTTGGGAAAAGTTGGATAAGGTAGAGGCATTGAAAGCAGCAGTGCAGTAAGAAGACAGTTCTCAATCGTAATGGTTGAGAGCTTTTCTTTTTTAAGAAAAAGTTATTTCTATACAGACAACTTTTAAAAGGCAAGCAGTCTAGCCTTGCGCTTCTCTCATTCTTGGGAATACTGTATTTTTTTGAAAAAACTATTAAAAAAGCCATTTTCTCTGTTTCATTTTAATTTCAATTGTCTTATTTATCTAAAAGTATAGGAAATTTCCTGAATCTGTGGTATAATAAATGGCAATACCTTGAAAGAGCTTTATTTTAAACATGAAAAAAATTGTAATACATGGTGGTCGCCCCTTAAAAGGAGAGGTGACTATTAATGGTGCTAAAAACAGTGTTGTTGCCTTGATTCCGGCTGTGATTCTGGCAGATGATATTGTAACGTTGGATGGCGTTCCGGATATTTCGGACGTGGATAGTCTGATTGATATCATGATTGCCATGGGAGCTAGTGTTACTAGCTCTGAGGACAGTCTGACGATTGATCCGCGTGGTATCCAAAACGTCCCTATGCCTTATGGGAAAATCAACAGTCTAAGGGCTTCTTATTATTTCTATGGCAGCTTGCTTGGTCGCTATGGTGAAGCAACAGTAGGTCTGCCTGGTGGTTGTGACTTGGGGCCGCGTCCTATTGACTTGCACCTCAAGGCTTTTGAAGCTATGGGGGCTAAGATGACCATGGACGGCAACTACATGAACCTATCCACAGGAGGTCAGCAGCTGAAAGGCGCTAGCATTTATATGGATACAGTCAGCGTGGGTGCCACCATCAATACTATGTTGGCTGCTGTCAAGGCCAAAGGTCGGACTATTATTGAAAATGCAGCGCGGGAGCCAGAAATCATCGACGTAGCAACTCTCTTGAACAATATGGGAGCGCACATCCGTGGAGCAGGAACCGATATTATTACGATTGAGGGGGTTCCACACCTTCATGGAACGCGTCATCAAGTAATTCCAGACCGTATCGAGGCAGGGACTTATATCGCCCTTGCTGCAGCTATTGGTCAGGGAATTCAGATTAATAATGTCCTTTATGAGCATTTGGAGAGTTTTATTGCCAAGCTTGAGGAAATGGGTGTTCGGATGACGGTTTCTGAAGACAGCATTTTTGTCGAAGAGCAGCAAAACCTGCGAGCTATAAACATCAAGACTTCCCCTTATCCAGGCTTTGCAACTGACCTACAACAGCCGATTACTCCGCTCTTGCTGACGGCTAATGGCCATGGTAAGATTACGGACACCATCTATGAGAAGCGGGTTAACCATGTGGCGGAGCTGGCTAAGATGGCAGGTAAGATTTCGACCAGCAGCGACCAGATTGTCTATGAGGGGCCAAATCAACTGCAAGGAGCTCAGGTCAAGGCGACCGATTTGCGAGCAGGAGCTGCCTTGGTTATTGCAGGTTTGATGGCTCAAGGAAAGACAGAGATTACTAATATCGAGTTTATCCTGCGTGGCTATTCTAATATTATTGAAAAATTAACAAGTCTGGGTGCAGATATCCAGTTGATAGAAGAATAAGCGTTTTTCGCTTATTTTTTGTAGAGGTAGCAGATGAATTTATGGACACATTTAGCAGCCTGCTCATTTATTGAGACAGAGCATGCTTTTTTGCGGCCCATTGTCTTTGAAGATGCAGGAGCCCTATATAAGATTGCGTCCAATCCGGAAAATACTCAGTTCATCTTTCCGACAGAAGCAAGCCTAGAGGAAAGTGAATACGTCATTGCCAATTTCTTTATGAAAAATCCTCTGGGGATTTGGGCCATTTGTCACAAGGAAACGCAGGAAATGATTGGCTCTGTCAAGTTTGAAAAGATGGATGAGATCAAGAAAGAAGCTGAGTTAGGCTATTTTCTGCGGCAAGATTACTGGGGACAAGGGCTGATGACAGAAATTGTCCGAGAGATTGTTTTTCTATCTTTTACCCGCTTTGACTTCAAGCGTCTCAGCATTATCACTCATGCAGAGAACCTAGCCAGTCAGAAGGTAGCTCAAAAATCTGGCTTCAGCCTCTACCGGCAGTTTAAAGGGAGCGATCGGTACACGAGGAAGATGAGAGATTATCTGGAGTACCGTTATGAGAGAGGAGATTTTAATGAGTAAGCATCAGGAAATTTTAACCTATCTTGAAAATCTTCCAATCGGCAAGAGGGTCAGTGTCCGCAGTATTTCAAACTATCTGGGAGTCAGCGATGGGACGGCCTATCGAGCGATCAAGGAAGCGGAGAATCGAGGTATTGTTGAGACCAGGCCTCGGAGCGGTACGGTTCGGGTTAAGTCCAAGAAAGTTGTCTTGGAGCATCTGACCTATAAGGAAATCGTTGATATTACGGGCTCAGAAGTATTGGCTGGAGAAGATGGTCTAGAAAAAGAATTCAATAAATTTTCCATCGGAGCCATGACGGAGCAGAATATCCTACGCTATCTGACAGAGGGCGGTCTCCTGATTGTTGGAGACCGGACGAAAATCCAGCTCTTGGCTCTGGAAAATGAGAATGCGGTGTTGATTACTGGAGGTTTTGAAGTCAGCTCGGAAGTTCTGAAGATGGCTAATCTGCTCAATATACCGGTTCTCAGGACCAAGCACGATACCTATACTGTTGCAACCATGATTAATCGTGCCCTGTCCAATATGCAGATCAAGACCGATATATTAACAGTGGAGCAGGTCTATCGCTCCAGCCACGAGTACGGCTTCTTGCATGATACTGATACTGTGCGTGATTATCTGGACTTGGTTCGTCGCAATCGTGCCAGCCGGTTTCCGGTTATCAACCAGCAGCAGATGCTGGTGGGAGTAGTAACCATGCGGGATGCAGGGGATAAGTCTCCTCTGACAACCTTGGATAAGGTCATGACGAAAAATGTCTTTATGACAGGCTTATCTGCTAATATTGCCAATATCAGCCAGCGCATGATTGCAGAAGATTTTGAAATGATACCAGTAGTGCGCAGCAACCAGACCTTACTAGGTGTAATCACGCGGCGGGACATTATGGAGAAAATGAGCCGTTCTCAGATTTCTAGCCTGCCGACTTTCAGTGAGCAAGTGGGACAGAAGATTAGCCGTCAGGATGATTTGTTTTCCTTTACTGTTGAGCCATTTATGCTGGAGCAAAATGGTGTGCTGGCCAACGGTGTGCTGACAGAAATTTTGACTCGGATTACCCAGCAGCTCATGGTCAACAGCGGCCGCAGCCTGATAATCGACCAGCTGATGATCTATTTCTTTCAGGCGGTTCAGATTGATGATCTGCTGCATATCCAGCCACGTATTATTCGTCAGACTAGGCGAACAGCTATTATTGACTTTGAGATGTATCTGGAAGCGATGCTGGTTGCCAAAGCGACGATTACAGTGAAAATTAATTAAGAAGAGGAATTTAGAAAAAGAATGATTACTTTAAAATCACAGCGTGAAATTGACTTGATGGACAAGAGTGGAGATTTTTTGGCTTCGGTCCATATCGGTTTGAGAGACTTGATTAAGCCAGGCATTGACATGTGGGACATCGAAGAGTATGTCCGCAAGCGTTGTAAAGAAGACAATGCCCTGCCCCTGCAGATTGGTGTTGAAGGCTCTGTCATGGACTATCCTTATGCGACTTGCTGCTCTCTTAATGACGAGGTGGCCCATGCCTTTCCCCGTCATCAGAAGCTGGTAGAAGGTGATGTCATCAGCGTTGATATGGTGGTTGGCCTGGTTGATAAGGCCGAGCTGGATGTGTCCAAGCTAGATTTTGACAATGTGGAACAGATGAAGCAGCATACAGAGAGCTTCCGGGGCGGTGTGGCAGACTCTTGCTGGACCTATGCTGTAGGAAAGATTAGCCCAGAGGCTCAGCAGCTGATGGATGTGACTAAGGAATGTCTCTATCGTGGAATTGCGGCTGCCAAGGTTGGCAATCGCATCGGCGACATTGGCGCAGCTATTCAGGAATACGCTGAAAGTCATGGCTATGGTGTTGTGCGTGATTTGGTCGGTCACGGTGTTGGCCCAACCATGCATGAGGAGCCTATGGTACCGCATTACGGTCGAGCAGGACGCGGCTTGCGCTTGCGTGAGGGAATGGTTTTGACTATTGAGCCCATGATTAATACAGGTACTTGGGAAATTGATACGGACTTTGAGACCGGCTGGGCACATAAAACGCTGGATGGCGGCCTGTCCTGTCAGTATGAGCATCAGTTTGTCATTACAAAAGATGGTCCTGTCATTCTGACCAGCCAGGGAGAAGAAGGAACTTATTAGAAATCAAAGGCTGGGCACTTGTCTCAGCTTTTTTTGAAGGAGAAGAGAGTGAAGAAATTATTTGCCAAGATTCGCAGAAATCAGTTTTTAAGAGCATTTTTCCGCTTTTATCGGGCAGCAGATAGTGAGCTGACCAGCGTTGCAGTTGCTTATTATTGGCTGATTTCCGTTTTTCCCTTGCTCTTGATTGTTGTCAATATTCTGCCTTATTTCAATATTCCAATTGCGGATTTTCTGACAGCTATCAAGGACATGCTGCCAGAGACTTTATATGATGTTGTAGCAAAAGTTATGCGTGAAGTGCTGACCCAGCCTTCGACTGGCCTGTTGAGCTTCTCAGTCTTGTCAGCTCTTTGGACTTTTTCCAAGTCCATGAATTTCCTTCAGTTTGCCTTTAACAAAGCCTATGGGGTAGCCAAGAGCCGAGGGCTGATTTCTCATCGCGTCATGAGTTTGGTTGTCAGTATTGGTCTGCAGATTCTCTTTGCCTTTACCCTCTTTCTGACCATGTTTGGCCATATGTCGCTGGACTTCCTCCGTACTTACTGGAAGTTAGATAACCAGCTTTATCAACACTTGCAGCATTTTACCGAGCCCCTGATTTACGCCTTACTCTTTGCGGTTTTGGTTATGCTCTATTATTTTCTGCCTAATGTGAAAATCAGCAAAAAACGCTATGTTCTGCCTGGCAGTGCCTTTGTGCTTCTGACCATTCTGGCCTTGCTGAATATCTTTTCTGTCTACATGGATAATTATTTAAATCATCTGGTTGATGTTCGCTTTTTCAGCTCCATCATTATGGTTGTGATGATGTTTTGGTTTATCATGATTGCTAAAATTTTGATTGTTGGCGCAGTACTCAATGCCAGTATCCAGAGCTGCTGTGAGTCAGGGTTTAAAGTTGAAAGCACAGGCCGCTTTACTTTCAAGAAGAAGGAGCAGGATGGGGAAGGTGAATTATAATATGACATTATTTAAGAATGGTAGAAGAGGATGATAAGATGTGAAGAAAAAGTAGAATTGTTTTATGGCTACTGTTAGGTGGAATATTTTCCATAATTACACTAACTGGTTGTAGGACACTGAATCCCTCGGTTCCTGAAAATCGAACAGAGGAAGAATATGTTCTGGAAAATAGCTTCAAGCCTTTCTTTAACTTTTTAGCAGCAGAAAAGAAAGATTTATCAACTGTTCAAGAATATAGCTCTTATTTATTGGAACAGGAGAATCCCTCAAGTACTTTACAACACCATAAAATAGATTTAGACAGAAAAGGCAATATATTAGAGGGAAATTATAATATTGGTTATAATGATGGGGAGCCAAATTCAACAGACAACTTTACAAACCATTACTTATAAAGCTAATGATTACCTTGATTTTGTAAAAGAGAAAAAAAGAATTATAATATTAAGAGTTATGTGAGTATTACTTTAACTAATAGAGGATATGTAGAATTTTCTGTGGATATCAGTATTGAAGCTGAGAATGGACAATATATTAGTGTTTTAAATCATATTGTGTTGAAAAAAACAGAGGAACAGTAGAAAAATACTAGAAGATAAAACCTTTGTTAAATTCTTGCATTTTTTCAATTTAAAGAGGATTTTCCTCTTTTTCTTTTTGAATAATTTTATTGCATTTGCAACAAAATGTGTTATAATAGTTTCGAATAAAAATCAAAGGAGGGGATATGTCAGTATTGCGGGAAATTGGGATTATCGCCCGGGCTTTGGATTCCATTGCTAATATTGAGTTCCGTGACATAGAGCTGGCACGGGGGCAATATCTTTATCTGGTGCGAATCGCGGAGAATCCGGGAATTATCCAAGAGGAGCTGTCGGAGCTGCTCAAGGTGGATCGCTCAACGGTTGCCCGCTCTGTCAAGAAGCTAGAGGCCAAGGGCTTGGTCCAGCAGAAGGCAGCCAAAGACAACAAGAAGAACAAGGAATGGTTTGTGACGGAAAAAGGGGAAACACTTTATCCTTTTATCCTAGCGGAGAATGACTATTCTGAAGAGACATCCCTGCAGGGCTTTTCTCAGGCGGAAGTGCAAGCCTTGGAAAAAATGCTGGTCCGAGTGCGTGAAAACATCACAGGTGACTGGGAAGCCGTCAAAAAAGGACAAAAAAGAAACTATTAAGATTGAAGAGGTGCATCATGAAAGTTACAGTTGAACATGAATTTTGGCAAGTATTTCCGGAAGCTCAGATTAGTGTTTTAGTGGTCAAGGGGATTGATAATAGTGTGGATGAGAGTAAGGACTCATATTTCAAATCCCTCCTGGATAAGGGAGCAAAACGAGCTGAGGACTTTATTCCAGATGAGAACTTCACTCAAAATGAAGTCATTCAGGAGTGGCGGCAGGCTTTCAGCCAATTCAAGACCAAGAAAGGAGCACGATCCTCTATCGAAGCCCTGCTCAAACGGGTTAGTCAGGGGAGGGAATTTCATCCAATCAATCCTTTGGTTGATATCTATAACAGTGTCTCGCTGTCTTATGCAGTTCCTTGTGGCGGTGAGGATTTGGATAAGATTGTCGGAGGTCTTCATCTAGGAAAAGCCAAGGGTGGGGAAGCCTTTTTCCCATTGGGTGCTGAGAGTGACGCACCGGCACTGCCAGAAGAAATCATCTACTATGATGAAGAGGGAGCTGTCTGCCGTTGCCTTAACTGGCGAGAGGCCCAGCGAACTATGCTGACCGAGGAGACCAAGAATGCCATCTTGGTTATCGAGTCCATCAACGAAGAGCAGGCAGTGCGTGCCCAAGCAGCTATGATAGAGCTTCAGACTCTGATTGAGGACTATTTTGGTGTCAAAGGTGAAATCACCCACCTGACGCTTGATAATCCAAGCTTGGAAATCTGAGAATAAAAAAATCTGGATCAGAATTATCTGGTCCAGATTTGCTTTTATAGGGTGAAATAGACTGATTTGTTGTTATTTTTTCTTGTTTTTAAAGACAAAAATCTTACTAAAGATATAGTTGAGGACGATAATAAGTACTTGGGCAATGAAGGTTTCGATGGTATTGACCATTTTAATATTGTTATTGACAAACTGGCCTATAATCTGTGGGAAACTAGTGACAAAGATAAAAGTCAATAGTAAATTTAAGCCCATAGTAGCCAAACGTGCAGTGAAAAATTTGATAAGTCTAGAAGGCCAGCCACTCCTTGCTTGCTTGAAAACGATAGTATCGTTGGTTACAAAGGCAAAGAGAATACCAAGAATATCACCTATTATTGTAGCCAGTAGTTCGTTTCCCGTCAATTCATAGCAGAGCATCCGACTGACAACGGATACGACAGTTGTTGCCACACCAAAGAAAAGATAGGACAGAACCTCATTGTCAAAGAATTTTTTGATTAAAGTTTTCATAAAGATAGTCTATCATATTTCTGGGATTTATGCTATACTAGTTGGGTTGCCAAATCTGTGGGGGAATCAACTAATGATGCTCCACTCATGGGGCGCAACCCTTGGCGCTTAGCTTCTTTCGCCAAGCATATTACACGCGGTAAAGCCGCTAAAGGAGAAAACATGAAACAAGAAAAACTGACAGTTCGTGATTTGGCTAAGATTGCCATTGTTGCTGCCATTTATGTTGCCCTTACGATTACGCCCCCTTTAAATGCGATTAGCTTTGGTGCTTACCAGTTCAGAATTTCTGAAATGATGAACTTTATGGCCTTTTATAATCGGAAATATATCATGGGTGTGACTATTGGCTGTATGATTGCCAATCTATATAGTTTTGGAATCATTGATGTCTTTGTTGGCGGCGGATCCACCTTGGTCTTCCTGTCACTAGGTGTCTATCTTTTCAGTCGCTATAAGAATCAATATCTGATTAAAGGCTTGATTCGTTTGGATCATTTCTATTTTGCAGTATTCTTTTCTATTTCGATGGTGACTATTGCTGCAGAATTACACTTCTTGCAAGGCCTGCCATTCTTCCTGACTTGGTTTACAACGGCCATTGGAGAATTTGCTTCTTTGATTGCTGGAGCTATCATTATTAACCAGATTGCAAAAAGTATTGATTTGACAAAATAGGCTTTTTGTGGCTCTGATGTGTGTAAATAGACAGATTGGAAGCATTTGCATATTTTTTTACTTCATGGTATGCTAGAAGTGTACATTTAGACTAAGATTAGTCTCATTAAACTTCTTGGTAGGGGAGACCAAAAAAACAACGCAAGGAGGTTCTGTATGGAACAAAATGAGCAGCTTAGGGAGTATTTGATAATCAAAAAAGAGGCCTATCATTGGCTTCTTTGGTGGGGACTTGCATACCTTATTGGAGTGGCGGGTGTCATTATATTACTATATAATGATTTACCGTCCTACAATAGGTATTTTTCTATTCTCACGATTATTATGCTCCCTATTTGGTTTGTCGGGGCTTTTCCTCTATTTATGGCAAAAAATCAAATAGAAAAAGAGCACCCAGAATTTAAAGCTGTTAAGACCAAAGAGGTCGTGGTGCCTATGTCTATGCGGAAAAAGCGATATCTGATGCTTCTTCCAGCGCTCGTAGTTGTGGCTTTTGTCTTTGTGCAAAGCTATCAGTCGGGCATGGCAGAGAAAGAAAAAAAGGAAATCTACGAGATTATCCAACAGTATCGTAATTAAGGAAGGAGAAGAGTATGGCAAGTGATGAAGAATTGAAAAGCAGGGTAGAAAACCTGAGCGGTGAAAAGAGAAAATATGAGCGGGTGCGAAATAGTATTCGGTCGCATAGTTTGAGTCATATGCGTAGTCTGGATGATATGAACAATTTTATCGATTATTGTGAAAAAATCATCGGCATTGTAGACGGTGAAGAGGGCTATCATTACATCAGCAATCTTTCTGAACATCTCAAAGAAGATGTCAAAACGATGAAAAAATACCGCGACTATGTTCGTGACGCCAATCAGTCATTCGTCAATCTGCACAATCTTTTAGAATCGAAAATCAGTAGCCTTGACAGTCAGATTGATAGTGCTAAATCTGAATACAATGAAGGAAAATGGAATCCTTTCGAAAGAATGTGGTAATTAAGGAGGAGTGTGTATAAATGAATACAAATATCAATGATATTCAAGACCGTTATACGGCTGAGACGGTACAATACGAAAGTAGCAATATTGCTGCGGTGTTGGAAAATCTAAAAGCAGCCGTGACTTTGATAGAGACAACCATTCCTTCTAATATCTCCGCTATGGAAAGCAGTGAGAGCCTCTGGAGCGGAAAGGCTAAGGAGCAATATCTGGGGCTGAAGGATTTTCTCAAACAGTACCAAGGTGATTTTTCTTCTAGCGTGAAGGAGCTGAAAACGGCTGTTGAGGGGCTGGAAACCCTGCTCAATTCAACTTCCCAAGCCAATGTAAAAAAGGAGATTGACAACGGATGAAGACTTTTACTTTGGAGGCGATTTACGCCTTACACATGTTTAACGATTATTCGGATGACCTCTTCTTTCTGCCCCTGCCTAGCGAAGAGGGAAAAACTCGCTTGGAAAATCTGCGCCAGGTTTTAGAAAAAGGCTACGAGGACTTGGGGAAAATGGGCTTGGTGATTGATAACGAGCCGACGGAAGAGTGCGCTTATTACGGCGCTTTTCTGGAGCGTTATCACAAGGCGATTTACCATTGTCAGGTGGACAGCAATTATTTCTGCGCGCAGGAAACCGACAGCAACAAGTGGACGACGACGGTCATCAAGCAGATTGGCGATAATCAATATGTGATTGAAACTTTGCATAGCCTGGTTTTTCTGGCGCATTTGAAAGACATTCATCCGATTTTGAAGGACTTGGAAGAGAAGCGCAAGAACTACGCTTACTACAGCTGGGAACCTTTTTCGGCTTTTCGCTTACAGGCTTACTATGCCGACAATGAAGCCATTCGTTTGCAGACATTTCGGCGCAAGGAGCTGCTGAAAGACAGTCTCTTTTTGGAGGCGCCATCGGGCTTGTATGAGTTTGATGTGGCGCATGAACGCATTCGCTCGGTGGACGGTGAGGAATTACGAGATGAGATTATCCACGATTTGAAAGTGAGGGTGTAATATGGCAGACAAAATTAGTATTGACCTAACGCAGCAGGAACAGCTTTTGCTCCATATCCGAACTATGGTCACTTCAGCAACCCAGCTGAGTACGAAATTAAAAGAAGGAGTTGACGGCTTGCCTGCGCTCACTTCAAAGGGAGAAGTGCATAATCGTATGGTTGGAAATGAGAATCAGCTGATTCGATTTGTCACGAAAGCGCAGACTTTTCAGACTTTGACCGAGGTCATATTTAAGCACACACAGACCACCTATAGCGAATTTATTGATACTGATAAGATACTGGCTATGGACATCGCCAACAGTATTTTATATAGCTCCGAGACTTCTGCTGAGGACAAGCAGGGGATAAAAGACGATCCTAAGGGCTCTGTTGACAAGCTGAAAAAATCTATTCAAGACGAGAATGGTGAAATTCACAAGAATATGAAGGGGACCAAGTCTTCTGATATTATCATCGGTACTGGTGGAGCCTGATAGAGAGGAGTTACAATGGCTAAATATTATACGAATGAACCTGACTTTAAAGAAGGCTCTAAGACGGGTTGGTTTCACAGCAACATCAACTGCGTAAAGGACTTGCTACGCGATATTGATGAAGTGTCAAATAAGGTCAATTCTGAGGGCTTAGCTCATCTCTATGTGGCAACGGGAGAAGCGACTTTGGGGCGTGACATGCCCGTCGGTCCTTTTGAAGATGCGGAGCACCATGCTCTTCATCGCTTGGATGCCTCTAAGAAAGTCCACAAGGAAATCGTCCAAAATATTGACGGGAAATTCTTTGAGGGTTTGGATAATGCTTTGGAGAGTCTCAATAAGGTCAACGAAGGGAAAAACCAGTATAAGAGTAAGTATTTGACTTATACGAAAACCAACACGGCTTACGATGAGTACGGGACTGCGATAGAGTACACCACCACAGAGCACTACAGTATTTCGGATATTGTCAATAGCGACAAAACACCGATACCCGCTGCCAAGGAACTCTACGATGTTAAGCTCAAGCTGGCAAAAGAAGGCTTGGCGAAAATTGAGAAAGAAGATCATGAGAATTACGAAAAGCTCAAGGGCTTGAGCGACCAACAGCTCATGGAAGCTATGTTTCCGACGCAAGTCGGCGAGTACGAGCGGGCGCGCTCGACTTGGAAGGAGAACAACAAAGGCTGGTTGCAGTGGGTTGAAATTGGTGGTAAAATTATAGCAGTGGGTGCCATTATCGCAGGGAGCGTCCTGAGTGGCGGTACCCTAGCTCCTATCCTTATCGGAGCAGGGACTGCTTATCTGGTGGCAGATAGCGGTTATCAGGCGATTAGCGGGGAGACCATTTCGGGGAAACGGTTGACTGACGGGGAGCGTATCTGGGCAGGTGTGGACGCAGTCTTGACGGCAGCGACCGGTGGCTTTGCGACCTATGCCAGCGTGCTTGCCAAGACAGGGAAAGCCGCCTCTACGACGGTACAGACGGTAGGCAAAGCTGTCAATTATGCCGATGATGCCAATGACATCGCTCATACGGTGTCTGCAATGCAGGATGACCCCTTGGGCGCCGCACTCCAATTTGGAATAGGGCGTGCGATTGGTCATGGAGCTACTGCTCTTGGAAATAAAGCTCGAGCAAGATTTGGCAAGGGTGGCAGTGGAGCTGATGTGGACTTGCCAAGTAGTGGGAAAGGTGTGGATCTGCCAGCGGGCAATGCAGGCTTGAAGACCCATGCGGACACAGATGTGGATCCGTCTACGCTTGGTACAGGCAAGAAGCCAAAACCAGAGATTCAGACGCCTCAACATCAAGAAATACCAAGCCCAAGCAAGAAGCCAGAGCTTGATGTGACGAAGACAAGCAAGCCTGAGATTGACCGTGCAAGCAGTCCAGAGATAACTGGTCCAAGTAAGAAGCCAGAAATTGATACCACTAAAACGGCGAAACCCGAGATTGACAATCCAAGCCGTCCAGCGGTGGATAAGACCAACAGCGAGTTGGATACAGGTAAGCCCGTGAAGCCGGAGGTCAGCCAAGCTCGTCCGAGCGAGGTGGTGTCACCAAACAGCCGTCCGAAAGAAGTGGACGTGACCAAGAAGCCCGATATCGAAGTGACTCGCCCAGCCGAAGTCAATCCGACCAAGGTTAAGCCAGAAATGGAAACCAAGGTCAAACCAGACATTGACGCAGCTGCGGCTAGTGCCAGCGCCGTTCCGAAAGTCAAGGCGCAAGAGCCCGACCTCCCCAAAGCCGGACAACCCGAAGTCACCCCTGACGCTGGCAAGAAGGTGCAGAAGCCAGAAGAGGTGGATACCGAAGCCAATAAGGCTGGGAAGGTTGAAGAGACAGGTGGAACGAGTGAAATCCCAACGACAGAAAAAGAAGTACCTCCTCATGTTACGCGTCAAGATAGTAATTTTTATGATATATATAATCATAAGGGAAACCTAAAGGCTCATATTGATGAAAATGGCTATCTGGTGCCAGCAAATGTAGACGGAAAAGGACAGCCTCATTCCCATATTAGAGGTGGAAATTCTAAGGAAAGTCCATATATTTCGACTACAGATCCGTCTGTAACAGGAGCACCCAAAGAATATGGTGGGAGTAAAATACACATTGATACAGCTAAAATCCAACAAGATATTGAATCTGGCAAGCTGAAAGATGTGGAAATTGTTACCCATGATGAATTGATGAAAGAACTTCAAGCGCGTGTAGATTCTTTGGAGAGCAAGCCTCAACCTCATTCTAAAAAATTAAAAGAAAAAATTGAAAGAGCTAAGGGAGATGTAGCGAATGCCCAGAGAGACGGGGAAGTCTTAATCAAGGGTGCCATTCCACCAGAGTATTTTCATTTTATCGAATAGAAGGATAAACTAATGAACGAACAAGAAATTCATCATTTACTTTACGACATTCCAGAGAATGTTGATTATACGGATATTCCGCAGGAGCTGGATTTAGAAGATGTTCCTAAAGAAAGAGTTGATAAATTACGAGATTTACTCCATTCAGATGATTTGGCAGTGCGTTTTGATGCTGCATTGCTATTGACAAATTGGGGGGTGGAAGACGGTCTGAATACTTTGATAGACTTGTTTGAGAAAGGAGAAACGAAGGGATTTATCCCTCATCATCTACATCCTTATGATGACACCAACAAACATATTTTAGATGCGTTAATTGGCTATTGGGCGAGTCAAACTGATTTACATAAAGAACAAGAAGCTCGTAAAAGGATATATCCTACGATTATTTCAATCATTAAGCAAGCAGTACATTCATCTTATAGTATTGCGCAAATTGGTTTTTTAATAAAAAAAGATTTAGATATTCATAAAGAAGTTTATACAGAATATATCCCAGTTTTAGAGGACTTTTTGACAGCTATTATTGACGATAAAGAGAGGAACTATTGGCGCATTCATGACGCTCTTAAGTTGCTTTTAGAGGTGGATGAAACTTTTGTTCAGAAAATCTTGACTGAAAAAGGCAAAACATTGGCTGATTTTGGCTTAGATGGAGAAGAAAATGACTGAAATTAAATTTTATCGGGTAAATGATGCTTATGGCTATCTGTCGAATTTCGCTCCCTACCCTTTTGAGATAAATGGACTAATCTGGTCAACTTCGGAGCATTATTTTCAAGCTCAAAAGTTTTTGGACAAAGCTATTCAAGAAAAAATTCGTCGCTTGAAGTCACCAATGGACGCTGCTTTAGAGGGGCGCAATCGAGAAAATCCCTTGCGTTCGGACTGGGAAGTGGTAAAGGATGACATCATGAGGTTAGCTGTTTTTGAAAAATTCTGCCAGAATCCTGCAATTAGGAGAGAGCTATTAGCGACTGGGCATGCTACTTTGATTGAACATACGAAAAATGATAACTACTGGGCGGATAATGGTGACGGGACTGGTAAAAATATGCTGGGAATTATTCTCATGGAAACGAGAAAAAGACTGAAAGCAGAGTAATGGAAATAGATCCACAAGTCAAGCAGGCTCTGCTTAATATTGACTTTATCAAACGTTATGGAGCTTTATCGAAAGAGTATGATTTAGAAAGATTGGGTGATAAAACTCGATTGAAATATCTTGACGGTGAGTTAGTTATGGATATGATTTCAGAGGCTGGCTATATTCCCGGTTTTGACCCCAAAGAGAAATTTTTAAAATTTTATCAAGAAATAGGCGATTATACTTTTGGTTTACATTTCATCCTCTACAATGGAACGGTTGATTTTATTTGGGCAGTAACTAAGGGCAAACAAGTGCTTGCGGGAGCCCCTTGGGGTGTTTATTCTAAGCGACTAATTGACCCTAGTTATCGTATCAAAAAGCCGATTTTCAGTGACTACGACGAATTGGAAGATATTTTAAAAACAGCTTTTAAGATTTATGAGGATTTCAAACAAGTCTTTTTAGAAATTGCTGAACAAAAATAGATGTCGAAAGAGGGCAATCGCCCTCTTTTTTGCTATACTGGTATCAGCGGGGTGGAGTAGATGATAGATAAAATAGATTTTTTAGGCTTTTTGTCAACTGTAGTGGGTTGATAAAAAGTTACAACCTGGAGAGGACCAAATTGGTTCTCTCCTTTTTGATATTCAAAGCAATAAGAATTCTCGTTTTAAAATTTTCAAAGTTCCGGAAGCCAAAAGCATTTCTCTTAATGACTTTGATCGGTGTTGGCAATCTCTATACAGCTGACGATATCCTAGCAGCCTATCAGACAGGTTTTGCAGATTTTGTCGCTTTAGGAAAAACCGTCATGCTCAATCCAGACTTAGTAGCATTGATAAACGAAGGACGAGAGACTGAGATTGAGACAAGCTTTGATTGGCAAAAAGTTGAGAAATACCGCTATACCCCAGCAATGTTAGAAGGAACCAAGCAAGGTTTAGACTTTTACCCACCGTCAAAAAATGCCTTATAAGGACTTATTGGAGAAAGGAAAAGTATGTCAAAAGAGAGAATGATGGCTTTTACAGATGCACTATTAGCCATTATCATGACCGTTTTGATTTTAGAATTGCAAAAACCAGCGCAAGCCACTTGGCAGGCAGTTTGGGACTTGAGGGAAAATTTTGCAGTCTATGGTATTTCTTTTTTCTGGTTAACCGTGATGTGGATTAATCTCCACAATGAATGGCAGCATGTTAAACAAATTACAATATCGGTCATTTGGTGGAATATGTTTTTATTATTTACAGCCTCTTTCTTTCCTTACATGACAAGCTTTGCTGGCAGTCATTTTTATAGTTCTGTTGCAGCTACCTTGTATGTTGCAGAGGCTTTGCTAGTGACTTTTGCTTTTTATGGTTTAGGTCATGCTGTCCATGAAGCTAATCCTGATTTACCACCAGCTATTTTAACGATTTATGGACAATCAAAACAAATTGACTATGCCATAAAAATCCTTGGACTTGTTTTTTCTCCCTTCATCTACCCACCAGTAGGACCTTGCAGTGTTGTCTTGAGTGCCTTGTGGATTATCTACAAAATGAAATTATACAAAGTAAGACCAACAAAACTTTAAACACTAATCAAAGCGAACATTTCTAGCAGAATGTTCGCCTTTTTTGTGAAATATGATATAATAGGGTTAAAAAAATAAGACAGCAGAGAGCGGTATTTCCGCTCTTTTTATGTCCTTTTGTTTTTTAGGAAGAATTGGGAACAAATAGAGGAAGATTTTGTGTATTTGTGATAAAATAGAAGTATGAAAGAAAGAATGTCAGAATTAGTAGAATTGCTCAACCGATATGCCCATGAGTATTATACGGCAGACAGGCCAAGTGTATCGGACAGCGAGTATGACAGACTCTATCGTGAGTTAGCGGAGTTAGAAGAAAAATACCCAACCGATATCCTACCTGATAGCCCAACGCATCGGGTGGGAGGGAAGATTTTAGAAGGATTTGAAAAATATCCACATCAGTATCCTCTCTTTAGTTTGCAGGATGCTTTTTCACGTGAAGAATTACTAGCCTTTGACCAGCGGGTTCGCAAGGAATTTCCACAAGTTTCTTATCTTTGTGAACTCAAGATTGATGGGCTCTCTATTTCCCTGACCTATGAAAATGGAATCTTGGTAGCAGGAGCGACTCGGGGGGATGGTTCTGTTGGTGAAAACATTACTGAAAATCTCAAGCGAGTCAAGGATATTCCACTGACTTTGAAAGAACCGCTGGACATTACGGTTCGCGGAGAGTGCTATATGCCCAAGGCATCCTTTGATGCGGTCAATCAGCTGCGACAGGAAAATGGTGAGCCTGAGTTTGCCAATCCACGTAATGCAGCAGCGGGAACCTTGCGCCAGCTGGACACAGCAGTTGTGGCTAAGCGCAATCTAGCGACTTTCCTATACCAAGAAGCCAGTCCTACTCAGGTTGGCAGCCAAGAAGAGGTCTTAAACAAGCTGGCAGATTTGGACTTCTCAGTCAATCCTACTCATATTCTGGCGGACTCTATTGAATCAGTTTGGGAGTTTATCGAAAAGATCGCTGAGGAGCGGGATAGCCTGCCTTATGAAATTGACGGTATTGTCATCAAGGTTAATGACTTGGCGGTGCAAGAGGAGCTTGGCTTTACTGTCAAGGCACCTAAGTGGGCTATCGCCTATAAGTTTCCAGCTGAGGAAAAGGAAGCCCAGCTTCTATCTGTTGACTGGACAGTGGGTCGGACGGGAGTTGTGACTCCGACAGCTAATCTGACGCCTGTCCAGCTAGCGGGAACGACAGTTAGCCGAGCGACCTTGCACAATGTGGACTACATTGCCGAGAAGGATATTCGTCAGAAAGACACAGTTATCGTCTATAAAGCAGGAGATATTATTCCAGCTGTCTTGCGAGTGGTCGAGTCCAAGCGGGTGTCAGAAGAGGCTTTGGAAGTGCCAAGCCATTGTCCAAGCTGCGAGAGTGAGCTAGTGCACTTTGAAGACGAAGTGGCTCTGCGCTGCATTAACCCGCTCTGTCCAGCCCAGATCAAGGAGGGCTTGATTCACTTTGCTAGCCGGGATGCCATGAACATTACCGGCCTTGGTCCAGCAGTGGTAGAGAAGCTCTTTGCTCAAAATCTAGTCAAGGATGTGGCTGGAATCTATCGGCTAACGATAGAAAATTTACTAGAACTAGAGAACTTTAAGGAAAAATCAGCAAATAAGTTGTATACTGCTATTCAAGCTTCCAAGAAAAACTCAGCTGAACGCCTCTTGTTTGGCTTGGGGATTCGCCATGTGGGAAGCAAGGCCAGTCGGATTTTGCTGGAGAAATTCCATGATATTCCTAGGTTGTCTCAGGCCAGCCAAGAAGAGATTGCGGCTATCGACAGTCTTGGGACGGTGATTGCCCAAAGCCTGCATACCTATTTTGAGCAGGAAGGCTCTCAGATTCTTTTGGCGGAACTGCAGGAAGCAGGTGTGAATCTGGACTATCTGGGACAAAAGGCAGCGGCTGATGCAGCCCTATCAGGTATGACGGTTGTTTTGACTGGTAAATTACAAAAATTGACACGCAATCAAGCTAAAGAAAAATTGCAGAGTCTAGGTGCTAATGTTTCTGGATCTGTTTCTAAAAAAACGGATCTGGTAGTAGCTGGCGCAGATGCCGGTAGTAAGCTGGCCAAGGCTCAGGAGTTAGGAATTGAAATTCGGGATGAAGATTGGCTTGATAGCTTATGAGGCTGAAGTATGAAGGATAAGATTAAACGAGCACGATTGATTTATAACCCGACTTCGGGACAGGAAATTATTAAGAAAAATATAGCGGAAGTTCTGGATGTTTTGGAGGATGTGGGCTATGAAACCAGCGCCTACCAAACCACTCCAGCGCCTCTTTCTGCTCAAAAAGAAGCTGAAAGAGCAGCAAAAGCAGGATTTGATTTGATTATTGCGGCAGGCGGCGACGGTACCATCAATGAGGTAGTTAATGGTGTGGCGAATCTGGATGAACGGCCTAAATTGGCCTTTATTCCAACTGGTACAACCAACGATTATGCGCGTGCTCTGAAGATTCCCATGGGAGATCCAGTAGCGGCAGCCCGTATTATTGAAAAGAACCAGACCATTAAGATGGATATTGGCCGGGCCTATGGTAACAAGTATTTTATTAATATTGCAGCAGCTGGAACCCTGACAGAGCTAACTTACAGCGTTCCTAGCGAGGTCAAATCCCGCCTAGGCTACTTTGCCTATGTTGCAGAAGGAGCAAAAAAGCTCCCTCGCTCTAAGTTCCGCAAGGTTCGTATCATGCACGACCACGGTGTCTTTGAAGGGAAGATTTCGCTCATGTTTGCGGCTCTGACCAACTCCATTGGTGGTTTTGAAAAGCTAGCGCCAGATACTAAATTAGATGACGGGAATTTTACCTTGATTTTGGTCAAGACAGCCAATCTCTTTGATATGCTGAGTCTGATGATGCAGGCTATCAATGGCGGTCAGCACGTTGGAGATATCAATGTAGAATACCTCAAAACAAGCAAGCTGCAGCTGGAAGTTTTAGATAAAAAAGGTCCATTTATGCTGAATTTGGATGGAGAATACGGCGGTGATACGCCTGTTGAACTGGAAGTGCTGCACGGCCATTTGGAATTTTTTGCCAATATTGATGAAATCAGTCAGACTGCCCTTTCAATAGAATAATTTTAGATAAGAGATGAAAGAACATGCTAGACTATAAAGTCTTAGTCCATTACCACAATCCTACTGGAGATTATTTCTCCTATGATATGTGGCAGTGGCAAATAAACCAATGGGGAAAGGAAGCAGCCTTTTCCAAACTTGATTATTTTGGTATTCAGGGGGAATTATCATTTCAAACCTGGGAGCCCTTAGATCATGCTCATGTGATTATCAAACGTTCAGACTGGTCTAGCCAGTCCTGTGACTATCATATTGATCTGTTACCTCCTCATCTGGTTACGGAAATTTGGCTGATTGAGGGAGATACGCAGGTTTATTATTCCCTGCAGGCTGCAACGACGAGTCACCAGTATTCACGCCGGCGTCCGCATAACTTTGATATGGCTCTAAGAACAGACTATTTTGATGAATGCTGGGGCTATCAAGGCTGGTTGGGACACCGTCAGGCGGACGGCAAACATACTTTCAAAGTTTGGGCACCGACAGCTAGGAAGGTAGAGCTGGTAGTCTATGAATCAGCTGACAATCAAGCTTCTGTTTATGAAATCTTCCGAATGCAAAAAGGTGACCGATATTCCCACGACCATAAGGAAAATACCATCGGTGTCTGGTCAGTTGAAATAGCAGAAGACTTGACCGGCAAAACTTATCACTACCATGTTAGCTTTGAATACCGCAATTTTTATACTCGAGATCCCTATACTGTTGCGACCAGTCCAGATGGCAAACGCTCAGCGATTCTTGGAGCGGATGAGACAGAGGTAGCTGGTTTTCAGGTCCGACAAGGCAAAGAAGCTTTCTGGCGCTTGGATAATCCAAATCAAGCAGTGATTTATGAGATGCACATTCGTGATTTGACCAAGTCGGAAACTTCTGGCGTGGATAGTCAGCTGCGCGGGACCTTCTTGGGAGCCTGTCAAAAAGGCACTACCAATCATCAAGGGCAAAAGACAGGCTTTGACTATATCAGTGATTTAGGCGTTAATGTTGTCCAGCTTCAGCCCGTGTCTGACCGTCACAAGGACTATGATGAAAATGGAGAGCTAATCTACAACTGGGGCTATGACCCGCAGAATTATCATGCTCCAGAGACTAGCTTTTCCAGCAATCCTGCTGACCCAGCGCAGGCTATTCGCGATTTGAAAACGATGATTCAGGCCTACCATGATGCGGGGATTTCTGTGACACTGGATGTTGTTTACAATCACATCTACTCGACCTATGATTCTGCTTTTCAGGCTACAGTACCGGATTATTACTATCGGATGAATCCTAATGGCTCTTTCCAAAACGGAACTGGAGTGGGGAGTGAGACAGCCAGCGAACATGAGATGTTCCGCAAGTTTATGATTGACTCTCTTCTGTATTGGGTAGAGGAGTTTAATGTAGATGGCTTCCGCTTCGACCTGATGGGAATTCATGATGTGGAAACGATGAATGCCATTCGTCAAGCTATGGATGAGGTGGATCCGCGAATCCTGCTCTATGGAGAAGGCTGGGATATGGGAACGGGCCTGAGACCAGAAGACAAGGCCAAGAAGGACAATGCTTATCAGTTGCCGCGGATTGGATTTTTCAATGATACAGAGCGGGATGCGGTCAAAGGAGCAGAGGTTTACGGTGGCATCAAGGCTGGTTTTGTCAGTGGTCAGGCGACGGAGGATATCGTCGCTAAGTCTATCCTTGGCAGCAGTGAGCTAGGCAGCTATCTCAGTCCTGATCAAGTCCTTAACTACGTTGAGGCACACGATAATTTCAATCTGCATGATTTGCTTGCGGAGCTGCATCCTGATGATGATGTTCTGACTCGCACCAAGCGGATTGAGCTGGCAACTGCCATGAACCTACTCATGCAAGGTATGGCTTTCATGGAGGTTGGACAGGAATTTTCTCGTACCAAGCTCGTAGCTACGGGGGAGGACGGCCAAGTCCTGCATAGCGATCGCGAAAGGGCTATGAACAGCTACAATGCGCCAGATGCAGTCAATCAGCTGAATTGGGATATTTTGCAGGACCATCAAGAGAGTATTGATTTTATCAAGGACATCATTCGCCTCAAGACAAGCTGCAAGGCCTTTTCTTATCAGACCTATGAAGACATTTATAAGCATGTCTTTGTCCAATCAGCAGAGCAGGGCAGTGGCTTGATTATCTTTGAAATCAAGGATGACAAGCACTATCAAGTCATTTTTAATGCCAGCGGCCTGCCTTACTATCTGCCTAATGCAGATAAGCTGTGCCTTGTAGTTGGCAATAGCCGTCATAAGAAGCCTTTCTATGTTGAAAATCTGACGGTTTCTGTTTTTGAAGTTATTCAATAAGTTATTAGCTACATGAAAAGCGGCTCTTTGTCAACCGTAGTAGGTTGATGAAAAGTTATAATCTGGAGAGGACTAAATCAGTCCTCTCCTTTTTGATATTCAAAGCGATGAGGATTCTAGTTTTAAAATTGTCAAAGTTCCGAAATCCAAAAGCATTTCGCTCATTCCTACAGCGGTTTTACCCACTACAGAAATTATAGAGCTACTTTTTCTACCACTTACTTAGGAAATCTTACCACTTACCGAAAAGGGGTAGATTTGCTATTGTCCATTTGTTAGGATAAGGGTGCAAAGGGGAAAATACATCTTAAGGAGGATATCATGAAACCATCATTTTTGAAAAGCGCTGTGGCGCTGGTAACATGTGGCTTGCTGGCTTTTGGAGCAGCGCAAGTTCGAGCTGACCAGCAAAAATTGCCGTCGGGCACGCCTTATGACCAAATCGGTCAGAAAATTGAAAATTTCCACAAGGAACACGAAAAAACCAGCGCGGGACTGGCGGCAGCAGTCTTTGATAAGGACGGCCAAACCATTTACCAAAAGAACTTTGGCTATATGGACAAGGAAAAGAAGCTGGCTGTGGACGACAACTCGGTTTTTGAGTGGGGCTCTGCCACCAAATTGACCGTCTGGCTCAGCGTCATGCAGCTTTGGGAAGAAGGAAAAATTGACCTAAAAACAGATATAAAAGAGTATTTGCCCAAGGATTTCCTGAAACACCTCAAATACGACAAGCCCATTACCATGCTGGATCTGATGAACCACCAAGCGGGTTTTGATGAAACGCCGCTGAACACAGGAACAGGCAAGAGCTTGGAAGAATTACTAAAAAGCCAGCCCGCTCAAACTTATGAGCCAGGGACGGTGACATCCTATTCCAATTACAGTACAGCTCTAGCAGGCTATATCGTGGAGCGCATCAGCGGACAGGACTTTGCGGATTATGTCCACGAGCATATTTTCCAGCCTTTGGGCATGAACCATACCGCTCTCTTACCTGATTTGTCGGACAATACCTATGTCCGAGACAAGCGGCAGGGTGAGAAAACCTATGATACAATCGGAAGTTTATATCTAGATAAATTGCTTCCCGCGGATATTTATCCAGCGGGGCAGGCGACAGGGACTTTTGCCGATTTCAAGCGGTTCGCGCAAGCTCTTTTGAGAAAGGAAAAGCTCTTTAAGCGCCCAGAAACCTGGAATGAACTGTATCAGACAACTTCTACATTCTCAGATAAAGCAGTCGCTAAGAATGCCCACGGCTTTTGGGTGACAGAGTATGAGATAGGCTCTATTTTAGGGCACGGCGGTCATTCTTTTGCCGGTTTTTCAACCATGATTTCGCTGGATTTCAAGTCGGGTATCGGCATGGTTACCATGGTAAATCAGAGAGAAGAAGCCACCTTTTCTTTCGGTCTGCCCGATTTAGTCTTTGGCAAGAAAAAGCAAGCCCCTAACCAGTCTCAAAAAGACTTTCAGGAGGGCATGTATCGGACTTCCCGCTCCATTCAGCAAGGCCCGACCTCTATTTCGCGCCTTACTCCTGTTTATACTTTTTATGTGAAAGATGTGATCAAAGACGGTCATCTGCTACTCAGCAACTACTGGCTTTGGCAACATCGCCAAGGACGAACAGAAGTTGAAACAACCTATAATCATTTAGAAAAGCTCTCGCTTTGGGAGGTGGTAAAGGATTATGGTTCTGTCGCTCTGCTGGGTCTCGCAGTTGTTTATGCTGTGCTTGTTCTTTTGTTAGCTGCTTTGGGTAAGGTGTATCGCTTGCTTTTTGGGAAAGAAAGTAAAAGAGCGACTCCAAGAAGTTGGAAAATTTGGCATTATGGCACTTGCGGACTGATTTTGGTTAGCCTAGTCAATCTAGCAGGTCTCGTCATCGTTGCCGTTTCGGGCAAGTACATGCCCGATTATCGCTGGCAAGCCATTCTCTTTGCCTTCTTAGCACTGATTTTTCTGGTCAATGCTGCGCTGCCCATCTTCCTGCGCTCAACCTTCCAAGTGAGCAAGGGTCGAAAAATCTTGACCTACTTGACCAGCAGCGCTTCACTTATCGTCGTTCTCAATATCCTCTACTGGAGCCTCTACCAATGGTGGGCACTTTAATAGAAAGGAAAGCTATGACCCATTCTCAAAAAATCGAAACAATGATTCAAAACGGATCCGACCAACTCTACACCGTTTGCTATCCCAATCCTGACAAGGAAACGATTATCCTGCTGCACGGTGGACCGGGAACGCCTGATGACTTCAAGCTCTTTATCCCTAAGCTCGAAAAAGATTATCAACTGATTGTCTTTCACCAGCGGGGAACGAGAAAATCGCCCTGCCTGAGTGGCGACTACAGCATGGAAGCCTACATTGCGGACATCAACACGATTGCCGACCACTTCAATGTAGATAAATTTCACCTTTTGGGACATTCCTGGGGCGGATTGTACGCGCAAATCTACGCCAGCAAAATCCCTGAGCGGGTTCTTAGTCTCTTTCTTTCCTCTCCGGGAACAGGCACGAGCAAGCAGTGGCAGCAAATGGAAAAAGAGATGATGAATTACAATAAAAATCACTGCACGACTATCGAATGGCTAAAAATGGAAATCTATTCTCTGCTCGGCAATCTTGGTAGTTCCAACGCTTCGCAAGCTCTCTTTCGCCAAGTTGTCCGTAATTACAATGCCGACTATCCAGCCTTTCATGATGTGAAACTAGACATGAGCAATGTTTCAGTCCAAGCAGGCAATCAGACAAGAAAGGAAATTATGGCCTATCCTCTCTTGCCCCGACTAGAAGATCCTGCTTTTCCTATTACCGTGACTTTCGGTGACAATGATATTTTTGGTGCTAGCATGCACTTTGTCATCAGCCGCTGTCCCAGCGCTCAGGTGTTCACCATTAAAAACAGCGGCCACTTCCCATTTCTCCACAATCCAGAAGACTACTTTGCTATCTTGCACCAGCATTTTCAACCTTAGCATGAACCTCTAAAGTTTTCCAACTTTAGAGGTTTTCACTTATCTGCAACTTATCCCTTTTTTTCGGGCTCTTTGTCAACTGTAGTGGGTTGATGAAAAGTTATAATCTGGAGAGGACTGATTTAGTCCTCTCCTTTTTGATATTCAAAGCGATGAGGATTCTAGTTTTAAAGTTTTCAAAGTTCCGAAATCCGAAAGCATTTCGCTTGATGACTTTGATGAGGTTGTTAGTAGCTTCTAGTTTTGCATTTGAGTAGGGCAGTTCCAGTGCGTTCAGGATCTTGTCCTTATCTTTCAAAAAGGTCTTAAAAACAGTTTGAAAAATAGAATTTACACAAGAAATGGTATCTTCAATGAGTCCAAAGAAATGGTCAGCCTGTTGCTCTTGAAAATGAAACAGTAAGAGTTGGTAGAGTTCATAGTGTTCTCGGAGTGCTTGAGAGTAAGAGAGAAGCTTTTCCAGAATCTCTTTGTTGGTCAAATGCAACCGAAAAGTTGGACGATAAAAGCGTTTATGACTTAGTTTTCGACTATCTTGTTGGAGCAGTTTCCAGTAGCGTTTGAGTGCCTTATATTTGTGCGATTTTTTATCCAACTGATTCATGATTTGGATGCGAAGGCGGTTCATAGCCCGGCTGAGATGTTGTACAATGTGAAAACGATCCAGAACGATTTTAGCGTTTGGAAATAGTTTTCTGGCAATATCGTAGTAGGGACTAAACATGTCCATGGTAATGACTTTCACTCCGTTTCGGACCTGTCTAGAATAACGAAGGAAATAATTGCGAATCGTTGCTTGGGTCCGTCCATCTAAGATAGCTATGATCTTTCTGGAATCAAAATCCTGTGCAATGAAGTTCATCTCTATCTGCCGATTGAAACAGTCACTTACCTGACTGTTTCCACATCCCAGCTCATGTATTCTGGAAGGTAGTTAAGGTCAGTCTTGAACTTGAATTCTTTCAATTTACGAATGACGGTGGAAGTAGAGACATCTAAGCTTTCAGCGATGGCCGTCATAGGGACTTTCTCGATTAGTTTTTGAGCGATTTTCTGCTTGACGATGGTTGCGATTTGGTGCTTCTTCTTGACTAAGGAAGTCTCTGCGACAGCCATTTTCCTACAGACTTTACAGCGGAAACGGCGCTTTCTCAATCGAACGAGAGTCTTGTAACCCGCACACTCTAAATAGGGAATTTTTGATTCTTTCTGGAAGTCATATTTAGCCATTTGTCCTTGACAGTGAGGGCATTCAGGAGCTAGATAATCTAGCTTAGCGATGATTTCTTTATGTGTACCAGCATCTAGAACATCCAAGATAGTGATATTCTGGTCTTTTATTCCCAATAAGTTTGTGATAAAATTTAACTGTTCCATAAGAGTCTTTCTAATGATAGTTTCATCGCTTTTCATTATAGGGCTTATGGGACTTTTTTCTACAACAAAAGAGGCTCCATCATTCCTACAGTGGTGTTACCCACTGCAGAAATTATAGAGCCTGAAGAGCCTTAAGTCCATTGGACTTAAGGCTCTTGCTATCTATGGATTGGCTGTGGAGCTAGAGCTGGAAGAGCTCGAGTCTTCTTGACTACTATCTTCGTCGCTGCTGCTAGTTTGGAACTGCTCTGGATGCAGTGCCCGGTAGCTTGGCGAATTAAAGAGGTCCACAGTGGAGACATTGCCTCGCTTAGAGTAAAGGCTGGTCGATTGGTCTCCTTTTTCTTTTTCAATAGCCAACAAGGCCTTCATTGAATTAAGATAAGAGTAATCTTTAGGGTTGACCTTGCCTAAGTCATTTCCCTTGTAGAAGCGAATCAAGTCGCCGGTCTGAATAGCGTCACTCATCTTCAGCTGAGTATTGGCGGCATTGCGAATCTCATCCAGTTCTTTCTTGATGGTTTCATCTGGATTGGTAATTTCTTCACCGGTCTGGGTGTAGTAGGTCCGTCCGTTGAAGCTAGTGTATTTTGGAGTGACAAAGTTATTGCTGGAGCGGAAAGCTGTGATTTGCTGGTGCTGACTTGATAGCATATCTTGGCCGACCTGAAGGTAGTTTTTAGAGTCAATGCCCAGCAAATGCTCCAATGTTGGCAGCATATCCACTTGACCGGCGTAGGTATCAATTATCTTTCCCTTGTCCATGCCAGGCACCACTACCATGTATGGCACGCGCTGCATCATGGCATTGTCGTAGTTGGACCAAGTCTCAGAAGTCTTGCCTACAAGAGGGGCCAAGTTAGGATTACGGGTTTGGGAAATTCCAAAATGGTCTCCATAGAGAACGATAATAGAGTTGTCATAGAGGCCGGATTCTTTGAGATAGTCAAACAAGGCCTTGACAGAAGAATCTAGATAGTTAGCAGTAGCAAAGTAACCGTTGATGGTCTCATCCTTGGTCTTGGCCAGAGGGAAGCCAATCTCGTCACCAATCAAGCTAGTCGTGTAAGGATAGTGATTGGAAACCGTGATATACTTGGCATAGAAAGGCTGCTGCAGGTGTTCCAGATATTTGATGGAATCTTTCAGCATAATCTTGTCGTTCAAACCATACTGGAAGGAGTTGGTATCGTCCTGCTTGGTAAAGTATGACGCATCGAAGAAATAGTTATAACCCCATTGCTTGTAAGCTGTATTACGGTTCCAGAAGCTTCCAGTGTTTCCGTGGAAAACAGCGGAAGTGTAGCCGCCGTTTTTGGAAAGAATAAAGGGTGCAGCTTGCTGGGTATTAGTACCACCGTAGTTGACCATGAAGGATCCTTGATTGAGACCGAAGAGTCCAGTTTCAATCATGGTTTCAGCATCAGAAGTCTTACCAGCCTTGACCTGGTTGAAGACATTAGAGAAAGCCAGAGTCGAATTGGAGTGGTAGAGGGAATTAAGGAAAGGTGTCACCTCGTACTCTTTCCCATCTGCCTGCAGCTTATAGTCAATCAGGAACTGCTGGAAGCTTTCCAGATGGACATAGATAACATTGCGGCCTTTGGCAATCCCGTAATATTCTGGATTTGGTTCCGCATAATGGGATTGGATATATTCTGTTACTGGTTCCAAGTCTTTTTCAGAAGCTTTGGAGCGCTCACGATTGGCGGTATATGTCTGGTTAGCACTGTAACCTAGAAAGGCTGGTAAGCCCAGAGCCCGAACGACATAATAGTTGGAAAATCCACGTGACAAGAGCTCAGGCCGGTCAATTTCAGCCAAGAATAAGTTGGCAGAGAACAGCATGGCAGACAGGGAGGTCACAGCAAAGCTGGCGCGTTTATTGAAAGGCCGGTCATCCATTCGGATGTATTTCTTAAAGAATAAGAAGGCCAAAATCGGGAAATCAATCAGATAAAGAATATCCCAAGGGCGGAAGAGCTCCAGTGCTGCTTCCCCAAGTCCAGCTGAAACGCTGCTAGAAGCCAGCATAGTATTGACTGTAACAAAGTCACTGAACTCGCGGTAGTAAATGGAGTTAGATACCAGCCAAGCAAAGAGGAGCAGATAGATGAAAAAGGCAAAAAAATAAAATAATTTTGTATTTTTAAAATAGAGGGCGAAACCAAGTAAGAGAAGAGCAATTGGAATTGGACTGATAATCGCTAAAAATACTTGATAGGCACCCTGAATATCAAGGTTAAAATCAATTGTATACGCCCACATGGTTTTTAACCAATAGAGGAACAATAAAATCAAGACAAAACCTAGTCTTGTACTCATAAAATGGAGTAAATTCTTGGTTGTTTTTTTCACAGAAAGTTACTTCCTTGTCTTATTTCCTAAAAATTTTCTCCTCTAAGTATAACATAATTTCTCTAGTTAAGGAAAATTTGAACAATATTTGAAAGATTTTAAATTTGAAAAATTGTAATTTTTCTGAACACCTACTATTCCTTATATGGTAGGCCTTCTAGGTATTATAAAATCATTTGTGAAATCTTTTGTTAACTCAAATGTAAAATATGCTTTGAGAATTTTCACAATCTTTGGTATAATATAATTTATGAATAAACTTACTGTTACTCAACAGGCAGAAGAAAAACTGAGAAAGGGCATTCTTTTATTAGATAAAAAGGATTTTGGCGCTCTCTCGCTTCAGAATCAATGTGTGGAGCTCCAAAACCGTCAGGGAAAGTTTTTAGGCACAGCTTATCTCTCTCCGCAGAATAAGGGAGTTGGCTGGCTGATTTCCCAGAAGAAAGTAGAGCTGAACTCGGATTTTTTTCAAGGCCTCTTTGAGCAGGCTAAGAGCAGACGTTCTACTTATTTCCATTCGTCTGACACGACAGCCTTTCGACTCTTTAATCAAGAAGGGGATGGCTTCGGGGGCTTCACAGTGGATTTCTACAATGATTTTGCGCTTTTTTCTTGGTACAATGACTTTGTTTTTGCTATCAAGGAGCGGATTCTGACAGCCTTCGCTAAGGTTTTCCCAGAGATTCAGGGAGCTTATGAAAAGATTCGTTTCAAGGGTTTGGACTATGAATCGGCCCATCTCTACGGAGCGGAAGCGCCGGAAACCTTCACAGTCTTGGAGAACGGTGTTCGCTATCAGGTTTTTCTGAATGACGGTCTCATGACCGGTATCTTTCTGGATCAGCACGATGTGCGTGCTAGTCTGGTAGATGGTCTGGCTGCTGGCAAAAGTTTACTCAATATGTTTTCCTATACAGCTGCTTTTTCAGTTGCAGCAGCCATGGGCGGTGCCAGTCAGACAATATCAGTTGATTTGGCTAAGCGTAGCCGTGAGCTGTCAGAGGCTCATTTTCTGGCCAATGGTCTGACACTGGATCAGCATCGCTTTCAGGTGATGGATGTCTTTGATTATTTCAAGTACGCTAAGCGTCACGATCTAAGTTTTGATGTCATTGTGATAGATCCGCCTAGCTTTGCTAGAAATAAGAAGCGGACATTCTCAGTTGCTAAAGATTATCATCGTTTGGTTGCACAAGCTTTGGAAATCCTGAATCCTCAGGGAATCATGATTTTAAGTACCAATGCAGCCAATCTTTCCAAAAGTAAGTTTAAACAAGAAATTGAAAAAGGCCTTGCCGGCAGAAAGCACCGCTATCTTGCGGAGTATGGCCTGCCAGCAGACTTTGTCTATAATAAAAAAGACGGGAGCAGTAATTACCTCAAGGTATTTACAATAAAGGTGGACCAATGAAATTAGTCGTTTCTGTAATGCCCAAGAGTTTAGAAGAAGCTCAAGAAATTGATGTGTCACGCTATGAAGATGCGGATATTATTGAATGGCGGGCAGATTTTCTGGCCAAGGATGACATTTTAAATGTTGCGCCAGCTATTTTTGAAAAATTTGCCGGACGTGAGTTGATTTTCACGCTACGGACCCGTCAGGAAGGCGGAGAAATCGAACTATCCGATGATGAATACGTAGCTCTCATCAAGGAAGTGGCTGGTTTTTACCAGCCGGATTATATCGACTTTGAATATTTCTCTCACAAGGGGAAATTTGAAGAAATGCTAGAGTTTCCTAATCTGGTGCTGAGCTACCATAACTTTGAGGAAACGCCTGAAAATATGATGGAAATCCTGTCTGAGCTGACTTCTCTGACTCCTAAGGTGGTCAAGGTTTCTGTCATGGCTCATAATGAGCAGGATGTGCTGGACTTGATGAACTATACTCGCGGTTTCAAGACTTTAAATCCTGAGCAGGATTTTGTCACTATTTCCATGGGAAAAGTCGGCAGGATTTCACGCATTGCGGCTGATTTGACAGGTTCCAGCTGGTCTTTTGCCAGTCAGGAGATAGCGTCAGCACCTGGTCAGATTTCTCTGAGCAATATGAAGAAAATCCAGGAGATTTTGAATGAAAATTAATGGCCACACCCGCATGGCTGCTGTGGTTGCCAAGCCAATTAAGCATAGTATTTCTCCTCTTATTCACAATATGGCTTTTGAAAAGACCGGTGTCAATGGTGTCTATCTAGCTTGGGAAGTAGAAGCAAAGGATCTGCAGGCAAGTATAGAAAATATCCGCAGATACGATATGTTTGGTGTCAATCTTTCCATGCCCTACAAGCAGGAAGTGATACCTTATCTGGACGAGCTGGATGTCAGTTCCCGCCTTATCGGAGCGGTCAATACGGTTGTGAATAAAAATGGAATTTTAGTTGGTTATAACACAGATGGCAAGGGATTTTTTAAGAGCTTGCCTTCTTTTGCTATTCGGGGCAAAAAAATGACGATTTTGGGGGCAGGTGGAGCAGCGACAGCGATTATTGCTCAAGCAGCTTTGGACAATGCAGAGGAAATTTTTGTTTTCACTCGACAGGCTTCCTATGAGAAGATTGTCAGAAAGATAGCAGCTATTAGCCGCCAAACCAAGAGTTCTATCCAGGTACTAACCTTGGAAGATGCGGATAGCTTGCAGGATACAATCAACCAATCAAACCTTCTGGTCAATGGGACCAGTCTAGGCATGGATGGCATCAGCATGCCCCTGCCTGAACAGCTTGAGCTGCCCAGCCAGATTATAGTTGCGGATGTTATCTACCAACCTTTTGAAACGCCCTTTCTCAAATGGGCCAGAAATCAAAATGTCACAACAATCAATGGACTTGGTATGCTGCTTTATCAAGGAGCAGAAGCCTTTGAGCTTTGGACTGGTAAAACCATGCCCAGTCAGGAAATTTGGCAGTGTTTAGAAGAATTGTATAAATAAGGAGGCGCTTATGAAACTGAATGTGAATCTCCCGCATCATCTCTATGATATTCTCATCGAAAAGGGGTCTTTATCTCAGGCTGGAAGATGGCTGAGTCAGCTTTGGCAGCCTCAAAAGGTAGTCATCGTCACGGACAATCGAGTGGCTAGACTCTATGCGGAAAAGGTCAAGCTGAGTTTGGAAGCGGCTGGGTTTGAGACCTATGTCTTTGACTTTTTGGAGGGCGAAGCCAGCAAGAACTTAAAGACGGTCAACAAGGTTTATGAGTTTTTGGTCAAGGTTGGTCTGACCCGCAGCGATGGTATCGTGGCCTTGGGTGGCGGAGTTGTCGGCGATTTGGCAGGCTTTGCCGCTTCAACCTACATGCGGGGTGTGCATTTTGTGCAGATTCCAACCAGTCTGACAGCCCAAGTGGACTCCTCTATCGGTGGTAAGACTGGTGTCAATACACCTTGGGCCAAGAATATGGTCGGCACCTTTACCCAGCCTGACGGAGTTCTGATTGACCCTCAAGTCTTGCAGACTTTAGGCCAGCGTGAACTGATTGAAGGCATGGGCGAGGTGGTCAAGTACGGCTTGATTGAAGATAAGGAACTCTGGGATGAGCTGTCAGAAATGGATGGCAGTCCAGAGTCAATTTTGGAGCATGCCGAAAGCATCATTTACCATTCCTGTGATGTCAAGCGTAAGATTGTGGTCGAGGACGAGCTGGATAATGGTGTTCGCCTTTACCTGAACTTCGGCCATACTATTGGGCACGCTATTGAAGCGACAGCGGGCTATGGAAAAGTCATGCACGGTGAAGCTGTAGCCATTGGCATGGTACAAGTTTCCCGCATCGCTGAAAAGCAAGGCCTTATGCCAGCTGGGATTACAGAAGACATCATCCATATGTGTCAGAAGTTTGGCTTGCCGGTGGATTACCAGCCTTGGAATGAAGTTGCTCTCTATCAGGCACTGACCCATGATAAGAAGGCTAGAGGCAACTCTATCAAGCTAGTACTGGTGCCTGAGTTGGGTTCGGCTAGTATTCACCAGATTCCGCTGGAAGAGATGAAAGAATTTCTGAAGAAATAAGTGCCAGATGGAGTTTAAGACGATTGGACAGTTTAGATGAAAAATAGACAGAATGTCCAGTTCTTTCCATCTCAGAATAGGAGAAAATGTATGAGATACTTAACAGCAGGAGAATCGCACGGACCACGTCTGACAGCTATTATTGAGGGAGTGCCGGCTGGTCTCCCTTTGACCGCTGATTATATTAATGCTGAGCTCAAGCGTCGTCAGGGTGGGTACGGTCGTGGTGCCCGCATGAAGATTGAAAGCGACCAAGTCGAGATTACGTCTGGGGTTCGTCATGGCTTGACCATGGGCGGCCCGATTACCCTCAATGTCACGAATCTGGATCATCAGAAGTGGCTGGAGATTATGAGCGCGGCAGATGTGGATGAAAAGAAAAAAGGGCTGCGCAAGATTACCAAACCACGCCCTGGCCATGCGGACTTGGTTGGTGGTATGAAATACCGCTTTGACGATTTGCGAAATTCCCTTGAGCGCTCTTCTGCGCGTGAAACGACTATGCGTGTGGCAGTCGGAGCAGTAGCCAAGCGTTTGCTGGAAGAAATCGGTGTGGAGGTAGCCAGCCATATCGTAACCTTTGGTGGCATTGATATTGATGTACCGAATAATCTAACTGTAGCAGAGATCAAAGAAAGAGCTGCCCAGTCAGAGGTTTCCATTGTCAATCCCGAGCGCGAAGAAGAAATCAAGGCCTACATTGATCAAATTAAGAAAGACGGGGATACCATCGGTGGTGTCATTGAGACTGTCGTTGGTGGTGTGCCGATTGGTCTTGGCTCCTATGTCCAATGGGACAAGAAGCTGGATGCCAAAATTGCTCAGGGAGTCGTGTCCATCAACGCTTTTAAGGGAGTCGAGTTTGGCGTGGGCTTTGAAGCTGGCCGTCTCAAGGGCAGTCAAGTCATGGATGAAATCCTCTGGTCTGAGGAAGATGGCTTCACTCGCAGAACCAATAATCTAGGCGGCTTTGAGGGTGGTATGACCAATGGTCAGCCAATCGTGGTGCGCGGGGTTATGAAGCCTATTCCAACCCTTTACAAGCCACTGATGAGCGTGGATATTGAGACCCACGAGCCTTATAAGGCGACAGTGGAGCGGAGCGATCCGACGGCTCTGCCAGCGGCGGGTGTTGTCATGGAAAGCGTGGTGGCAACAGTTTTAGCCACCGAAGTCTTGGAGAAGTTTTCTTCGGACAATCTGGAAGAACTAAAGGATGCAGTAGCCCGCCATCGGGAATTTGTCAAGAACTTTTAGAAGTAAGGAGAAGGGCATGGAGAGAAAAACAGTCTATATCGCAGGTCTGGGACTGATTGGAGCATCCTTGGCTCTGGGCATCAGGCGAGCTCATCCTGAGATTGAGATTCTTGGCTATAATCGAAGTGAAGAATCAAGACAGGTTGCCCTGGAGCGGGGAATGGTAGACCGGGTAACGGATGATTTTGCGGCCTTTGCTCCATTGGCTGATGTGATTATTCTGGCTGTGCCCATCAAGCAGACCATAGCATTTATCAAAGATCTAGCGGAGTTGGACCTGAAGGAAAATGTTATCATCTCAGATGCTGGATCGACCAAGGCTGAGATTGTGGCAGCTGCAGAAAAGTATCTGCAGAATAAGCCCGTCCGCTTTGTCGGAGCTCACCCGATGGCCGGAAGTCACAAGACTGGAGCCAAGGCAGCCCATGTCACCCTCTTTGAAAATGCCTATTATATTTTCACGCCCTCTAGCCTGACCAAGCCTGGTACGCTTGAGGAAATGAAAGACTTGCTAAGTGGTCTTCATGCCCGCTTTATCCAGGTGGATGCAGCTGAGCATGACCGAGTGACCAGTCAAATCAGCCATTTTCCGCATATCCTAGCCTCCAGCCTGATGGAGCAAGCGGCAGCTTATAGCCAAGAGCACGAGCTGACCCAATCTTTTGCAGCCGGTGGTTTTCGAGATATGACACGGATTGCGGAGAGCGAGCCTGGTATGTGGACCTCTATTCTCTTGACAAATCCTCAAGCTATCTTGGAGCGGCTGGAAGATTTTAAAAACCAGTTAGACAAGGTTGCCGCAGCGATTGAGGCTAAGGACGAGACAGCTATCTGGGAGTTTTTCGACCGAGGACGACAAAGCCGCAAGCAGATGGAAATTCATAAACGTGCCGGTGTGGACAGCTTTTATGACCTCTTTATTGAAGTGCCTGACGAAGAAGATGCGATTTTGGGCATTCTGGAGCTTCTGCGCGGAATTTCAGTTGTCAATATTCGTATCAACGAGGAAAACCGAGAAGATATAAATGGTATTCTGCAAATCACCTTTAAAAATCACCAAGATTTGGAAAAATCTGCTAAAATAGTAAGAGAAAATACGGATTACCTAGTGTCCGTAGACTAATATAGATTGGAGAACTCTATGTCAAATATTTATGATTTAGCCAATGAACTGAGCAGAAATCTGCGTGAGTTGCCTGAGTACAAGGCAGTTGCAGAAAGCAAGAAAGCAGTAGATGCTGATAGCGAAGCGAAGGCTATTTTTACAGATTATCTGGCTTTCCAGCAGGAGTTGCAACAGCTGGCTCATACTGGTCAGGTACCGACTCAGGAGGTACAGGATAAGATGACTTCCTTTGGTGAGAAGATTCAGGGCAATGCTGTTCTTTCTGAATTCTTCAATAAGCAGCAGCAACTGTCCATCTATTTAGCGGACATTGAGCGTATTATCTTTGATCCGGTGCAGGATTTGCTTAAGTAAGCTAATAAAAAAGAGGAATCTGGGCTGAATACCCGGATTCTTTTTGCTTGAGCTAGGATTCCAGAAATTTTAAGAATTTCTGGTCTTTTTATGATAAAATAAGAAGCAACAAAGGAAAGTACGAGGTCACCTATGAAATTATCAACCAATGTAAGAGGTCTGAAGGGCCGTATCCGAGTACCGGGAGATAAGTCTATCAGCCACCGTTCCATTATTTTTGGCAGTTTGGCCAAGGGAGTTACTACTGTTCGTGACATTCTGCGAGGAGAAGATGTGCTGTCTACCATGCAGGTTTTTCGTGACTTAGGTGTGCAGATTGAGGACGATGGAAATCTAGTCAAGATTCATGGCGTAGGATTTGAAGGTTTGCAAGCACCGAAAAATAAGCTGGATATGGGCAATTCTGGAACGTCTATCCGTTTGATTTCTGGTGTTTTGGCTGGTCAGGACTTCGAAGCGGAGATGTTTGGTGACGACAGTCTATCCAAGCGGCCTATGGATCGGGTGACCATTCCTCTGCGGCAGATGGGAGTAGAGATTTCTGGTCGGACTGAGCGCGATTTACCACCGCTCAAGATGAAGGGCAGCAGGGAACTGCAGCCTATCCATTATCAGCTGCCAGTGGCTTCTGCTCAGGTTAAGTCGGCCTTGATTTTTGCTGCTTTGCAGGCTCAGGGAGAGTCGGTTATTATAGAAAAGGAAATCACCCGTAATCATACAGAAGATATGATTGCCCAGTTTGGCGGGCAAATTGAGGTTGAGGGCAAGGAAATTCGCATTCAGGGTGGTCAGGAATTCACTGCTCAGGAAGTGACGGTTCCAGGAGACATTTCCAGCGCGGCCTTCTGGCTGGTAGCTGGATTGATTGTGCCGGACTCTAAGATTGTTTTAGAGAATGTCGGCATCAATGAAACTCGTACAGGAATTCTAGAAGTGATAGAGGCTATGGGCGGACGGATGACGCTGTCAGATGTCGATCCGGTAGCCAAGTCTGCAACTATCACCGTTGAGACTTCTGAGCTTAAGGGAACGGAGATTGGCGGCGAGATTATCCCACGCTTGATTGATGAGTTGCCGATTATTGCGCTTCTGGCGACTCAGGCTCAGGGACGGACTGTCATTCGTGATGCAGAGGAGCTCAAGGTCAAAGAAACCGACCGGATCCAGGTAGTGGCAGACGCTCTCAATAGCATGGGCTCAGCTATTACCCCGACGGAAGACGGCATGATTATCGAAGGGAAAACACCTCTTCATGGTGCTCAAGTCAATACCTTTGGTGACCATCGTATTGGGATGATGACAGCTATTGCTGCTTTGTTGGCTCAAAGCGGTCAGGTAGAACTTGAACGATCTGAAGCTATTAAGACTAGCTATCCAAACTTCTTCAACGACTTGGAGGGTTTGATGCATGGCTAAGATATTGCTGGGCTTCATGGGAGCCGGAAAATCTACAGTGGCCAGAGCCTTAGCCCAAGACTTTGTCGATATGGATGAACTGCTCTGCCAGCGACTGGGCATGTCAATCAAGGACTACTTTGATCAGCGTGGTGAAGCAGCCTTTCGGACTGTAGAAGCCCAGCTCTTGGCTGAGTTGATCGATACGGACTTGGTCGTCTCAACGGGCGGCGGTGTAGTCGTCAGCCCTGAAAATCGCAAATTACTGACTCAGAATGCTGACAATATCTACCTGAAAGCAGATTTTGAAACGCTCTATCAGCGGATTCAGCAGGATGCTGAGCAGGAGAGGCCCCTGTTCTTAAACCAGAACAAATCAGACTTGCAGCAGATTTTTGAGCAGCGTCAGCCCTGGTATGAGGAAGTAGCGACCCAGGTTATCGATACGAGGCTCAAAAGCCCCCAGGAAATTATTGAGGAAATTCAATGAAAATAGCATTTTTAGGTCCCAGAGGCTCCTTTTCTCACCACGTAGCCCAAGCTGCCTTTCCCAGCGAGGACTTGGTGCCTTATCAGAATATCACCGAGGTCATGAAGGCTTATGAGGCTAGAGAAGTGGATTACTCGGTTGTTCCGGTGGAAAATTCCATTGAGGGCAGTGTCCATGAGACCTTGGACTATCTCTTTCATCAAGCAGACATTCAGGCAGTGGCAGAAATCGTCCAGCCCATCAAGCAGCAGCTTTTGGTGACGGATTTGGAGAAGCCAATCGAGAAGATATTTTCTCACCCGCAGGCTATTGCTCAAGGAAAAAAATACATCCGCCAGCATTATCCGCAGGCTGCCATTGAGGTGACAGCTAGTACGGCCTATGCAGCTCGTTTTGTGGCAGAACATCCTGAAAAGAATTTTGCGGCTATTGCCCCGCGCACGGCTGCAGCAGAATACGGGCTTAAAGTAGCAGCCAGCGACATTCAGGAAATGGAAGAAAATTATACCCGCTTCTGGATTCTGGGTCATGAGGTGCCTGAGCTTGAACTGGCTAAGACGGGAGACAAGCAGACACTGGCTTTAACCTTGCCGGACAATCTGCCTGGTGCCCTTTATAAGGCTTTGTCGACCTTTGCTTGGCGTGGGATTGATCTGACCAAGATTGAGAGTCGGCCTCTAAAAACGGCTCTGGGAGAGTATTTCTTCATTATTGACATTGACAACGAGCAGAAAAAATTGGCGGATTTTGCCTATCAAGAGTTGACAAGTCTTGGAATTACTTATAAAATTTTTGGTAGCTACAGTGTGTTTCTGATTCAGGACAAGTAGCAGTAGATTGGAGAAGAGATGAAGAAACCAGAAAATCTTAGCCATCATGAACAGCTCCGCTTAGATTATCTCTATAAGAATTATTACTATCTAAACGATAAAGAAAAGAAAGAATTTGACTATCTGCGGCAGAAGTCCAAGGGGATTGGCAGTTCAGCTAGTGCGCCTAACCATGAAGAGCAGCCGCAAAGGCCTAGTGACGCCTATGAGCAGGAGTCTGTGGAAATGGATTCTTCTGGCCTCTTGCCCAAGTACCCTGAGCGTTCTTCTCGCAGCAGAAAGCAAAAGAAGGAGTCGGAAGCTCTGGCAGGAGCTGGTCTGGGACAAGACAAGCCCAAGAAACCCCGCAAAAAAATCCGCTTGAAACGGATTCTGCTTTGGGCAGGGATTTTCCTGCTGATGGTCTTGGGCGGCATGATTTTCATGTTTGTCAAAGGCTTGACGACAGCTCACACTGGCAATTCTAAGCCAGCAGAAACGGAATTCTTTGACGGCAAGGATACTAAGGACGGAGTGAATATCCTCATTCTCGGAACAGACGGTCGGGTTGGTGACGACTCGACTGAGACGCGGACTGACTCTATTATGGTCTTGAATGTTGGTAATAAGGACCACAAGGTAAAATTGGTCAGCTTTATGCGTGATACTCTTATTCACATTGACGGCGTCAGCAATGAGTACACGGACCCTTCGCAGGCCGATTACTATGACCAAAAGCTCAATTCTGCCTATACGATTGGGGAGCAAAACCACAACCGAGGTGCAGATTATGTCCGCCAGATGCTCAAAGATAATTTCGATTTGGACATCAAATATTATGCACTGGTGGATTTCCAGACCTTTGCGACAGCTATTGACACCCTTTTCCCAAATGGCGTCAGCATGAATGCGCAGTTCTCAACGATTGATGGGGAGAAAGTGACAGAAGTTGAAGTGCCGGATGACCTGAATATGAAGGACGGTGTGGTGCCTAATCAAACAATCAAGGTCGGTCAGCAGCAGATGGACGGTCGGACCTTGCTCAACTACGCTCGCTTCCGTAAGGATGATGAGGGCGACTTTGGCCGGACCCGTCGCCAGCAGGAAGTTTTGACAGCTGTCTTCCAGCAGGTCAAAGATCCGACTAAGCTCTTTACCGGATCAGAGGCTCTTGGTAAGGTCTTTGCCTTGACTTCGACCAATGTACCATACAGCTTCCTTTTGACTAATGGTCTCTCTATGGCTGGAGATTCCCGCAACGGGGTTGAGCGCCTGACGATTCCGGAAAATGGCGACTGGGTTGATACCTATGACATGTACGGTGGTCAAGGGCTCTTGATTGACTTTGAAGCCTATAAAGAAAGACTGCAGCAAATGGGTCTCAGATAAGATATATGATATAATGAAAGGTAGGACGATGTTCTGCCTTTTCTTTTGGGAAATGGCAGAGCGATAAAGCAGAAAGAGAAAAATATGTTAAAAAAGAATGATGTGATTGAAGTTGAAATTGTGGATCTGAGCCATGAGGGAGCAGGAGTGGCCAAGGCAGAGGGCCTAGTTTTCTTTGTAGAAAATGCCCTGCCGGGTGAGCTCATCCGCATGCGTGTGCTTAAGGTCAACAAAAAAATTGGCTTTGGCAAGGTGGAGGAATTTCTCCGTACTTCAGACCAGCGCAATGAAAATCTTGATATGGCCTATCTGCGTACGGGGATTGCCGACTTGGGGCATCTGAACTATCCAGCCCAACTGGACTTCAAACGCAAGCAGGTCAAGGACAGTCTCTATAAGATTGCTGGTTTGTCCGATGTTGAAGTGCCGCCGACACTTGGTATGGAGCAGCCGTTGGGCTACCGTAATAAGGCTCAAGTGCCTGTTCGTCGTGTCAATGGTCAGCTGGAAACAGGATTTTTCCGGAAAAATTCCCATGACCTCCTGCCGATTGAAGATTTCTATATTCAGGACCCAGTCATTGACCAAGTTATCCTATTTACACGCGACTTGCTGCGTCGTTTTGACCTCAAACCTTACGATGAGCAAGAAAAGACAGGACTCATTCGCAATCTAGTTGTTCGCCGTAGCCATTATTCAGGGGAAATCATGGTAATTCTGGTCACAACCCGACCTAAAATTTTTCGAGTGGAGCAGTTGATGGAGCGCTTGACAGAAGCATTCCCAGCTATCAAATCCATCATGCAGAATATCAACGACCAGCCCGGCAATGCGATTTTTGGAAAAGACTGGCGAACGCTTTATGGCCAAAACTACATTACCGACCAGATGCTGGGAAATGACTTCCAGATTGCTGCGCCTGCCTTTTACCAAGTTAATACCGAAATGGCAGAAAAGCTCTATCAGACAGCCATTGACTTTTCTGAACTGACTGCAGATGATGTGGTGCTTGACGCCTACTCTGGCATCGGGACTATCGGTCTATCAGTTGCCAAGCAGGTCAAGCAGGTCTATGGTGTCGAAGTGATCCCAGAAGCTGTCGAAAATAGCCAAAAGAATGCGGCAATCAACGGCATTACCAACGCCAGCTATGTCTGCGCTCCTGCTGAGGAAGCCATCCAAAACTGGCTTAAAGAGGGTATCCAAGCGGATGTCATCCTAGTCGATCCACCACGAAAAGGACTGACCGAGAGCTTCATCAAAGCCAGCGTCAGCATGGAGCCCAAGAAAATCACTTATATCTCCTGCAATGTCGCCACTATGGCGCGTGATATCAAACTCTATCAAGAATTAGGATATGAGTTGAAGAAAGTACAGCCGGTGGACTTATTTCCGCAGACGCATCATGTTGAATGTGTGGCTCTGCTGGTACGAGCGGAATCCTCTGAGAAGTAGAATCAGAATGGCAGTTTATATTCTTACGGAAAATCTAGAAATTTTTATAATAAAATATTATGGACTGACAGAAGTTGATAACTTTTTAGAATATTACTACAGTTAACAACTAAAATTGTTAGTTTGGAGAATAAAATAGGATTTTAATGGGTTAATTATATTCTAGATATTGGATGGAATCACTATCGAAAAAGAAAATGTTTCTGTTAAATTTTTAGATGGAACAGAGATAGAATTGTAAGAGACTGTGACTGCTTGGTTGCAGTCTTTTTGTGGCTTTAGTGGTATAATGAACGATATAAGTAAGCTGTTTGGAGGACTAAATGACTGATAGTAATGATGCGAAGAAAGTGGAAAGAGATTCTATAAAAATTGCGGTAGACAACGTAGCAAACCTTTCTGAGAAGATCAAATTGGGACAAAATATTGCAGCTATTTCTATTTTGTCTGGTACCCTTAGTAGCTTTCAATCAGCAGTAAATGCTTCCAATATTTCAGGATTCATTGCGACTTCAAATGCATTAAGTGCATCTAAATTAATGAATATAGCTAATTTTACGACTCCTTCGGCAAGTCTGACTTCATCAATTCAAATTGATAAAAGTGCTATCGATGCTATGTCAGAAGTAATTGCTTCGTACAATAAGATGTTGTCGAGTACACACTTGCAAGCAATTCAAAACATTGCAGAATCCACTAAAAAGTTAATTGCTAGCTATCAGATTGATTATTCAAAGATTTTTAGTAACATCAATGAACTTTTAAAGTCACTGCCTTCGACATACACAAATGAGGAAATTAAACAGATTATTTCTGGAGTTAAACTTTTGGCAGAAAGTGGTTGGGTTATTTATTTTCGTGATAAAAATGTTTATCAGCATATACTTGCTGAGGAATGGAATTACTTGGAGGAAGAATGGATTGAGTTACTTAGGGACAAACTAAGAGATAGGGACTTTATTATTGACTTGCAAAAGTCGGAATGTTACTCAGAACCCTTAGTAAAATCAATGGTTGAGTGCTATTTAAATCAAAATTTCTATGCAGCATACACTTTAGGCAGTTTGGCGATTGATGGCGGACTAAATAGAGTTTCCGAAAGGACTTCTTCAAGTAAGAGAATACCCGTTGGGTATAAAGCGGTTGAAGAAATTGATACTATATTTATCGAGAAGTCGTTGAGTGATGTAGGGCTAATGCATTGGTTGTATAATTTTTTCAAAGATACGAATAGATTTACACTTGATGAACCAAATAGACATATGGTGGGACATGGTCGTTGGGATAAGGAAATCGAAGAAAAAGATTTTTTGAAATTATTTAATACATTATTGTATATCTATGATGAGTATGAGAACTGGTTAGAAATCATAGATACTGTCAGATAAACAATTATGAGAGAGTTGAAATATGAAGATTAGTAAAATATTTAAATATACCTCGCTTCTTATAACGGTAGCACTGTTACTATTTTTTGGAAAAATTATAGTTAGTGAAGTTATTTCTACTAATTTGAACGTTTCACAAGGAAATTTGTTGGCTTTAACTTTTATATATTGGATAGAATTACTTTTTGTATTACTCATATATGATTTAGTAATTATTAAGTTATATAGCGGTATAAGCTATTATTTGTGTGAACTAGGGCAATTTGCAGTAAGAATGAAGAAGATAGGAATTGCACTTTACACAATTAGATTAAATTATTATTTGCTAAGACTAAGTAAATTATTACGTTTGGGTTGGGTAACTTATGGTAGTGGTGAAAAAAGTTCAGTCTGGAGAGGGATATCTAAGCTCTCCTTGGCTCAGCTGTTAGTTAATATTTTTAGAATTATAATAAGTGTACCTATGCTCTTTGCATTTTTATCTGCTTGTTTTTCATTGGGGATATTGAAAGGAGATATTGCATACTATTTGTATAATCTCCAAGAATTTCTAAGAGGTATTTTACAAATAAAAGTAAATATTGGTGATATCTTTTCAAGATTACCAGCCCTTGTAGCTTTGATGACGATATTACCAATAGTCTTTTTCTTCTATTTCTATAGCCAAAAACGTGATGTTCGAAAAATAATTGATAAGGAAAATAGTCAATATTTTGAAGAAGTTGTCTTATTATACGAAAAATTATTGATTTGGATTGATAAACATATCTATCAATTATCTGAAAATTTTGATTATGCTATTAGTTGCCAAGACTCAATTGTTGAAACATTTTTAAATAAGGAGATTCCTAACTATATAGCATTAGTTGGGAAGCAGTATTATATTCCCAGAGATATTGAGTCATTTAGATTTGTTGAGATAGCAGATCTGACTGAGTTACGAGAAATTATTATTAAATTATCAAGTGATAGATTAATGAAATTTACACGAATATTCTCTGTTAAACGGTTTGATATCTGGTATTTTTATTTTTGTGATTTTCATACATTGAATGCAGAAGAGAAAATCGAAAAGTCTTTCTATACTAAAAAGGGGATGACTTATAAATTAGCTAAACGCCACACTTATCAGAATGATTTTACTCAAGAGCAAATTGAGAAGAGGAGGAAAGAGGAACTTTCTCTTTTATCTTGGTCTATTTATGACGACTTGGAGTTATTATACAGGTTTAAGAGAGTAAGTGATTCATTGAGAAAATACCTTTATTCTTCACGGATGGAGCGATTGATATTAAAAGCATTAAATAAAGATAAGTGACTCCGTTCCATAGTATAATTTTAAACTTGACTGACTATATTCGTTCTATGGTGCAGGAATGCCATATCACCACATATTGAGTGTGTAGCTCTGCTGGTGAAAGCCTAGGAATCTTTTGACGAAAGAATTTTTAAGTTCTTATATCCCCATCTAGATAAAAAACGACTATCTAAGTTGGTAAATAACTTCAGGAGGTTTATACGCTATGCTTAGATCCTATGTGACTAAAAAGTATTTATTCTTCTATTTTGTGGCAATTATGATTACTTGGTTGGAGGCTGTCATTACACCAGCTTTGATTCAGTATATTGTCTCTAGTTTTACCAATCACCAGTTGCATTTGCTGTGGCAGGTCTTGATTTGGGGAATTGTGGGGAATTTGATTCTCTTGCTGGGTTTGGCGGGTAAACGCTATTACTACGCACGAGTGCTGACAGACTTTAAGTCGGGGATCAAGCAGGCTATCTTTCAGACTTTCTTATATAGCCGTCGGATAGCGGATGAAGAGGTTTTGTCCGACCTGGAAAATGATGTGAAACAGCTAGAAGATAATTATATTGAGCCGACTGTCATTATCATTTCTTCTTTGGGATTTACAACTGTCTCTATCTGTTATGCTCTCTGGACTAATTTTTATCTGGGTTTGCTCTTTATCATTTTTTATTCGATACCTGTCCTTTGTAGTAGCATAGGTTCCAAACGCTTGGATGCGATTTCTGAGCAGAAGTCCATGGCTAACCAAAGCTATGTTTCTCAAGTGACTAATATGATTGCGGGTGCTCGTTCCATACGTCATTATCGGGGACAAAGCTTGTTTTACAATCTTTTTTCCAAAGATTTGCACAAGACTTTAGAGCAAGAAGTCGCCTATGAAAAGCAACGGACGATAAACAGTCTCTTTATTAATGGGATTGATGCTTTTTGTTCGGTTGCGCCGATTGTCATTGGTGGTTTCATGACCTATTATAACTACCTATCTGCAGCCAGCTTTGTTGGGATTTACCTAGTATCGCATAATATCGGCTACCAATTTCAGGAGTTATCTTACTTTATCAATACTAGAAAATCAGCCAAGTCTCTCTGTGATAAGTATCAAAACTTGCTGGGAGAGGAGTGGAAAATGCCTTCTGTTCTTGAAGGTTCCGTCTTTCCTATCCAGCTAGAGCGAGTCAGCGTAGAGCGTCATGGTCAAGAAATACTAGCCCCTTGTGACCTTACCATTGAGGAAGGGGAAAAGATTGCCATTATCGGAGAAAGCGGGTCTGGGAAAACAACCTTACTGAACCTCATCTATGGTGAAATCATGCCTAGCCAAGGTCGGATTCGTTACCATGGACAAGAGCTAAACTCGGATGAAATCTATCAGGCAGGAGCCTACATTCTCCAGTCAAGTCATGTCTTTGATGGATTGACTCTGGAGGAAAATATTGCTTTGGGACAAGAACTGGATTCTGTGAGGATGGAGGAAATCCTGCAGCAAACAGGTTTGAAAGCTCTCCAAGGCAAAACACCCAGCAATCAAACCCTGTCCGGTGGTGAGAAGCAGCGGTTAGAAATTGCCCGCGCGCTCTATCAGAATCGCCAATTTATCCTGGCTGATGAGGTCAAGGCCAATCTAGACCTTAAAAATCAAGAGAAAATCAGTCAGCTTCTCTTCTCTCTCCCACAAGCACTTGTGGAAGTGATTCATCACTATAGCGAAGAGGACTTGAAGCGCTATGATAAGGTGATAAAATTGGGGAGATCGGTGGAGGTATAGATTTCAAAAAGGAGTGGCAGAGGCCACTCTCAGATTGCAGACAAAGCCCTTAGAAACTTGTGTGCTGAGGACTTTGTCTGCAATCTTAACGCACCAAAATTGGTGCGTTATAATTTTGTGCTATAATGGAGTTATAAAATCAAAGGAGAGAGCCATGATTGGAGACAATATAAAATCTTTACGAAAGACAAATGACTTGACACAACCAGAATTTGCACGGATTGTTGGTATTTCACGTAATAGTCTGAGCCGTTATGAAAACGGGACAAGTCCTATTTCAACGGAGTTGATAGACACCATTTGCCAGAAATTCAATGTATCCTATGTCGATATTGTGGGGGAAGAGAAAATGTTAAACCCAGTAGAAGATTATGAATTGACATTAAAAATAGAGATTGTCAAGGAACGTGGCACAAATTTACTAGCTCGCCTCTATCGTTATCAAGACAGTCAAGAGATTGCCTTTGACAATGAGAGTAATCCGTGGCTTTTAATGAGTGATGATTTGTCTGATATGGTCAATACTAACATTTATCTGGTGACTACTTTTGAAGAACTAGAGCGATACAGTGGTTACTTGGATGGAATCGAGCGTATGTTGGAAACATCAGAAAAACGGATGGTAGCTTGATGGGGATTCAGGATTATACCGAAGAAGAGTTTAATCATGCCTTGGCTCGCAATTTACGCACACTGACTAGAGGAAAACAAGTAAGTAAAAATCCAGGCGCTATTTTGCTTGGAGGACAGAGTGGAGCTGGTAAAACGGCTATCCACCGTATCAAGCTCAAAGAATTTCAGGGTAATATAATCATCATTGATGGCGATAGTTTTCGAGCTCAACATCTACATTACCTGGACCTTCAGCGAACTTATGGTAAAGATAGTGTCGAATACACCAAAAAATTTGCAGGACAGATGGTGGAATCCTTGGTAGAAAAACTGAGTGAGGTGGGCTACAATCTTTTGATTGAGGGGACATTGCGAACGGTTGACGTACCAAAGAAAATAGCAGAACTATTGATAAGTAAAGGCTATGAAGTTCAGCTATCTTTAATCGCTACAAAGCCTGAGCTGTCTTATTTGAGCATGCTTATCCGATACGAAGAACTAAACGCTATCAATTCCAATCAAGCAAGAGCAACCCCAAAAGAACATCATGACCTGATAGTAAACAATCTAGTTGAGAACACCCATCAGCTGGAGCAATTAGGTATCTTTGAACAAATCCAAATCTATCAACGAGATAGGACCTGTGTTTACGATTCGAGAGATGATGAAATATCAGCAGCAGTTGTTCTTCATGAGTTATTGTTTGGAGAGTGGAGTCAGGTAGAAAAGGAGATGTTGAGGGTAGGGGAGGAACGGTTGATAGAATCGCATAACAAAGAAAGAGATAATATTAGGGAGTAAGTTATAATTGATTATGTTAGAGAATTTAAAAAATTATTTTGATAATCTATACGCTAAGGATAGGAATAATATGCTGAGTGTAGATTTTAATCAATCTATTGATAAAATGTTCATGAGATTTTAATCTTGGCAAAGATAGAACATCAAGCCACCAAAGATTATGTGTTCATTCTCTTAACTTGAGTGCAGGAATTGATTAAGGAGGTCAGGAATTCCATTCCCTTTAGTCAAGACTTCTGTGAGAAATATATTTAGAAAATAAACCTTCATTGTTGTACTGTTTCGAGGAATAAAAGTTTTGATATTTTTTGAAAAGATATACCTCCTATTCCCAAACTTGAACAATAGCTTGCAATCATTTTTTTAAAATAGTATACTAGGGCTAAGCTATGGAATCGTTTGCATAGAATCACGATGAGTTTAAAAAGTGAAATCTAGGAGATGAAAAGTATGGAATTAACAGCCATTTATCATAGACCGGAGTCGGAGTATGCCTATCTTTATAAAGAAGGTCAAGTGCATATCAGAATTAGGACTAAGAAAGAAGATATAGAGAAAATCGTTTTGCACTATGGGGATCCCTTTGTTTTTCTTGAGGATTCTTATGAAGATGTAAAAGAGATGGTCAAGGTGACCTCTGATGCCTTATTTGATTATTGGCAAGTAGCTGTCTCTGTGCGCTTTGCTAGGCTCCAGTATCTGTTTGAGCTTAAGGATAAAGTAGGTCAAAGCATCTTATATGGAGATAAAGGCTTCGCTGACAATAGTCCAGAAAACCTTGTTTTAGAGGGCAATGGTTTTAAACTCCCTTATATTCACGAAATTGATGGCTGCCAGGTTCCTGATTGGGTTTCAAAAACGGTCTGGTATCAGATTTTCCCAGAACGATTTGCCAACGGAAATGCTGAACTTTCGCCAGCAGGAGCTCTAGATTGGGATTCATCTATCAGACCTAAAAGTAGTGATTTCTTTGGTGGGGATTTACAAGGGATTATTGACTATCTGGATTATTTGCACGACTTAGGGATTACAGGGCTTTATCTCTGTCCCATCTTTGAATCTCCAAGTAATCACAAGTACAATACGACGGATTACTTTGAAATTGATCGACACTTTGGGGACAAGGAGACTTTCCGTCAACTGGTGGAGCAAGCTCATTTGCGTGGGATGAAGGTCATGCTGGATGCGGTTTTCAATCATATGGGCGATCAATCCGCTCAATGGCAGGATGTTCTCAAGCATGGTGAAAAGTCAGCTTACAAAGACTGGTTCCACATTCAAGAGTTCCCAGTGACGAATGACAAGCTTGTGAATCCCAAAGAACTCCCTTATCATACCTTTGCCTTTGCCAGCTATATGCCTAAGCTGAATACGGCAAATCCTGAGGTAAAAGACTATCTCTTAAGCGTTGCGACCTATTGGATTGAATATTTTGATATTGATGCTTGGAGATTGGACGTGGCCAATGAGGTTGATCATCAATTCTGGCGAGATTTTCGTAAGGCTGTTTTGGCCAAAAAGCCTGACCTTTATATTCTTGGAGAGGTTTGGCATACCTCTCAGCCTTGGCTTAATGGCGATGAGTTTCACGCTGTCATGAACTATCCTCTATCCGATAGTATCAAGGACTACTTTTTGAGCAGGAGCAAGAAGATCAGTCAATTCATATCTGAGATGAATTGCCAGTCCATGTATTACAAGCAGCAGATTTCTGAGGTTATGTTTAATCTCTTGGATTCGCATGATACGGAGCGCATTTTGGCGACAGCTAAAGGAGATATACAGCTGGTCAAATCTGCACTCGCCTTTCTCTTTTTACAAAGGGGGACGCCTTGTATCTATTATGGGACCGAGCTAGAATTGGGTGGAGGTATGGACCCGGATTGTAGACGGGTCATGCCTTGGGACCGGGTTTCAAGTAGCAATGATATGCTCAATTTTATGAAGAACTTGATTCAGCTTCGCAAGGATGTTGCGGACATTATTCAGCATGGGAAATATAGTCTAGAAGAAATCGAACCTGATGTACTGGCTTTAGAATGGCAACATAATCATCAAGTAATCCGAGCCATTTTTAATCAGTCCAAAGTAAATTATCTCTTAGACAGAGATTCAGCTGATTTGGTGAGCCATTGCCAAACTGATGACGAGAAACTTGTCATCTTACCAAAGGGATTTGTAGTTTATTGTGATGAGTCTAAAAGGTAATGGAGTAGAAATAAAGGAATCCGAACAAACAAGGTCTTAAAAATTCCTTCTTTAAAAGTGTTGGAATTTTTTCATGGTGGTTTAAGATGAAATCAAAAGGACTTCTGAAGAAAAAGTTGATTAATCTAGCTAGTGGGGAGTTGGTCGCTGTTTTAGTATTTTGGATGAATTTTTTCCTGCTTAAAAAGTGGATTTTTACTACTGAAGGCTTCATTTCTATTTCTTTCTCCTTGTTTCTCCTAACTTTTATCTTGATACAAGGTTCCGTTTTTTGGTGGATTTTAATCAAGAGGATTTCCAATCCAGGATTTGCTGAAAAGTATACAGGACAAATTTACAAGATATTGAAGAAATTGGATTTTATTTTACTAGCTACGGGAATTTTTGTGATATTATTTAATCACGGAGAGTTTTCTACGTTTATCATTTCTTTTTCGATTTGGATGTTTGCTCTTATAGAGTGGGTAAATTACTTTCTATTGCAATTGTCCTACAGCTTGAATCCTGCTGTTTTATGGAGATACATCAGATATAGGAAATTGAAAAAGAGTAAAATAGCAAAGGAAATTGAGAAAATCCTATAATGCTGATGATTTGCAAAATGATTTCCAAGAACCGAAAGATGCAAAGGAGTGCAATCTTATGCCTAGACCGAAAACTAAAGAAGAGTTGATGCTAGCTGCTAAGGAAAACTTTGAGAAGTTGCAAACTCTCATTTCCAAATTGTCTGATCAAGAGTTAAATACCCCTTTTGATTTTTCTCGGGATGAAAAGAAGAAAGAGGCCCATTGGAGACGAGATAAAAATGTAAGAGATGTTTTGATTCACCTCTATGAATGGCATCAGCTCTTGTTGGATTGGGTGTATTCCAATCAAAAGGGTCAAGAGCAGCCCTTTCTTCCTGCGCCCTATAACTGGAAGACTTATGGAGAGCTGAATCAGGAATTTTGGAAGAAGCATCAAAAGACTTCTCTAAAAGAGGCAACTGAGATCTTTCATCAGTCCCATCAAGATGTTTTGCACTTGGCAGACACATTTACAAATGAAGAATTATTTTCAAAAAAAGTCTATAAATGGGTCGGAGGGACTGTATTAGGTTCCTATTTTGTAAGTGCTACTTCCAGCCATTATGACTGGGCCATGAAAAAGTTGAAGGCTCATCAGAAAAATTGTAAAGCAAAATAGTCTGTAGAAGACAAGAATTAGAGAGAAATAAGAATGAAGAAATACAGCAAAATAATCATGTCCTGCGCCTGCTTGGCTTTAGCTTTTGGGATGGCAGCATGTGCTAGTTCGCAGAAAAATAAAGAAACAAGTCAAACTACATCGACTTATTCAAATCTAAACAGTAAAAAGAGTGTCGAAGAAGTTAAGAGTTTGTTGGCTGCCAACTTGGATAAAGACAGTGTCGATAACTTTGTCAATCTAGTCAATGACTACAATGGACTTGTTGGTTCTACTGGATTAACGGGCGATTTCACTAAGTTTACCAAAACAGAATATGACGTAGAAAAAATCAATCCTCTATGGCAAGCAAAAAAGGGCGATTTTATCGGAACAAATTGTCGGATTAATACTTACACTTTGCTGAAAAATAGCATCGAAATCCCTCAAATAGAAAAAGATGATGAACTCTTGTTCATAGATAATGATGCAATTGACAAGGGCAAGCTCTTTGATGCCAAGGATAAGGAAGAATTTAATATCTTGTTTTCAAGAGTCAAGACCGAAGCGACTCAAGATGTAAAAGTCCATGCTAAGAAGATGGAGGAATACTTTAAACAGTTCAAGTTTAGTGAAAAGGCGAGGATGCTTTCTGTCATAGTCCACGACAATCTTGATGGTGACTCTCTCTTTGTAGGGCATGTCGGCGTCTTGGTTCCAGATAAAGATGGATATTTATTTGTCGAAAAACTGACATTTGAAGAGCCTTATCAGGCAATCAAATTTGCGACCAAGGAAGATGTCTACAAATACTTGCAGACCAAATATAAAGACTACACAGGGGAAGGTTTGGCCAAGCCCTTTATCATGGACAATGATAAGTGGGTAGAAGGTAAATAGTGTGCTTTAGTTGGCATTAAGAAAATAGAACTGGGAGATTTAGCGTATGGAATTAAAAGATTTTACAGAAAAAGAACAAGAGCAGATTAATCAAGGGCTCAGCACCGCAGAAATTTCCGATAAGGAAGCTGCCAAAAAGATTCTGGCACTCGTGCCCCAAGAGTGGATTAAGAGGATTCCTTTCTTCGTGAGAGGGCATGCGACGACCAAGACGGTTGAGCGAGTTGCCAAGCAATGTCCTGAACTATACGCTGTCGCTAAGCAACAAGGCGAACTTCCTGACAAGGAAAGAGAGGAATTGCGCGCCATTATGACAAGCATTTTTGAAGAAAAGATGAATAAGCATAAGATTAAGTAAGCTTTTGTACCTATATAATTGTATATTTTTGGAAAAAGAATAATAGTGTTTTTATTATCTATATTCGATTTTAAAATACAGATAATATAAATTTATATTTTGTTTTATACAGAAAAATAAAAAATGGAGAAGAGTTTTATATGGATTTATTTTTATCAATGATCACATTTGTACTTGGTTTCTTAGCAGAGAAACTATTGGATTATATAATGGCATTCTTGGGCAAGAAAATGAAGAAGAAAAAACTAGAAACTACTCTAGAAAATTTTTACACAAAGCCACATCAAGATATAGTAATTACTGCGAGTGGGTTTCCATATTTTTCATTTGATTCTATTCAAGAAAGTATCAGTAGTAACAAGAAGCTATTGCTAACAACACCTAAAGAAGTAACAATAGATGATAACTCTAACTTTTCAAATAAAGATATCCTTAGAGATGATTTCCGTAAATTTATTTCAGAAAATGAATTAGAGACTCAATTGGAAACTATTAGAGAAGAGGTTTTTGCTTCTTTTTTAAAAAAGGAAAATGGCAATTACTTTAATGGTAAAATTTTAGGTGTAAATCGTCTTGATGGTCTATCTAGAACAAATGATATAAACGAAGCTCCAATATTATCAATAGACTTCTTTGAAACAGACTACTACACACATAAAATTGTTGAAAAATTAATTCAAAATTTAACTTTTAAAAAAGAAAGTTTAGTGAAGGACTTAAATAGTTCTTACAGCTGGTCTAGAAGTTCTTTTGGAGTAAGCTTGATTCTAATACTTCCAAAGCAAAACGAAATCATTTTGACCAAAAGATCAAGTAGAGCCTCATATACGGGTGGTAAGGAGTGGATATATGTTTCTGTTACTGAAACACTATCTGAAACGGATTTTGATGAGGAAACCCGAAGCCCGGATTTGTTAAAATGTGTATGGCGTGGTATTAGAGAAGAACTGGGACTTTCGGATAGGCAATTAAAAAAAGACACGTTAAAGTTTTATGAGTCATTTTATGAAACTCATTTTAAACAAGACAATATTGTTGCATCCGTTGAAATTTCTGAAGATTTAACTTTTTCTGAGATCTATTCTTTGCTTGCAAAAGATAAATTCTTAGAGATATCAGATATTATTACTATTCCTAATGATAAAAAAGCAATTTCTAACTTTATCGAAGATAATAGAAGTAAAATGAGAGCACAAACTATTTTTTCTTTAGAAAGCTTCAATGCTAGAAAGTGATAAGTTTTTAAGTCAAGTTGACTTTAACACTCTTTAAAAATTTCAAAATTTAGAAAAAGTAATACCGCGAACAGATAAGAGAAGAATTGCGCGTGATTATGACAAGCATTTTTGAAGAAAAGATGAATAAGCATAAGATTAAATGAGTTCTTACTTTGAAAGAAGTGAGAGCCTTAGGAAGTCACTGGAAGCAGTGGCTTTTTCGTTTTTTATAGACATGATGAGGCTAGTTATTAAAGCTCTATTTGGACGTTGAGTTCTAATTGGGCTTTGGGACTATTCTCCATGAGAATTATTGGTAAAAATGGTATAATGTTCCTATATTTTCTAGAGGAAAAGGCAGGCTATGAAATTACTTTATACAGATATTCGCCATTCTTTGACCAAGGTTTTGGTGGCTGAGGCTGAGAGCTTGGTGGCGGCTGGTAAGCGAGTCTTTTATATTGCGCCTAATTCGCTTTCTTTTGAGAAGGAGCGAGCGGTTTTGGAGTGCCTAGAGAACAAGGCTTCCTTTGCCATTACGGTGACGCGCTTTGCCCAGATGGCTCGGTACTTTGTCCTCAATGATGTTCGGCAAGGGCAGAGTTTGGATGATATTGGTCTGGGAATGCTGATTTATCGGACCTTGACAGAGCTAGATGATGGAGAGCTTAAGGTCTATGGCAGGATTAAGAAGGATTCCCAGTTTATCCAGCAACTGATGGATCTTTACCATGAATTGCAGACGGCCCAGATGTCCTTTGCGGATTTGGAATTTCTTGAGGAGCCTGAGAAGCGGGAGGATCTGGTCAAGATTTTTACAGCGGTAACTGCTGCTCTGAATGAGGATAATTTTGATTCGTCTTCTCAGATTGCGGCTTTTGCTCAGCATATTCTAGCTGGCGACACAGATGAGGAGCTGGCAGATTTGGCCCTGGTCATCGATGGCTTTACTCGTTTTTCTGCCGAAGAGGAATACCTGGTCAGTCTCCTGCATCGAAAAGGTGTGGAGATTATCATCGGGACCTATGCCAGCCAAAAAGCCTATCGAGCAGCCTTTCGTGAGGGCAATCTCTATCAGGCCAGCGTGGATTTTTTGAGAAAACTGGCCGAGGACTATCAGGTCAAACCTGACTATATTCCTCATGCAGAAGCAGAAGATGCCTTTGGACGGATTTCTAAGATCTTAGAGAGTCGTTATGACTTTTCAGAATCAACGGTTAGTCTTAGTGAGACAGACCGCTCGCAGCTCCAAATTTGGGCTACTATGAACCAGAAAGAAGAGCTGGAGTATGTGGCTAAGTCCATCCGACAGCGGGTTCATGATGGTGTGCGCTATAAGGATATTCGTCTGCTTTTGGGAGATGTGGAAGCCTACCAGCTTCAGCTCAAGACCATTTTTGATCAGTATCAGATTCCCTACTATCTAGGGCGGAGCGAGTCGATGGCACAACATCCGCTTGTCCAGTTTGTCGAATCTTTGGAGCGGCTCAAACGCTATAATTTCCAACTGGAAGACCTGCTCAATCTCTTAAAGACGGGGCTCTATGGCGATTTGACTCAAGAGGAGCTGGATCATTTTGAGCAATATCTGCGCTTTGCGGACATTAAGGGGGCAGGCAAGCTAGCCAAGGATTTCACGGCCAATAGTCAAGGGAAATTTGACCTAGATCGTCTCAATCATATTCGTCGTCGGGTCATGACTCCGCTGCAAGACTTCTTCAAATCCCGCAGCCAGACGGCGTCGGGGCTCTTAGCTAAGTTTACGGAGTTCTTCCAAGCAGCCCGTTTGTCTGACAATTTGAAGGCTCTGCTACAGGGAGCAAGTCAGCAGGAGCAGGAGCGCCATGAGGAAGTCTGGAAGGCTTTCAGCCATGTCTTAGAGCAGTTTGCTCAGGTTTTTGCAGATAGCAAGGTCAAACTGGATGATTTTCTAGCCTTGATTCTGTCGGGTATGCTTTTGTCTAACTATCGGACGGTACCAGCGACGGTAGATGTGGTCAAGGTCCAGTCTTATGACCTGATAGAGCCTTTAGTAGCTCCTTACGTCTATGCGATTGGACTGACCCAGGAGCGTTTTCCGAAAATCGCGCAAAACAAGAGTTTGCTCAGTGATGAAGATCGGGCTCGGCTCAATGACGCAACGGATTCTCAGGCGGAACTGCAGATTGCTAGCTCTGAGAATCTCAAGAAGAATCGCTATACAGCGCTATCGCTGATGAATTCTGCTACCAAAGAGCTGGTCTTGTCTGCGCCAGCCTTGGTCAATGAAGTAGAGGACAGCATGTCGACCTATCTGCTGGAATTAACTGCAGCTCCGCTTTCCTTGCCCATCATTGTCAAAAAGCCTCAGGCTTCCAGTGATGATATTGGCAGCTACCGAGCTCTCTTGTCTCAAATCATCGAGCTCCACCAAGAGGAGATTGACCGAGAGTGGACAGCAGAGGAGCAGACTTTTTGGGCGGTGGCTGTGCGGGTTCTCCGCAAGAAATTGGCTGCAGAAGGAATTAGCATTCCGCAAATTAGTAAGGAACTAAAAACAGAGTCTCTACAACCGGAAACTCTGCAAGCCCTCTACCCTCAGGAGCAGCCTCTCCGACTTTCAGCGTCTGCTCTAAACGAATATTTCCGGCATCAGTATGCTTATTTTCTCAAGTATGTTCTGCGCTTGCAGGAAGAGTGGACCATTCATCCAGATGCTCGCAGTCATGGGATTTTCCTTCACCGGATCTGTGAAAAGGTACTGCAAGATGATTCGTCAGCTGATTTTGACCGGCGTTTAGCGCAGGCTATGGAAGAGACCAGCCGAGAGGCCGAGTTTGAGAGTATCTACAGTGAGTCAGGTCAGACCCGTTTTGCGCGCCAACTCTTGCTAGATACGGCGAGGGCAACCGGCCGGGTGCTGGCTCATCCAACTGGGATTGAGACCATTGGTGAGGAGATTGGCTTTGGCTCAGCTTCTAAGCCTTTCCTGACCTTGGAAAATGGCAGAGCAGTGACCGTGAGTGGTAAGGTGGACCGGATTGACCGTCTGACCAAGACCGAGAGTCTGGGAGTGGTGGACTATAAGTCTGGCGACATCAAGTTCAGCTTTGAAAAATTCTTTAACGGGCTGAATTCTCAGCTGCCGACCTATCTGGCAGCGATTGAGGAGTTAGCAGACTATAAAGAGGATAAGGGTACTTTTGGCGCCATGTATTTGCAGATGACAGATCCGATTGTGGCGCTTAAAGATACCAAGACCTTGGCGGATGCAGTCAATCAGTCTATGAAACCACTCCAGTACAAGGGACTTTTTGTGGCTGATGCTGTCAAGGAGCTTGGTCCGCTCTATGAAAAAAATAAGACCAACTTGCTGAGCCAGGAAGACTTGGACTTGCTGCTGGCCTACAATGCTTATCTCTACAAAAAAGCTGCAGAAGGCATTCTATCAGGCCACTTTGCAGTCAATCCTTATACAGAGAATGGGCGAAGCATTGCTCCTTATGTGGAGCAGTTCAAGGCCATCACTGGCTTTGAAGCCAATCTCCATTTTGGACAGGCACGCCAATTAGAAAAGCTGGATACAAGCAAATTTGATAGGCGTCCGACCGGTGAGAAGTTGCGCCAGGCCTGGCTAGAAAAGATGAGAGGGGAGATGGAAAAATGAAGAGAATTCCTTTTTTAACTGCAGAAGAAATTGCTCTTAAGCAAGCCCAAGAAGCTGCTTCGGATAAGCCACAGAAAAAGACGGCAGAGCAGATTGAGGCCATCTACTCCTCTGGCCAGAATATTCTGGTCTCCGCTTCGGCCGGATCGGGTAAGACTTTTGTCATGGTCCAGCGGATTATTGACCAGATTCTAAGAGGTGTTGCTGTCAGTCAGCTCTTTATCTCAACCTTTACTGTCAAGGCGGCAGGTGAGCTGAAAGAGAGGTTGGAGAAGGAACTGGGCCAGGCCTTAAAATATGCCGATAGTCCTGAACTCAAGCAACATTTGGCCCAGCAATTGGCGGACTTGCCCAATGCTGACATCGGCACCATGGACTCCTTTACCCAGAAAGTGCTTAGTCGCTATGGTTACCTGCTTGGTTTGGCACCGAATTTTCGGATTCTCCAGTCTGCCAGTGAGCAGCTGATTCTGCAAAATGAAGTCTTTAGCCAAGTGTTTGACCGTTACTATGACAGCGAGCGTCAGGCTTTGTTTAGCCGTTTGGTTAAGAACTTTACTGGTAAGCGCAAGGATTTATCAGGTTTCCGGGAGCAAGTTTATCGGATTTACAGTTTTCTGCAGTCAACCAGCAGCCCTCAGCGCTGGCTGGAAGAAACCTTCCTCTATGGCTATGAGCACAGCGACTTTGCAGCAGAGAGAGAGAGGATATTCGGTCAAATCAAATCAGCCCTTTGGGAGCTGGAAGCTTTCTTTTCTGCCCATCTGGAGCATGAAGGAAGAGAGTTTGTAGGCGCCAAGTATCAGGAGAATGTCCAAGACGCTCTGACCGCCTTAGCAGGGCTGAATGAACTGTCCTCGATAGAAGAAACAGCTCAGATTCTCAAACAGATCGTGGCCCTTTCCCAACTGTCCAATGGCCAAGCCTTTACAGCTCGGGTTGGCAAGAATGCAGACGAGCTCAAAAAAGAAATGGCCAAGGACTACAATGAGGCCAGGAAGCCTATGATTGAGCGGCTGCGAAGCTTTGACCAGCAGCTTTATCAGCTGGACTTTATCGAGCAGCATCAGGATGAATGCCTGCCTCTGGTTGAGCTTCTGCGAGATTTTGTGGCGGACTTTGCGCAGGCTTACTTGGAGCGAAAGAAAGTGGAAAATGCCTTTGAATTTGGTGATATCAGCCATTTTGCTATTGAGATTTTAGAGAGATTCCCAGAGGTGCGTAGCTTTTATCAGGAACGTTACCACGAGGTCATGGTGGATGAGTATCAGGATACCAACCACACGCAGGAGCGCATGCTGAACTTGCTTTCCAGAGGGGAAAATCGCTTTATGGTAGGTGATATCAAGCAGTCTATCTACCGCTTCCGTCAAGCTGACCCGCAGATTTTCAGTGATAAGTTTAAGGCATATCAAGAGGATAGCAGTCAGGGCAAGCTAATCGTCCTCAAGGAAAATTTCCGTAGTCATCTTGAGGTGCTGGAAGTAACTAACGATGTTTTCAAACGCCTGATGGATGAAGAAGTCGGGGAAATTGACTACAACGAAACCCACTATCTAATAGCTGGAAATCCAGCCAAACGTGATCCTAATCCAGCTAACCGCGCTTCCTTCTTAATCTATGAAGGCGCCAAGGAGAGTCCGGAAGAGGAGGCTGATGAAGGCTTACCACAGGCAGTATCAGCTGGGGAAGTCGATCTAGTCATCAAGGAAATCATCCGCCTGCACAATGAAGAAGGGGTGGCTTTTAAAGATATCACGCTGCTGACGGCTTCCAGAACCCGCAATGATTTGATTTTAGCTGCCTTTGAGCAGCACCAGATTCCGTTGGTACCAGATGATGGCGCCGCAAACTATCTGCAGTCAGTAGAGGTATTGGTTATGCTAGACACCCTGCGGACCATCAATAATCCGCTGAATGACTATGCCCTGACCGCCCTTCTCAAGTCTCCCATGTTTGACTTTGGTGAGGATGAGCTGGCTCGGCTGTCCCTGCAGGCCAGTCAAGAGCGTTCTCAGGAAAATCTTTATGAAAAATTGGTAAATGCCCTTGAAGGAAGAGGTTTGCAGGCAATTTTAGTCACCCAGGAACTGCAGAAAAAATTGCAGCATTTCCATGAGACTCTGCAAAGCTGGCGGACCTATTCCAAGACGCATTCCCTGTATGATTTGATTTGGAAGATTTACCAGGACCGTTTCTACTATGACATGGTGGGGACTCTAGTCAATGGTGCCCAGAGACTGGCCAATCTCTATGCCCTCTCTTTGCGGGCCAATGAGTATGAAAAGTCCAGCTTTAAAGGCCTGTCTCGCTTTATCGGGATGATAGACCGTGTCTTGGAAAATCAACACGATCTGGCCAGTGTGCCAGTGGCGGCGCCTAAGGACGCCGTTCGTCTCATGACCATTCATAAGAGTAAGGGGCTGGAGTTCAAGTATGTCTTTCTGCTCAATATGGACAAGGCCTTCAACCGTCAGGATAGCAGCTCTGCTATTATCCTTAGCCGGACCAAAGGAGTCGGCATCAAGTATGTGGCGGATGTGTCCGTTTCTGTGGAAGACCCCTATGCGCCTAATCAGCTGCGTATTTCTATGGATACGCTGCCTTATCAGCAGAATCTAGCAGAGCTGCAGTTGGCTAGTTTGTCTGAGCAGATGCGCTTGCTTTATGTAGCTATGACGCGGGCTGAAATCAAGCTCTATCTGGTCGGCAAGGGCAGTCAAGAGGCCTTGGATAAGCGTCAGTGGGGCAAGAGCCAACAAGGGCGTTTGTCTGCCAGTCTGCGCAGCCAGCTCAGTAATTTCCAAGACTGGCTCTATGCTATTCAGGCTGTTTTTTCCGATGAGAATCTTGCCTACGAGACCCGTTTTGTCACTGATGAGGAGCTAACTGCTGAAGAGATAGGGCGAATTAATGAGCCTGTGCTCTTTCCAGCGGATGATTTGGCGGATAATCGTCAGTCGGATGACATCCGTCGGGCTCTGGATATTTTAGAAAGCGTAGATCGACTGAATAGCCAGTATCGCTCTGCTATTGAGCTGCCTAGTGTGCGAACTCCAAGCCAGATTAAGAAATTTTATGAGCCAATCATGGATACGGATGGTCTGGATATCATGGATGAGCGAGCGTCTTTTCGGCCGCAGCCTAACTTTGACTTGCCTGATTTTGGCAAGAAAGCCAAAGTGACTGGGGCCCAAGTCGGCAGTGCCGTTCATGAGCTCATGCAGCGGATTCCTTTGGATAGCAGGCCCAGCATGGCTGTACTTCGTTCTGCCTTGGATCAGGTTCAGGCTGATGAAGCAGTCAAAAAGCAGATTCAGCTGCCTAATATTTCATCTTTCTTCGAGACGGATTTGGGACGACTCTTGATTGAGAACAGTGACAGAGTTCGTCGAGAAGCACCTTTTGCCATGCTCAAGCAAGATGAGGACAGCGGTCAGGAATTTGTTTTGCGGGGTATTTTGGATGGTTACCTGCTTTTTGAGGACCGAATCATTCTCTTTGACTACAAGACGGATAAATACAAGGATTCGTCTGAGTTGATTGCTCGCTACCGTGGTCAGCTAGACTTATATGCTCAAGCTCTCAGCCGCTCTTATGGCATTTCGCAGATTGAAAAATATTTGATTCTGCTAGGCGGTGAGCAGCTTCAGGTGGTTAAGGTTGACTGATTAGTTTGTCGTGTTCAGAAAGGAAGGAATCCTGTGGAACAGTTAGAACGCATTCAAAAAATGGAAAAGCACCTGAATAAATATTCTCAGGTATTGGCAAGAGCTCAGGAAACTTTAGCTGAGCTGGAGCGCTGCCAGTCAGATTATATCCAGCTGAGGGACTACTATACTGGTCAGGAATTTTTTGATGATTTAGAGTTCTCGAATGGACCGGATTTCCCTGAAAATATAGCTTGCGGCGTCTTAAGCGAAGATGCTGTCTATGACCTGATGGGGGAGCATTTTGAGACAGCGATTAGTTTGTTGGATTTGTCCAGTGCTATGCTGAAAGAACGTTAATTCATTTAGAAAGAAAAAAATATTTAATTTTTTTCAATTTTCCTCTTGCTTTTTAATAAAAATTCATGTAGAATATTCAACAATAAATTGAAAGCGATGAGAGAAAAAGTCTAAGACAAGAAACAGAGAATGCCTAATGGTGAGACGGCATACAATCCTTAGACGACACATTCTTGAGTGCGGATGCGAAATCAGTCATCAGTCTGAGACTAGTGTCCGACGGCTGATTGCCGTTATCAATCTGGAGTCTCGTACTCCCAGAGGGTCCTCAGGCGACTGGGGTCCGAATAAAGGTGGAACCACGTGTCAACGTCCTTGCAAAGTTTTTTTGCGAGGGCTTTTTATTATATTTAAACTAGAAGATTCCCCCATTTTCCTTTAGCAAAGCGGTAAATTCCGTCTTTCATTTATTAGAAGTTCTAAAAGATAATCAGAGTCAGATAATGGCTAGTGTGTGAAAGAGAGGTGGCAAGATGGTTAAGCTAAAAGGTCTCAGGCAGATCAGCCCCTATGTAGCAGGGCAGCAACCCAATGAGCCAGACATGATTAAGCTCAATACCAATGAAAATGCTTATGGACCAAGTCCTAAGGTGGCAGAGGCCCTGCAGAACTTTGATGTCCAGGAGTTGCGCAAGTATTCCAGTTTGGACCAGGCGGAGCTCTGTCAGGCTTTGGCGGCAAACCTGGGTGTATCACCCGACCAGCTCATTATTGGTAACGGGAGTGATGACATCTTGTCCATGGCTTTCCTAGCTTTCTTTAACAGCGGCGAGTCGGTCTTATTTCCCGATTTGACATATGGTTTTTACAAGGTCTGGGCGGACCTCTACCACGTGCCTTTTCGAGAAATCCCTCTGACAGCTGATTTTGAGGTCCATCTCTCCGACTATTTTGGAGACAATGGAGGCATTATCCTAGCCAATCCCAATGCTCCGACGGGGATATATCTGCCGCTGGATCAGCTGGAGGAAATTCTGGCGTCCAATCAGGATGTGGTAGTGGTGGTGGATGAGGCTTATATTCACTTTGGCGGTCAATCTGCCCTGTCTCTGTTAGGCAACTATCCCAACCTCTTTATCACACGGACCTTTTCCAAGGATGCGGCCTTGGCTGGTCTGCGGGTGGGCTACGGCATCGGTCATCCAGACTTAATAGCTGTCATGAAAGCTGTCAAGGACTCCATCAATCCTTACTCAGTGGATATGTTAGCAGAGCGTTTGGCTTTTGCTGCGGTGGAAGATTGGGATTATTATCGGGAGACCGGTAGAGCCATTCAAGAGACCCGAGATTGGTTTGCTGGGGAATTGGCTGCGCTGGATTTTCAAGTCCTGCCAAGTCAGACCAACTTTGTCCTAGCTCATCCTAGTGGAATTTCTGCAGTAGAGCTTTTCCAGCAGCTAGAAGAGCGTCGGATTTATGTGCGGTATTTTCCGAAAGCAGAACGAATCAAAGACTTTCTGCGCATCTCTATCGGACGGCGAGAGGAGATGGAAAAAGTCCTGGCAGCTATCAAAGAAGTTTGCAGCAGCTGAGAGTTTGACTCGGAGCCAACCAATGTAAGAATAGAGTAAGAAAGGAAAGCAGCCTATGAATAAAATCACCCTTCCGATTGGCATGCATGACAAGCTTTTCAAGAGGGCGCGTGTGACTTACGAGATTGAGCGGGCCATCAGCGATTTCCTGATGGATCAGGGCTTTAATCGGATTGACACACCAACTTTGGAGCATTTTGAGGTCTTCAGTGACCATGTGGAGCCCCATCATTATCATCTTTTTGATAAAAAAGGCGAGTTGCTGGTGCTGAGACCAGATGTGACCAGCCAGATTGGTCGGGTTATTGCTTCGACTAGGGTGCACACGCCGACTAAGTTTTCCTATTCAGGCAAGGTCTTTCACTATCAAGAAGAGCTGCGCGGTCTTGCCAATGAGCTCAGTCAAGCTGGTATTGAGATTATCGGCTATCCAGCTCGAGAAGCGGTGCTTGAGGCTATCAAGACAGCCAAGCAGTCGCTGGATTTGGCGCAGGTTAAGTCTTATCAGTTCGAGTTTTCCCATGCAGCAATCCTGCAGACAATTCTAGAGAGTCTGGCCTTGGATTCGAAGGAGGAGGCCCAGCTACTAGATTATATTCGCAAGAAAAATCGGACGGGAATCTTTGAATTCACCCAGACCAGATCGAGTGAATTTGATGATTTTTTACAAGAACTTCCCTATTTGTTTGGACCTAGCCAACAGGTTTTAGCTAGGGCTAGAGAGATAGTTGACAACGAGCGGATATTGATGGCTTTAGATGATGTGGAGCAAGTTTTGCGGAGCCTATCAGGCTTGCTGGATCAGACAACCATGGACTTGGGGCAGGTAGCGGCCATGCCTTACTATACTGGATTGACCTTCAAGGTCTTTGGCGACCGAGTGCCAGATGCTTTTCTATCTGGTGGTCGCTATGACCAGCTTTTCAAGCGCTTCGGGGCAGCAGAGCTGACAGCTATCGGCTGGTCCCTAGACATTGACAGTGTCTATCAGGCCATTCATGATGACCTACCGGACGAGGGCGGAAAGGAAGGTGACGGCAGATGAGTCAGATTACCATTGCCCTGACCAAGGGGCGGATTGAGGAAGATACGGTCAAGCTCTTGACCCAGGCTGGCTTTGATATGTCCTTCATGGCAGACAAGGGGCGCAGCTTGATTTTTGAAAGTCCAGACAGTCGCTTTCGCTTTCTCTTGGTCAAAGGGCCTGACGTGACGACCTATGTGCGCCATGGAGTCGCTGATCTAGGCATTGTCGGCAAGGATATTCTCTTTGAGCATCCGACCGGATATCTGGAGCTGCTGGATCTGAACTTTGGCCTTTGTAAATTCTCACTGGCCTCAGTGCCCAGCTATGACCCTCATGATCACAAGCGCAAGCGGATTGCGACCAAGTATCCGACAGTGGCGACTGATTATTTTAATCAAAAGGGGGAAGATGTGGAAATCATCTCCATCCAAGGCAGTGTGGAGATTTCACCGGTGCTGGGCTTGGCGGATGCCATTGTTGATATTGTGGAGACGGGGCATACCTTGTCAGCTAACGGCCTGCTGGTTTTTGAGGACATTTGTCGGGTGTCAGCCCGGCTCATTGCCAATCAGGCTTCCCTGAAAAATAACCCGGATATCATGCCTTTTGTGGCAAGGATTGAATCCCTAGTAGGAAGAAGAGAGGTGGCTTTTAAATGACAATTATCAAGCGTTTAAGTGGAAGTAACGAAGAAATTTCACGGATTTTATACGAAGAGCAGCTGCAGCTCAGCCATCAAAACTTAGATGTGGAAGAAGCAGTGGCTGAGATTATTGAAACGGTCAAACAGGACGGTGACCAAGCATTAAGAGACTATACCATGCTCTTTGACAAGGTTGAGGTAACAGATTTTGAGATTGGACAGGAGCTAATTGACCAGGCTTTTGAGGAGATTGACCCAGAGGTCTTGGCCGCCCTGAAAAATGCCCAAGCCAATATCGAATCCTACCACCGCCAGCAGTTGGAGACTGGTTTTGAGGACAGTCCCAGTGAGGGCGTTATCCGTGGTCAGTTGATTCGGCCGATTGAGCGGGTCGGTACCTATGTACCTGGCGGTACCGCAGCCTATCCGTCCTCCGTTCTCATGAATGTTATCCCAGCTAAGATTGCTGGTGTCAAAGAAATCATCATGATTACACCGCCCCAGGATCATTTTACTCCAGCGATTTTGGTCGCTGCCAAGCTGGCTGGTGTGGATCGGATTTTCCAAATTGGCGGAGCCCAAGGTGTAGCTGCCCTGGCTTATGGAACTGAGACTATTCCCAAGGTGGATAAGATAACAGGACCAGGCAATATCTTTGTGGCCACAGCCAAGAAGATGGTTTATGGTGTCGTGGGAATTGACATGATTGCCGGACCTTCGGAGATTGGAGTCATTGCGGATCGTTCAGCCAGTCCCGTCTATGTGGCAGCTGACCTCCTGTCGCAAGCTGAGCACGACAAGCTGGCTCGGGCTATTCTGGTGACCGACTCGGAGGAGCTGGCAGACCAAGTGGAAGCAGAGCTGGACAGACAGCTGAAAGAGCTGCCGCGGGAGGAAATCGCGCGTGCTTCGATTGAGAACAACGGCCGCATCATCCTTGCACCTTCGAAGGAAGCTATGTTCGAGCTCATGAATCAGGTGGCACCGGAGCATTTGGAAATTGCCATGGATGATGCTTACAGCTATCTGGATCAGGTTGAAAATGCTGGCTCTGTCTTTCTGGGGCATTATACTAGCGAGCCAATCGGTGACTACTATGCGGGAGCCAACCACGTTTTACCGACAACCAGCACCAGTCGTTTTTCATCAGCTCTGGGTGTCTATGACTTCATCAAGCGTATCCAGTACACCCAGTACAGCCGCGCTGCTGTAGGGGCGGCTGACAAGGATATTACCAGTCTGGCCTATGCAGAAGGCCTGCAGGGACATGCCAAGGCCATTGAAGCCCGCAGACAGAAAAAATAGAAGGAGTTGCCATGAGACAAGCTGAAATCAAGCGTAAAACACAGGAGACCGTTATTGAGCTGGCTGTGAATCTGGATCAACAGGAGCCGGTCGCTATCGAGACTGGTGTCGGATTCTTTGACCACATGCTGACCCTTTTTGCCCGCCACAGTAGGATTTCTTTGACGGTTAAGGCTGAAGGTGACCTATGGGTGGACAGCCACCATATGGTTGAGGATGTGGGCATCGTGCTGGGGCAGGCTCTGCGTCAGGCTTTGGGAGACAAGGCAGGTATCAACCGCTATGGTACTAGCTTTGTGCCCATGGACGAAACGCTGGGTATGGCCAGTCTGGACCTATCCGGTCGCTCCTATCTGGTCTTTGAGGCGGATTTTGATAATCCCAAGCTTGGGAATTTTGACACAGAGCTGGTAGAGGAATTTTTCCAAGCCCTAGCCTTTAATCTGCAGATGAATTTGCACCTGAAAATCCTTCATGGCAAGAACAGCCACCACAAGGCGGAAAGCCTCTTTAAAGCGACTGGACGAGCTCTACGGGAGGCTATTACGATAAATCCAGAGATTCATGGAGTCAACTCCACCAAGGGCTTGCTCTAGCTTGTCCTTCTGAGTGAAAGGAGTTGATGTAGAGATGATGATTGTTATTGATTATGACGCGGGAAATACTGCCAATGTTCTCCGCGCTCTGGCTCAGGTCGGAGTAGAAGCGCATCTGTCAGCTGACCCGCAGGAAATTTTAGCTGCCGATGGCTTGATTTTACCAGGTGTCGGTGCTTTTCCTACTGCCATGCAGGAGTTGGAAAAGCGAGGGATGGTTTCAGTTATCCAGCAGGCTGTGGCCGATGGTAAGCCTCTCTTGGGCATTTGCTTAGGCATGCAGCTCCTGCTGGAGTCTGGATTGGAGAATGGTCAAAGCTCTGGGCTGGGTTTGATTCCCGGTGTTTGCCGCCGGATTCCGGATCAGGCTGGTCTGCCTGTGCCTCACATGGGCTGGAATGACTTACAGGTCCAGCGGTCGTCTGCTTTGACAGCTGGTCTCGAGGGCCAGTCAGTCTATTTTGTCCATAGCTACTATACAGATGTTCCGGAGGAGTACTTGGATGTGACGGCTGATTATGGGTTACCTATTCCAGCCATGATTCGCAGAGGCTCGGTCTTTGGCTGCCAGTTTCACCCAGAAAAGTCTGGTGCTGTCGGTCTCGGTATTCTAGAGAAGTTTAAGGAGTATGTCTATGAAAATACTGCCCGCTATTGATATCAAAGACGGTCAGGCCGTCCGCCTTTTAAAAGGGGATTTTAGTCAGAAGACGGTAGTCAATCCCGATGTCTTGGAGCAAGCTCGAGTTTTCAAAGAAGCCGGCGTTACCATGATTCATGTGGTTGACTTGGACGGGGCCTTAGAAGGTCGGGCGGCCAATCGGGATTTGATTGCCCAGATTAAAGCGGAAACTGGTCTAGCCATCCAAGTCGGGGGCGGCATTCGCAGTCTGGAGCAGATTGAAGATTACCTGGCGGTTGGCATTGACCGTGTCATTATTGGCTCCATGGCTGTTAAGAATCCTGTCTTTGTTGAGGCTGCGCTGGAGCGCTTTGGAAGCAGCAAAATCGTGATTGGCATTGATGCGAAAGAGGGGCTGGTTGCGACTGAGGGTTGGCTGGAAACCAGCAGTCAGGACTATATCAGCCTAGCGCTGGCCATGGAAAAAATCGGCGTCCGTCTCTTTGTCTATACGGATGTAGATCGAGATGGGACTCTGACTGGTCCCAATATCCAGCATTATCAAAAATTGCTGGCGTCCCTCAAGCATGCTCATGTCATTGCCTCTGGTGGCATCCAGTCAGCGGATGACTTAAAGGAACTGAAAAAGCTGGGCTTGGCTGGTGCCATTGTGGGCAAGGCCTATTACAGTGGACGAATTAGCCTAGAGCAGATCAAGGAAGCAGAAAGGGGCTAGCCATGCTGAAAAAACGAATCATTCCCTGTCTGGATGTCAAGGACGGCCGGGTGGTCAAGGGCATCAACTTTGTCAATCTGACTGACGTGGGCGATCCAGTTGATGCGGCCAAGGCCTACTATGAAGCAGGCTGCGATGAGTTGGTCTTTCTGGACATCACCGCCACCCATGAGGAGAGGGACACGACGGTCGAGATGGTCCGGCGCGTAGCGGAGCAGATTTTCATTCCCTTTACCGTCGGGGGCGGCATTCGTACGGTTGAGGACATGAAGCGGATGCTGCAGGCTGGGGCGGATAAGGTTGCGGTTAATTCCTCAGCATTGGCAAATCCTCAGCTTTTAGCTGACTGCGCTGAGAAATTCGGCAGGCAATGCGTTGTGCTGGCCGTGGATGCTAAGAAAGAAGCGGATGGAAGCTGGCATGTCTATCTGGCTGGCGGCCGAAAGGACAGCGGTCGCGACCTGTTAGACTGGGTCCAAGAAGCTGTCAGTCTTGGAGCGGGGGAAATTCTTTTGACCAGTATGGACAAGGATGGGACCAAGTCTGGTTTTGACTTGCCAATGCTGGAAGCCGTCTCTCAAGTGGTTTCCGTTCCTATCATCGCCTCTGGTGGTGCTGGCAGTAGCCAGCATATCCTAGAACTTTTTGAAAAGACTGCAGCGACGGGTGCTTTGGCAGCCTCGATTTTCCATTATGGGCAGGTCTCCATCTCAGAGACCAAAAAAGCCATGCTGGAAGCTGGATTGGAGGTGCGCATCTGATGACAGAAATGAAGTTAGATTTTCAAAAGCAAGGCGGTCTTATACCTGCCATTATCCTAGACCACACCAGCAAAGAAGTCCTCATGCTGGCCTATCTCAATGAAGAAGCCTACCATCTGACCCGCACTAGCGGTCAGATGTGGTACTGGAGCCGGTCACGTCAGGAGCTTTGGTATAAGGGGGCCACTAGCGGCCACTACCAGACTGTCAAAAAAATAACAGCTGACTGCGACCTAGATACCCTGCTGATCGAAGTAGACCAGCTGGGAGCTGCCTGCCACACCGGAGCCAAATCCTGCTTTTTTCATACAATCTGGGATGAAGAAGACGGCAAAACTGACTAAATGCTCCCTTGCTTTAGTACTTGGTTAATGCAAAAATAAAACTAAGACATCAGCCCGCCATTGGAAAGAATTGCTTTTTATAGTAAAATAAGGACAGTAACAAGGAGATACTATGCTAGAAACCCTCTATCAAGAAGCCCTCAAACGCAAAAAAGAGCCTAAGGAAGGCTCCTATACCAGCTATCTCTATGACAAGGGGCTGGACAAGATTCTAAAAAAAGTCGGTGAAGAAGCGACAGAAGTGGTCATTGCGGCCAAAAACGCTGATAAGAACGAGATGGCCAATGAGACAGCTGATCTGCTCTACCATCTGGCGGTCGCTCTCGTCGAGACTGGCGTCAGTCTGGAAGAGGTCGAGGCCGTCCTCCAGGCCCGTCAGGGCAAGCAGAGCCGGATTCACGACCGACCTGAAATTGACCATTACTAAAGTGACACAAGATTTTCAGAAAGGCGGTCCAGCATGCGCGACAACCATCTTCATACCTATTTTTCCTACGATTCTGAGGCAGATTTCTGTGACTATCTAGACCATTACGAGGGCGAGATTGTCACCACCGAGCACTATGATTTGTCTAATCCCTACCCCTATGAAGCGGCCTCGCCCCATGATGATGTACCTGACTATGCGGCCTATTCAGCAAAAATAGCAGAGCTGAACCAACAGTATGGCAACCGCATCAAAAAGGGGATTGAAATTGGCTATTACGCTCCGCGTAAGGCCGATATCCTCGCTTTCTTAGCAGATAAGGATTATGATCTCAAACTCCTATCTGTCCACCACAATGGCAGTTTTGACTATCTGGAAGAGCCAGTCCTGCTGCTGGATAAGATGGAGCTGATTCCCCGATACCTGAGAGAGTTAGAAGAGGCTATCGAGGCTTTGCCAGCGGATGTACTAGCTCACTTTGACTATGGTTTTCGGAAATTTGCGCTTACTGTAAATGAGTTAAAAACTTTTGAACCAGAGTTGCGACAGCTTTTTCAAAAGATGATTGATTATGGTCTGGCTTTTGAGCTCAACTGTAAGTCCATGTATCTTTACGGTCATGAGGAACTCTATATCTATGCTCTCTCTCTAGTCAAGGAGCTTGGCGGTCAGCGCTTTTCAGTGGGATCAGACGGCCACAAGCTGGAGCATTTCCGCTTGCAGTTTGACCGAGTTGCCAAAATCTTAGCGGAGGCCGGCATAGGCGAGGAGCAGTTGATCTAGAAGGAGAAATCATGGCCGAGATTAGGCCCTTAAAATCAGAGGAAATCCCGCTCTTAGAGGAATTTCTTTACCAAGCTATTTTTATTCTCCAAGGTCTAGCGCCGCTTTCTAGAAGAATCCTGAAAGAGTCAGATTTAGAGATGTATATCAAGGACTTTGGCAAGCAGCCAGATGATTGGGCTTTAGTTGCAGAAATGGACGACCGGTTGGTCGGAGCCGTTTGGATTCGCATCATGAAAGATTACAGTTATTATGACGACCAGACGCCCTCTCTGTCCATTTCATTCCTGCCTGAGTTCAGAAGCCAAGGACTAGGCCAGCAGTTGATGACGGCCATGCTGGACTTGCTCAAGGCTAAAGGCTACCCAAGTGTCTCCCTCTCCGTTTCCAAAGATAATCCCGCCGCTCACTTTTATAAAAGATTGGGCTTTGTTACGGTTGAAGAGAGGGAAGATGACTATTTGATGCTGTGTCGATTGTAATAAGAAAAGAAAACTCATGAAATTAGAACGATTAATTTATATTTTATTAGCTCTTTTGAACAAGAAACAGATAACAGCTAAAGAAATTGCTGAACGTTTTGAAATATCTACCCGCACAGTATATCGAGATATGGATACGCTCAGCTTAGCTGGAATCCCTATCTACTCTGAACGTGGAGATAAGGGCGGCTTTTATATACCTGATGACTACAAGATGGACAGCAGTTTTTTCACAGAAGAAGAAAAGCAGTTTATCATCAATATGAGCCAAAATGTCGGCAAAATTGTTGGCCGTCCAAGTTTTGGCAGTCTTGAGCATAAGTTTGCTTCTCAAGAGGCGGCCGATAAGGTTAATCCATTTTATTTTGATCTCAGTTCCTGGTCTCTCAATACAAATTATTTGCTTGAAATTGAACAGGCTATACAAACTGGGAAGAAAGTTTCCTTTTCTTATTTTTCTAAAAAACAAGAACGAAGCCGGCGAACGATTCTTCCTTATCGTCTGATTTTTAAACTAAATGCCTGGTATGTTATCGGCTACTGTTTAGAAAAGTTAGATTTTCGTTTTTTCAAACTTAGCAGGATTCGTGATTTGCAGCAAGTAGAAGAGGGGCTCGGAGTTGGAGATTACCCGCTTTTATCTCAAGAAAAGCTAGATCTTTTTCTAAATCCGTCTAAAGATAAAGTTGAGGGCAATAAAGAGGAAGTAGAGTTGATTTTCACGGAATCTGCACTTCCAAAGATTTATGACCACTTCACAGAAGAAGAAATCACTGTTGAGCAAACCAGAATAAAGGTACATGCTTTCAGAGCATTGACACCAGCCTTTTTCGAATTGATTTTAAGTTTTGCTCATCAAGTAAAAGTCATATCACCAAAAGAACTGCAGGATAAATTAATTGATTCTCTTCAAAAAAATCTTCAGCAATATGACAGACTGTAGTCATATTGCTTTTTGTATAATCTTAAATGGCTTGAAAATCTCATTGTTTGAGTGCTTGCCTATATTATTTTTGGAGGTTCCAAATGGATACAAGAACATTAGCAGAAAGCTATTTTACCGCAGTCAATAAAGGTGGCTGGGAAGATTTCGTGGCTGAACATTTTGATTATGGGATGTGTGATAGTCAGGAGATCAGACAAGGACGTGATGTTTATCTGCAAGGTGCAGGTCAATTCTATGCTTTAAGTCAGAATCTTGAAGTGAAGAAGTTATTGGTAGAGGGACGAGAAGTAGTGGCTTTAAATCGCTATCGCCTGCAGTCGCCACACGGAAATGAACTAGAGTTGGATGTGGCAGAATTTTTAAAATTTGACGAATCAGATAAATTGATTGCGTCTACTATTTACTTTGATACTCATCGTTTCCAAGAGTTTATGCAAGGGAGATAGGCATGTAGAAAAGTCACCGAATGGTGGCTTTTTCAGTAACCAATGACTTCTACAAATGCTTTATCGTATTATTTGTAAGTTTTCTTGCCAAGTGGTAAAATAAAGCCGAAATAAAATATGTTCTCCTAGAGCAATCTAATCGATTAGGAACAATTAATTTGACTGTTTTTCGTAGTCATTAAAGGAGTTGATTTTATGTCTAATACTAGGCGAGCAGTGCTAGCACTGAGCTTGGGTGTTTTGTTATTGCTAGCAGCGGGAGTTCTACTGCAGGTTCATTTTTGGAGAATGATCATTTTGCTAGGTCTATTCTTTTTTGCGGAAGTATTTATCATCTGGTACTCGGGAAGCAAGTCTAAGTCGCAGATCAATGGCAGGCAAAGCCTTGACCTCTTCTGGCTTTATATCAAAGGCTTGAAAATTTTTTATATCACACTTGTGTGTCTCGCAATTCCTTTCGTTTCTCTGTCTTCCAATCCTGCTTTCGATTTGTTTTTTGTGCTTGAGCTGTTAGTGTTCTTGCTCTTAAGCAATTATATCTTTAGCTCTCATGGTATTCAACCACCCAAGAAAGAGAGGGCTCTTAGAGTATAATAGCTTTGTTTGCAGCAGTCAATTTGATTGCTGTTTTTTTGAAAGAAGAAAAAGCCTGGAAAAAATCCAGGCTTTTTAGTGAAATGTGCAGGCTTAGTGTGCTACACGTTTGCGAGCTGCTTTTTTACGGTTTTCTTCGATGAAAGCCGCTTTTTGTTCTTCAGGTTCGATGACTTTTTTCTTGACTGCATATACTGCGCCTGCCACGGCAGCAACAGTAGCTGCAACTCCTGTAAGAACGCCTTTTCCAAATCCTTTAGCCATGTGATTTCTCCTTTTCTGAACTTTTATTATTTATGTTATAATTAATAGTAACGAAAAATCAAAATTTTTTCAAGGAAAAAAGATGAAAACCAAGATAATTGTGATAGTGGGGCCTACGGCAGTTGGAAAAACAGCTCTGAGTATCGAGGCAGCCAAGCGCTTCAATGGCCAAATCATCAGCGGTGACAGCCAGCAGGTCTATCGTGGCTTGGATATTGGCACGGCTAAGATTCGTCCTGAAGAGCAAGAGGGCATTCCCCATCATCTGCTGGATGTGAGGGAGGTTGGCGAGAGCTACTCTGCCTATGATTTTGTGACTGAGGCAGCTCAGGCTATTCGTGAGATTGCGGCTCAAGGTCAGCTTCCCATCATTTGCGGTGGCACAGGGCTCTATATCCAGAGCTTGCTCGAGGGCTATCATCTGGGCGGCTCCGTTCCTCACGAGGAGATTCTGGCCTATCGGGCGCAGCTGGATAGTTGGTCGGATGAGGATTTGTTTAGGAAAATAGCAGAGCTGGGTATCGAGATTCCCCAGCTGAATCGACGCAGGGCTATGAGGGCGCTGGAGATTGCCCATCTGGGTGGTCAACTAGAAAACAATCAACCTGATTATGAAGCCCTGCTGATTTGCCTAGATGATGAGCGACAAAAACTTTATGAGCGAATCAATCAGAGAGTAGATCTGATGATAGAAGATGGTCTCTTAGAAGAAGTCCGTTGGCTTTTTGAGAAAGCTCCGACCAGTCAAGCCAGCAAGGGTATCGGCTACAAGGAACTTTTCCCCTACTTTGAAGGTCAGATGAGCCTAGAAGAGGCAGTGGACAAGCTCAAGCAGAATACCCGTCGTTTCGCCAAGCGCCAGCTGACTTGGTTTCGCAACCGGATGTCCGTGACCTTCTATCAGGTGGGAAATCCTGACTATAAAAATCAGGTCATGGAGGACATCAAGAATTTTCTGGACAAGTAGCTGGCTGACCAAGTCTTAGTAAGGATATGAGATGATAGAAACAGAGAAAAAAACGGAGCGTGTCTTTTTGGTCGGTGTGGAGCTGGCAGACACAGAAAATTTTGACCTATCTATGGAGGAGCTGAAAAGCCTAGCTAAGACTGCAGGGGCTGAGGTAGTCGGCTCCTATAGCCAGAAACGGGAAAAGTATGACAGCAAGACCTTTGTCGGATCTGGCAAGTTAGAAGAAATCCGACAGATGGTTGATGCCGAAGAGATTTCGACCGTTATTGTCAATAACCGTCTGACACCTCGCCAGAATGTCAATCTAGAGGAAAGCTTGGGGGTCAAGGTCATTGACCGTATGCAGCTGATTTTAGATATTTTCGCCATGAGGGCTAGGAGTTATGAGGGCAAGCTGCAGGTGCATCTGGCCCAACTCAAGTACCTCCTGCCTCGCTTGGTTGGCCAGGGAATTATGCTCAGCCGTCAGGCAGGTGGAATTGGCTCCCGCGGTCCTGGTGAAAGCCAGCTGGAGCTCAATCGACGCAGTGTCCGCAATCAGATTCATGATATTGAGCGCCAGCTCAAGGCGGTTGAGAAAAATCGAGCAACCGTTCGTGAAAAACGGCTGGAATCCAGCATTTTCAAAATCGGCCTCATCGGTTATACCAATGCGGGCAAGTCTACAATCATGAACAGCTTGACCAGTAAGAGCCAGTATGAGGCCGACGAACTCTTTGCGACGCTGGATGCCACGACCAAGAACATCAATCTCAGTGGTCAGCTCAATGTCACGCTGACGGACACAGTTGGCTTCATTCAGGATTTGCCGACAGAGCTGGTATCCAGCTTTAAGTCGACTCTGGAAGAGAGTAAAAATGTCGATTTGCTGGTCCATGTTATTGATGCTAGTGACCCTCATCATGAGGAGCACGAAAAGACCGTCCTTGACATCATGAATGAGCTGGACATGCTGGATATTCCCCGGCTGACTCTCTATAACAAAGCGGACAAGGCGGAGCATTTCACTCCGACCCTGACTCCTTATTCTTTGATTTCGGCTAAGGCGGACAATAGCAGAGCTCTTTTGCAGCAAGTCCTGCTGGAGCGGATGAAAGAGCTCTTTTTGCCTTTTACCATCAAGGTAGCACCGGCTAAAGCTTACAAGATTCATGATTTAGAGAAAGTCGCGATTATGGGGAATCGAGAATACATAGACGATGTCGAAACCATTTCAGGCTGGATTGCCGAGAAAAACAAATGGAAGCTGGAAGAATTTTATGATTGATTATATTGACTTGGCCCTCAAATACGGTGGTTTTACTAGCCTAGATAGGGTTTACTTAGAGCAAGTATTGGCTGGCCTGACAGAAGAGCAGAAGCTGAGCTTTATCACACCACCGCCTAGCGTTATCAATGCTTACTTTGCTGAGCTTTATCAAAAGAAAAGTCCGGAAGCCGCGACAGCCTATTTTTTAGAGATTAGCCAGGCGCTGGACTTGTGGAATGCGGAGCCTAGCTTTGTAGAAAATAAACCTTTTGTACGGCTTAATCTTTCTGGCAAGTCCTATGGATTTTGCTATGAGAGCGAGGAAGTCGGCTTGGTCTTTCCTGAAAAGCCAGAGCCAGTAACAGCCGATTTACTCTTTGAAATTGCCCAAGTCTTTCCACAGTACTTGGTCTACGAAGAAGCTGGGAGAATAAAAACGGCACCTCTCAAAACTGAATCTCAAGTCGTGGACAGTCAGGCGCTTACTGCTTTGACCGATTGGCAGCAGCTAGCGGATGGCGGTCAGAGAGTTCTGGGCTACAATCAAGATGAAGTCAGTCAGCTGGCTCAGTCCTATGCTGGAAAAAAATACTACCACTCGCAGAATCGCTCTGCCATGATTTATATCATTTAGAAAGAAAAACATGCAATTACAATTTTTAGGAACCGGAGCCGGTCAGCCCTCCAAGGCTCGCAATGTGTCCAGCCTTGTCCTCAAGCTGTTGGAGGAAATCAATGAGGTCTGGATGTTTGACTGCGGTGAAGGTACCCAGCACCAGATTTTGGAGACGACGATTAAACCGCGCAAAATCAGCAAGATTTTCATCACGCATCTGCATGGCGACCATATTTTTGGCTTGCCGGGCTTTCTATCCAGTCGTTCTTTTCAGGCTAATGAAGAACAGACAGACCTAGCAATTTATGGTCCCAAAGGCATTAAAAACTTTGTCCTGTCTAGCCTGCGCGTGTCTGGTTCTCGTCTGCCTTATCGGATTGATTTTCATGAGTTTGATGAAAACAGTCTGGGCAAGATTTTGGAAACAGACAAGTTCATTGTTTATGCGGATAAGCTAGACCACACGATTTTCTGCGTGGGCTATCGGGTGATGCAGAAAGATTTGGAAGGAACGCTGGATGCTGATAAGCTACGAGCAGCGGGTGTTCCCTTTGGCCCCCTCTTTGGCAAGGTCAAGAATGGTCAGGATATCGTCCTAGAAGATGGGACCAAAATCATCGCAGCCGACTATATCTCAGCTCCTCGTCCGGGCAAGACTATTGCTATTCTGGGTGATACTCGGAAGACTGCTACAAGCGTTCGCTTAGCAGTGGCAGCAGATGTGCTGGTTCATGAAGCAACCTATGGCAAGGGAGACGAAAAATTGGCCCGTAACCACGGTCATTCTACCAATATGCAAGCCGCAGAAGTAGCCAAGGAAGCTGGTGCTAAGCGACTCCTGCTCAATCATATCAGTGCTCGCTTTCTAGCCAAGGACATCAGCCAAATGCGTCGCGATGCCAGCGCTGTCTTTGAAAAGGTCCATGTGGTCAAGGACTTGGAAGAGGTGGAGATATGATTTTACAGTCTCGGACAGTTTCGTTGAGAGGAAAATAAGATGACAGTTGAAAATCGTTTATTTGATAAAGCTGATTGGTATTTTGAGGATGCATTAACCAACTATATTTATAGTTATAACTTAGAAAATGAAGAATTAACACAAGATGATTACCGGGAGGTTCATCGTTGGGCTGCGAATCATATTGGCTTCTTCGTTACTTGGCTCATCCAGCATGATGCAAAGGAAATGATGATTCCTGATGAAGAAACATCATTTCAAAGTGTCAAAGACGAGCAAACTTTGGGTGTAGATTATGTTCTAGACTTGTGTGACGGAAAATTAGGAACAATGGATATCAAAAAGGATTTTCAGGCTTTTGTGAACGATTATTATGAACATCAGTATATGAAGGATTACTCCAAATTTGTAGTCGATGACTTGTACGACCTACCTTTGGAATTTTTAGGTAGCTGGGAGGATTATCATCTTTTTGCTCCTGTCATTGATCAAGCCTATGCTGACTATTTAGCTGGAAAAAGATTTCATTAAAACGATCAACACTTTGAAAGGGATAGAGATGCGCACCATCATCATCACAGGGGCTAGCGGTGGGCTGGCTCAGGAAATGGTTAAGCTCTTGCACCATGACCGACTGATTTTGGTCGGACGGAGCAAGGCTAAGCTGGAAAAACTATATGGAGAAAGGGAAAATCTTGACCTAGTGGAGCTAGATATTACAGATAGCTCAGCTTTGGAAAGATTTGCTGAGCGGATTGACAACCAATACGGCCAAGTCGATGTCCTAGTTAATAACGCTGGCTATGGAATTTTTGAAGAATTTGACAAAATCAGCTCAAATGATATCGAGGTCATGTTTGAAGTCAATACCTTTGCCCTGATGAATCTGTCCCGTATCTTTGGAGCTCGCATGAAGCAGGCAGGGCAAGGACATATCGTTAATATCGTTAGTATGGCTGGCCTCATTGCAAGTAGCAAGTCTAGTCTTTATTCAGCGACCAAGTTTGCAGCGATTGGTTTTTCCAATGCCCTGCGTTTGGAACTCCTGCCTTTTAGGGTTTATGTCACGACGGTGAACCCAGGTCCTATCAAAACAGCCTTTTTCGATCAGGTAGATCCTGATGGTTCCTATGTAAAAGCAGTCGACAAATATATTCTTGAGCCTGACTTTGTAGCGAGCAAAATTGTCAGCTCCTTTGGCAAAATGAAGCGGGAAATTAATCTACCTGGGATTCTCAATCTAGCGCACAAGCTTTATACCCTTTTTCCAAGAATTGCCGACAAGATGGCAGCCAATATGTTTAACTATAAATGAGGTTTTATGACAGCTAATCTACAAGCCTACAAGGCTCATCTGCAGGCGCCTTGGGGAAAACTTCAGTATGATATTATTTTTGCCTTTCTTGAGTCACTTAAGGGCCAGAAAATTCTTGATTTCGGCAGTGGTTTTGGGATTGTGGCTGATTTTCTAGCGGAAAAAAACCAAGTGACCGCCATCGAGCCAAGCCCAGAGATGATCGCCGAGCGCAAGCAGGACTTTTCCTATGAGCAATTGCAAGGCAGCTTGGATCTTCTGCAAAAATTACCTGACCAGTCTTTTGATGTCATCGTATGTCATAATGTCTTAGAGTATGTATCTAACCCTGCTCTTTATTTAGCAGAATTTTCCCGCCTCTTAAAAAAGGACGGCAAAATTTCTCTGGTTAAGCATCACGAGGTTGGACGAGTTATGCATACGGTAGTTTTTGAAAATGACCCAGAAAAGGCCCAGCACCTTTTGGCGGGTCAGGAATATCAAACCCACAGCATGGGAGCTGCAAAGGTCTATCAGATCCAAGATGTGATTTCAGGTCTTCCATTAGAAGTTGAGGATTATCAAGGAGTACGAATTTTTTATGGGCTGCAATCCAATGACTACAAAACTGCCCCTGATTGGGCTGAAAAGATGCTTGAGATGGAGCTGGTTGTCTGCAACCAATCTCCTTATCGGGACATCGCTGCCTTTCAGCATGTTTGGCTAGTCAAGTCCTAAATTGAATGAAAAAGTGTTCATTTACATCTTAAACAAACCTCGTAAGGAGAAAGCTTGATGCAAAGGAGAGGAGTCATAGAGCCAGAGCAACCTGTCAATTATGCCCTGCTCAGCCTTTTTCAATATATTGCTTCAGTTTTAGTGATTATGGTCCATTGCCAGAGGCTTTTTGAACATGAAACCCTGCATTTTGTTCAAAAGAGTATGTTTGGTCGCATGGCAGTGCCGTTCTTTTTAATTTCTTCAGCCTATTTTTTCCGAGTACGCTGGAAGCAAGAGCCTCAAGACGTGAAACTGACTCTGTATATTAAAGGTATTTTAAAGGTCTATGGCTTTTGGAGCTTGGTCTATCTCCCCTATGCTTTGACTTACTTCCAATCTCTGCACTGGCCTCTCTACCTAGCTCCGCTGGCTATTCTAGCAGCGCTCTTCTACATCGGAATGAGCTACCAGCTCTGGTATATTCCTGCCTTTCTCTTAGGTTTGCTGCTAGTCCATTTTTTGTATAGGAAGTTGGGTCCCAAGAAAACATTTGCCCTTTTGTTAATTCTCTACGCCTTAGGTGCTATTGAGACTTATCACGCCTATCTGTCGCCTAGTCTGCTGACAGACTGGTACGATGTCTATGCCAAGCTCTTTTTCACTAGCAGGAATGGCCTCTTCTATACGCCCATTTTTATCTATTTAGGCTACTTTCTAGCTGATTACGGGCAGATAGCCTTATTTCAGAAGAAGCGCTGGCTGTCTCTTCTGTTGGCAAGTCTTTTCCTAGTAGGCGAAGGAGTGCTGGTTTACATGAGGCAGGGACTGGATAAAAACTTTTTCTTTGCTCTCATTCCCTTTACGCTCTTCTTATTCAATTGGCTGTTAAAAACTCAGTGGAAGCGCGAAAAAAACTGGCGACATTTAAAAGACCTAAGTATCCTTTATTTCTTCCTCCATCCTATCTTTATTGAGTTATCTTTCTTTCTGCTCAAATCCCAGCAGCTGACCAAGTGGGAAAATGGCCGTTGGGCCTTCCTTCTGACGATTATCCTGACCCACCTGGCGTCAGAGTTGGTGATTCGATGGCGAGGGAAGAAAATCATATAGAGCGTTAAGAGCAACTATCAATTTTGAATAGAATTAACTATAAAACATTTCAAAGGAGTTCCACATGCTTGAACGTCTACAGCAGCAGTTAGCTTTTACCAATGAGCTGGAAAAGCTGAAAGCCACTCATCGCAACAATCGGACCTTGGATGCCTATCGTTTTGAGAATTCTGCAGAGCATAGTTGGCAGGGAGCGCTCATGGCGCTAGTCTTTCGAGAATATATCCCTGAAGAAGTTAATCTGGAAAAGGTCATGTCTATGTTACTGATTCATGATTTGGGCGAAATATATGCTGGCGATACCTTTATCTTTGACGATGTGGGCAAGAGCGATTCTTACGATAGAGAGTTTGAGTCCTTGAAAATCAGTTTAGACAAGCTGCCGTCAGATCAGCAGGATACCTTTTTAAAGCTCTGGCAGGAATTTGAGACCGGCATTAGCATAGAGGCTAAATATGCCCGAGTGCTGGATGCTCTGGTTCCCCTGCTCAATCACTTGGAAGTCGCTTAGCCCCATGACAATCCTCATAGCCTGACCAAGTCGCAGGTCATCGCTAAGAAATCCTTTATCCAAGAAACCTCTTTAGCTCTTTGGAAATTAGCTCAGGAAGTTATTGATAAAAGCGTTGCTAAGGGACTTTATCTAGATGAGTGAGGCTGAGGGCATTGTTTGTAGATAGAAAGTTTGAGACTGGTTGAACCAGTCTTTTCATGTTATAATATTCAGACAAGATTGAACGGAGAAAGTGTCTCACTTATCATGATTAGCTCAAAATACGACTGGCAGTTTGCCACAAATTTTACAGACGAAAAATTTTTAAAAAAGGCTAAGAAAGCTGGATTAGAACCCGCCGCTGCCAGTCTCCTTTACCAAAGAGGTGTGCAGACTGAAGAAGCTTTGCTGGAATTTTTGGAGCCTAGTTTAGACCAGCTTCACGACCCTTATGACCTGCATGATATGGAGCGGGCAGTGGAGCGCATTCGCTCAGCGATTGAGAATTACGAGCAGATTTTGATCTATGGTGATTATGATGCTGATGGGATGACCTCGGCATCGATTGTCAAGGAAGCCTTGGAGCAGCTGGGGGCTGAGTGTCAGGTCTACCTGCCCAATCGCTTTACGGACGGCTATGGTCCTAATAGCAGCGTTTACAAGTATTTTATTGAAAATCAAGGCATTTCGCTCATTATTACAGTAGATAATGGAGTGGCGGGCCTTGAAGCTATCGATTTGGCCCAGTCGCTGGGGGTGGATGTCATCGTGACAGATCACCACTCCATGCCTGAGGAGTTGCCAAATGCCTATGCGATTGTTCATCCGGAACATAGCGGTGCGGATTATCCTTTCAAGCATTTGGCTGGCTGTGGAGTGGCTTTTAAGTTGGCAACAGCCTTACTGGAAGAAGTCCAAGTCGAACTTTTGGACTTAGTGGCCATTGGTACCATTGCCGATATGGTCAGTCTGACAGGGGAAAATCGTATCTTAGTCAAATATGGCCTCTCCGTCCTCAAAAATACTCAGCGAGTAGGGCTTCAGGAACTCTTCAAAATCGCTGGCATTCAGCCAGACGAACTGGATGAAGAAACGGTTGGCTTCCAGCTTGCTCCCCGACTCAACGCCTTGGGACGGCTGGATGATCCAAATCCAGCAGTTGAGTTTTTGACTGGCTTTGATGACGAAGAAGCTCGTGACATTGCTCTTATGATCAACCAGAAAAATGACGAGCGCAAGGAAATCGTCCAGCAGATTTATGAAGAAGCACAAACCATGCTGGATCCTAAGAGACCAGTGCAGGTGTTGGCTAAGGAAGGCTGGAATCCTGGTGTGCTAGGGATTGTCGCTGGGCGCTTGTTGGAAGAGCTGCACCATCCAGTCATAGTGCTTAATATCAAGGATGGCATCGCTAAGGGCAGCGCCCGCAGTATTGAAGCAGTCAATATCTTTGAGGCCTTGGACAGTCACCGTGATCTCTTTGTAGCCTTTGGCGGGCACGCTGGAGCGGCTGGGATGACTCTTGAAGCAGACAAACTAGCAGAGCTATCTGATATCCTGACAGCCTACATCTTAGACAATGATTTGGATTTGACTGGTAAAACTGTTCTGTATTTAGATGAGGAGCTGCGTCTGCCAGAACTGACCCTGGATACACTCAAAAGTTTTGAAAGACTGGCTCCTTTTGGTATGGATAATAAGAAGCCACTTTTTTACCTCAAGGACTTTAAAGTGGACAATGCTCGGACTATGGGAGCTGGCAATAGCCATCTCAAGCTGAAAATTTCTCAGGAAGATGCATCTTTTGAAGTAGTAGCTTTTGGGCAAGGAAACCTGGCGACAGAATTTGCCCAAACCAAGAATCTGGAGCTGGCTGTCAGCCTCTCTGTCAATAAATGGAATGGACAGACCAGTCTCCAGCTCATGCTGGTAGATGCCCGTGTAGATGGGGTTCAGCTTTTCAATATCCGCAGCAAAAATGCGACGCTGCCTGACAAGGTTCCTGTCTTGCGTTTCACAGAGGAGTTGCCGGATTTGACAAATAGCAGAGCAGTTGTGGTTTATGACCTTCCCAATGATTTGCAGGACTTGAAGAAGCTTCTTCAGTCTCAGGATTTTGAAGCGATTTACTTTAAAAATGAGATTGCCAAGCCTTACTATCTGACAGGCTGTGGTACTCGTGAGCAGTTTGCCAAACTCTACAAGACTATCTATCAGTTCCCCGATTTTGATGTACGCTATAAGCTCAAGGACCTAGCAGCTTACCTGAAAATTGATCCTATTCTCTTGGTCAAAATGATTCAAATTTTTGAAGAGCTGGGCTTTGTCAGCATCAAAGAAGGCGTCATGAAGGTCAATAAGGAAGCTGAAAAGAAAGAAATTGACAGCAGTCGTATTTACCAAGACCTCAAGTGCCTAGTTAAAGAACAAGAACTCATGGCACTGGGCACCGTGCAGGAGATTTATGATTATTTGATGGAAGTAGACTGAAAATTGTGCAGCTAATCTCCTTAAAAAGTGAATGACTTGGATCTATGGCTCAGCATGTTAGGGAAAAGGAAGTTTCGCTCTTTGAGTTGACAGAAGAAATTATAAAGAATAACCAACTCTATCTCAGCCTCAATATGGTGGTCTATAAATGGATCAGACATGATTTTTCAGATTAAATAATAGATACCAATAAAAAGTAAGTTTTTATCTTACCATTTGGATGAAAAAGTGATATAATAGAGAGTAAAAAATTTTTTTGAAAGAAAGTATATCATGAATTTAAAAGACTACATTGCAACAATCGAAAATTATCCAAAGGAAGGCGTGACATTCCGTGATATCAGCCCATTGATGGCAGACGGAAATGCATATAGCTACGCTGTTCGTGAGATTGTTCAGTATGCGACAGACAAGAAGATTGACATGATTGTTGGACCGGAAGCTCGTGGCTTTATCGTGGGCTGTCCAGTTGCCTTTGAGTTAGGAATCGGCTTTGCTCCGGTCCGCAAACCTGGTAAGCTTCCTCGTGAGGTTATCTCAGCTGACTATGAAAAAGAGTATGGTATGGATACCTTGACCATGCATGCGGATGCTATCAAGCCAGGTCAGCGCGTTCTAATCGTAGATGATCTCCTTGCGACTGGTGGAACAGTGAAGGCGACGATTGAGATGATTGAGCGCCTTGGCGGTGTAGTAGCTGGATGTGCCTTCCTTATTGAGCTGGATGAGCTCAAGGGTCGCGAAGTTATCGGCGATTACGACTATAAGGTTCTGATGCACTATTAATACATAGTTTTTAGCTATATCTAGTTAGAGAAAAAGTATAATTGAAAACTATATCTCCTTTCAGTATAATGAAAGTACATTGGATAAACAAAGAATAGGCTGGAAAAGTATTTCCAAGCCTTTCTGACGATTGAAGGAGATATTTTCATGCCAATTAAGATTGATAAGAAACTGCCAGCTGTTGACATTTTAAGTTCTGAGAATATCTTTGTCATGGATGACGACAGGGCGGATCATCAGGATATCCGACCTCTGAATATTTTGGTACTCAATCTCATGCCACAGAAAATGGTAACGGAGACTCAGATACTGCGCCACTTGGCTAATACTCCGCTGCAGTTGACGATTGACTTCCTCTACATGAGCTCTCATCAGTCTAAAACGACACGTGCAGAGCATATGGAGACTTTCTATAAGACTTTTGATGAGGTTAAAAATCGCTATTTTGATGGCTTGATTATTACTGGTGCGCCGGTAGAGCATCTGCCTTTTGAAGCGGTGGACTACTGGGAAGAGTTCCAGCAGGTGATTGAATGGTCCAAGACCCATGTCTTTTCGACTCTGCATATCTGTTGGGGAGCTCAGGCTGGACTTTATGCTCGCTACGGCGTTGACAAGCACCAGATGACACGCAAATTATCGGGTGTCTATAGCCAGTCGGCTGACAGCAGTAATCTGCTTTTCCGTGGCTTTGACGATGAGTTTTATGCGCCGCATTCCCGTCATACGGAAGTTCTGAAGGAAGATATTGTCAATATGACTAATCTGGAAATTCTCTCATATGGTGAAGATACTGGCCTCTCTGTGCTGGCTAGCCGGGACTTGCGAGAGGTGTATAGTTTCGGTCACATGGAATACGACCGCGATACTTTATCTAAGGAGTATTTCCGCGATTTGAAGGCAGGGAAGAATCCACACATTCCAGAGAATTATTTTAAAAACGATGATGTCCATGCGACACCGGCCTTACGCTGGAGTTCAGCTGCTGCACTCTTTTTCAGCAATTGGGTCAATTATGCTGTCTATCAGGAGACGCCTTTCGACTGGGAGAGTCCTGAAAATGATGTATCGTTTTTTGCTTATCTATAAGAGGTGACATGACTTATTTATCAGCTTTTAAATCGGGCAATCTAGTAATCCCGAGTGCCCTTCTTTTACATTTTAAGGACATCTTTGATTCCAGCGATGATTTCTTGGTCTGGCAGTTTTTCTATCTGCAAAATACGACTTCCTTGGAAGAGCTGGCGCCCAGTCAGATTGCGGAGCATATTGGCAAGACCCTGTCAGAAGTCAATCGCTCTATGTCCCATCTGACAGAGAAAGGTCTCTTGCAGTATAAAACCATTGAACTGAATGGAGAGACAGAGGTTATCTTTGATGCTTCACCGGCTTTAGAAAAGCTGGATGAACTGCTGGCAGCCAAAAGTGGTCCGCAGACTGTTGCAAAGGCGCCTCAGAATGTTTTGAAAGACTTGGTGGAGACCTTCCAACAGGAGCTGGGCCGTCTCTTGACACCCTTTGAAATTGAGGACTTGACCAAGACTGTCCAAGACGATAAAACCAATCCTGACTTGGTCAAGGCTGCCCTTCGTGAGGCTGTGTTTAATGGCAAGGCTAACTGGAAGTACATTCAGGCTATCTTGCGCAATTGGCGCAAGGAAGGCATCACCACACTTGCTCAGGTAGAAGCAAAGCGGGAAGAGCGCGAAGCAGCTAACCCTCAAAATGTGACAGTTTCAGATGATTTCCTCAATGCCATGAATTTGTGGAAGGACTGACTTTATTTGATTTACAGCGGCCTGTTAGATATGACAGGCCCTTGGTTTTATAAAAAAGGAGAAAAGTATGACCTATCAATTACCAAAAGTCTGGTCTGCTGCGGACAGCGACCAAGGAAAATTTTCAGGTATCAATCAGCCTACTGCTGGAGCGCGCTTTGAGCAGAAGCTTCCTGTCGGTAAAGAACCTTTTCAGCTTTATTCACTTGGGACTCCTAATGGAGTCAAGGTGACGATTATGCTGGAGGAACTACTGGCATCGGGTATCACTGAGGCAGCCTATGACCTCTATAAGATCAGCATTATGGACGGCGACCAGTTTGGCTCAGATTTTGTGAAAATCAATCCCAACTCTAAGATTCCGGCCTTGTTAGATCAGTCAGCTGATAAGCCGATTCGTGTCTTCGAGTCAGCCAATATCCTACTCTATCTAGCAGAGAAGTTCGGAAAGCTGTTTCCTTCAGATTTGGCTGGTCGGACTGAGGTGCTCAACTGGCTCTTCTGGCAGGCAGGAGCGGCTCCTTTCTTGGGTGGCGGATTTGGTCATTTCTTTAACTATGCACCAGAAAAACTAGAATATCCTATCAACCGCTTTACGATGGAAGCCAAGCGCCAGCTGGATTTGTTGGACAAAGAATTGGCCAACAAATCTTATATTGCTGGAGATGACTATAGTATTGCTGATATTGCTATCTGGTCTTGGTATGGGCAGTTAGTACAGGATAAGCTCTATCCAGGCGCAGCTGAGTTCTTGGATGCCACCTCCTACAAACACCTATCTGCTTGGGCGGAGAAGATTGCAGCTCGTCCGGCAGTTCAGCGCGGTTTAGCTGCCGAGTATCAAGAAATCAAATAAAAAAGTGATGGTTAGAACACCCCATCACAAAGTGGCGAGATAAAATCAGTTTATCAACAGGCTGATTTTTCTTTCGTTGCTTTTTTTATACCCTTAAAAATGATATACTGAATAGAAGAATGTTTAGAAAAGAGTAAACAATGCAAAAAAAAACTATTTCCCAACGCTTGGAGCGAGTAGCTGCTTTTGTGCCGGAGGGGGCAAAGTTGCTGGATGTTGGCAGCGATCATGCCTATCTGCCTATTTACCTGATTCAACAGGGACGGATTGAGAAGGCTCTGGCCGGAGAAGTGGTAGAGGGGCCTTTTCAGTCTGCTCAGAAAAATGTGGCGGAGCATGGACTGACGGAGCAGATTGTGGTTCGCTTGGCCAATGGTCTGGCAGCTTTGGAAGCGGGAGATCAGATTGACACCATCGTTATCGCTGGCATGGGTGGTCGCTTGATTTCAGAGATTTTGGAAAATGGCAGAGCTAAGCTTGCGTCTATTTCCCGTTTGATTTTGCAGCCCAATAACCGAGAAGATGAGCTTCGCAGCTGGCTGGTATCTAACGGTTTCCGTTTGCTGGCTGAGGATATCTTAGAAGAGGCGGGGAAGTTTTATGAAATCCTAGTAGCAGAAGCTGGCCAGCAAACTTTGACAGAGCAAGAAAAGCGTTTTGGTCCTTTTCTGATGAAGCAACAGTCACCTGCTTTTCAGCTAAGATGGCAGAAAGAACTGAAGAAACTTGAAGGAGCACTGGCTCATATCCCAGAAAAGAATGAGCTGGAACGCTCTGCTATGTCCCAAAAAATCGAAAATATCAAGGAGGTACTCCATGCTAGCAAGTGAAATCATCGCCCGTTATGAAGCCTATTGCCCGCAAGAACTGTCCATGGAGGGGGATATTTCAGGCCTGCAAATCGGGACTTTGAATAAGGAAGTGGACAAGGTTCTAGTGGCGCTGGATATTCGTGAGCAGACGGCGGCGGAGGCTATCGAGGCAGGTGCTGGATTGATTATCGTTAAGCATGCGCCTATCTTTCGCCCGCTCAAGGACCTAGTGGCGGATAAAGCGCAAAATCAGATGATTTTAGACCTCATCAAGCATGATATTGCTGTCTATGTCAGTCATACCAATATTGATGTTGTGGAGGACGGGCTTAACGACTGGTTCTGCCAACTTCTTGAGATTGAGGAGACAAGTTTTCTCAGTCAGACGGGGCCAGAACATGGTATTGGCCGCGTGGGGAAGATTGCTCCTCAGACCTTTAGGGGCTTTGCGGCTAAGGTCAAGGCCGCTTTTGGACTAGATAGTTTGCGTCTGGTCGCTTATGAAGAAGCAGATCTCGAACGAGTGATTGAGCGTGTGGCTATTTGTGGTGGCAGCGGTCAGTCCTTTTATCCGGAGGCCATTGCCAAGGGAGCGCAAGTCTACATAACAGGTGATATTTACTATCATACAGGTCAGGATATGCTGACAGAGGGGCTTTTGGCGCTGGATCCTGGACATCATATCGAGATTCTTTTTACGGAAAAATTAAAAGAAAAGTTTGAGTCTTGGAAAGCCGAAGAGGGCTGGGAGATTGAGATTCTAGCTAGTCAGGCTTCGACCAATCCTTTCCGACATATTTGAGAGGGAGCGACATGAAAAAAGTAGCAGTAATTGGTGCTGGGATTGTCGGTTCAACAGCGGCTTACTATCTGTCCAAATCACTAGATGTGGAGGTGACTGTCTTTGATGACGGCAAGGGGCAGGCAACCAAGGCAGCCGCTGGCATTATCAGTCCTTGGTTTTCCAAGCGTCGCAACAAGGCTTGGTACAGGATGGCGCGTTTGGGCGCTGATTTTTATCAAGACTTGATTGCGGATCTGAAAGCGGCTGGAATCCAGACAGACTTTTACCAACAAACAGGTGTTTATCTGCTGAAAAAGGATGAGAGCAAGCTGCAGGAGCTTTATGATTTGGCTGCTAATCGTCGTGAAGAGTCGCCCTTAATAGGGGACTTGAGTCTTCTCAGACGTCAGGAAGCCCAGAAGAAATTTCCAGACTTGCTAAGTTTTGAGCGACTTCTCTATGCTTCCGGCGGTGCTCGGGTGGAGGGAGCGCTCTTGACGGAGACGCTTCTGAAAGCCAGCAAGGCAGAGTTAGTTGAGAAAAAGGTAAGCTTGACAGTAGAAGGAGAGCAACTTCTGGTGGATGGTCGTAGCTTTGACTGTGTCATCTTAGCTGTTGGGGCTTGGTTGGGAGAAATCTTGCGGCCGCTGGGCTATAAGACAGATGTTCGGCCGCAAAAAGGACAGCTACGTGATTTCAGGCTGGCTGAAAAGACGGATGACTACCCAGTTGTTATGCCTGAGGGTGAGCTGGATATCATTCCTTTTCTGGCAGGCACGGTCAGCGTCGGTGCCAGTCATGAAAATGATCAGGGCTTTGATTTGACGGTAGATAGGACATTGCTGAATCAGTTGCAGCAAGAAGCGGAAACTTATTTGCCAAGGTTGGCTACTGCAGAGATTTTAGGTGAGCGCGTGGGAACACGGGCCTATACTAGTGACTTTGCGCCTTTCTTTGGAGCTGTGCCAGAATTGCAACATGTCTACGCTGCTAGTGGACTAGGATCTTCTGGTCTGACAACTGGCCCGCTCATCGGACGCCAATTGGCCCAAATGGTTTTAGGAGAAGCAGGACTGCTGAATCCAGCTGACTATCCTATCGAGCGGTATGTGAAGAAGGTTTGATATGACAGAAACTATTTTGAATTGGGTCAATATTTGTGTAAAAAAAGATGATGAAATTTTACTGCTTAATCGCCAGCATGATAACTTTAAAGGGTGGATACAACCAGGCGGGAAGGTGGAGTTTCCAGAATCTTTCTTCGAAGCTGCAAGGCGCGAATTAAAAGAAGAAACGGGGCTGACTGCTCTAAATATGGAATTGAAGGGAATTTCAGGCTTCACCAATCCAAGTAAAAAAGAACGATATGTGTATTACGATTTTCTTTGTACTGCCTTTGAGGGGCAAGTCAGGGGAAACAATCATGAAGGGGAACCAAAATGGTGGAAGATTTCTGAACTTGGCCAAATAGACATGCAGAACGACATACGTGAACGTCTGCCTCTCTACTGGCGGAAAGGATCTTTCGAGCGGATTCATTACTGGAATGAGGAAAAACACTGTATCGGGGAAACCAAGACGATTTTGTATGATTGATTTTAGAGAATAGGGAGAAGTTATGGACTGGTTACGATCGCAGCCTGTAGTTATGCAGGCATTCTTGGCTGGGCTTTTTACATGGGGATGTACCATTGTGGGCTCTGCTGTTGTATTTTTCTTTAAAAAGGTCAGTCGCAAGTTGCTGGATATTATGATGGGCTTTGCGGCAGGCGTCATGATTGCGGCTTCCTTTTGGTCGCTTCTGGCACCGTCGATTGAATATGCGCAAAGTTCTTATGGCAAGCTGTCCTGGCTGCCTGCAGCAATTGGTTTTTTAGTGGGAGGTTTTTCCTACGTTTGATTGATGCGGTGGTGCCTCACTTGCACTTGAGTAAAGACATTTCGGAGGCCGAGAGTGTTCCTGAGCATAGCCGAAAGAAGCTGTCTAAGACGGCTCTGTCCATTCCGATTAGGACGGACGGCAAGTCGTCTCGGCTTAAAGCCTTTTACTGGGGTTCCATGTCTGCGATTGTAGAGCCAATCGGGGCTGTTCTGGGGGCAGTTGCTGTTATGGTCATGACAGCGATTCTACCCTATGCCCTTTCCTTTGCGGCGGGTGCTATGATTTTCGTGGTGGTAGAGGAGCTGATACCGGATCCGCAGACCAATGGCAATACAGATGTGGCGACTTTAGGTCTCATGGTGGGCTTTGTTCTCATGATGGTTTTAGATGTGGCTTTGGGTTGATGCCAACTTAGAATCAAAGAGTGGAAGAAAGCGGAATTTCCACTCTTTTTCTTTTATTTAAGGGTAATGAAAAGGATGACATTCGCTTTCAAAAATGGTAGAATAAGGAGAATACATTAAGAGAGGAAACTCATATGAAAGGTATTATTCTTGCAGGTGGTTCTGGTACACGTTTGTATCCATTGACCCGCGCTGCGTCAAAACAGCTCATGCCGGTTTATGACAAACCCATGATTTATTATCCACTGTCAACTCTCATGCTGGCTGGTATCAAGGACATCTTGATTATCTCCACTCCGACGGATCTGCCTCGTTTTGAGGATCTGCTGGGTGACGGCTCTGAGTTTGGCATCAAGCTATCATATGCTGAGCAGCCAAGTCCAGATGGACTGGCACAAGCCTTTATCATTGGTGCGGATTTCATTGGAGATGACCGCGTGGCGCTGATTCTTGGGGATAATATTTATCATGGACCAGGTCTGAGTAAAATGCTCCAAAATGCTGCTGCTAAGGAAAAAGGAGCAACTGTTTTTGGCTATCATGTCAAGGATCCAGAACGTTTTGGTGTAGTAGAATTTGATGAGAATATGAATGCTATCTCCATCGAAGAAAAACCAGAACAGCCACGCTCTAACTATGCAGTGACAGGACTGTATTTCTATGATAACGATGTTGTAGAAATTGCCAAGAACATCAAACCAAGTCCTCGCGGAGAATTAGAAATTACAGATGTTAACAAGGCTTACTTGGAACGTGGTGATTTGTCTGTTGAGCTTATGGGACGTGGTTTTGCTTGGTTGGATACAGGAACTCATGAAAGTCTCTTAGAGGCAGCTCAATATATCGAAACGGTTCAGCGTATGCAGAACGTTCAGGTGGCAAATCTGGAAGAAATTGCTTATCGTATGGGCTATATTACTAAAGAGCAAGTGCATGAATTGGCGCAGCCGTTGAAGAAGAATGAATACGGACACTATCTCTTGCGCTTGATTGGAGAAGAATAAGAAGATGACGGAACAATTTTTTGATAAGGAATTAGCAGCGCGTGAGGTTCCCGGAATCCCTGGAATGCTGGAATTTGATATCCCTGTACGCGGGGACAACCGAGGCTGGTTTAAGGAGAATTTCCAAAAGGAAAAAATGCTGCCGCTAGGCTTTCCTGAAAGCTTCTTTTCAGAAGGAAAACTGCAAAATAATGTCAGCTTTTCTCGAAAAAATGTCCTGCGTGGCCTTCATGCTGAACCCTGGGACAAGTACATCTCTGTTGCAGATGACGGTAAGGTGCTGGGAACTTGGGTAGACCTGCGTGAGGGTGAGACCTTTGGAAATACTTACCAGACAGTGATCGATGCCAGTAAGGGTATTTTTGTGCCACGTGGTGTAGCCAACGGCTTCCAAGTCCTTTCTGACACGGTTTCTTATAGCTATCTAGTGAATGACTATTGGGCTTTGGAACTCAAACCCAAGTATGCCTTTGTCAACTATGCAGACCCAGCTCTGGGAATCCAGTGGGAAAATTTAGAAGCAGCAGAAGTCTCAGAAGCAGACAAGAACCATCCACTACTTAAGGATGTAAAACCATTAAGAAAAGAAGATTTGTAAAAGAAAATTCTTTTCTGATTTATTAATTGATACTAAAATATATGATTTAGCTCAGCTCCTATCCGAGAGAAGCGAGTGGAAGAATTGATTGCCAAAGTGATATAAAGTATATAATAGAATGTCTATCTTGTTACATGACAGGCAATCATAAAAATATTAAGGAATAAAAATGACTGAATACAAAAAAATTATCGTGACTGGTGGAGCTGGATTTATCGGTTCTAACTTTGTCCACTATGTTTACAATAACTTTCCAGATGTCCATGTGACAGTGCTGGACAAGCTGACCTACGCAGGTAATCGTGCCAATATCGAAGAGATTTTAGGCGACCGTGTTGAGTTGGTTGTTGGAGATATTGCTGATGCAGCCTTGGTAGATAAGCTGGCAGCTGAAGCTGATGCTATCGTTCACTATGCGGCAGAAAGCCACAATGATAACTCGCTCAATGATCCAAGTCCATTTATCCACACCAACTTCATTGGAACTTACACACTTTTGGAAGCAGCACGTAAATACGACATTCGTTTCCACCATGTGTCAACTGACGAAGTCTATGGGGACCTGCCTCTGCGTGAAGATTTGCCAGGTCATGGCGAAGGACCAGGTGAGAAATTTACTGCTGAAACCAAGTACAATCCAAGCTCACCTTACTCATCAACCAAGGCAGCTTCAGACTTGATCGTTAAAGCTTGGGTGCGCTCATTTGGTGTGAAAGCGACTATTTCTAACTGTTCAAACAACTATGGACCTTACCAACACATCGAGAAGTTCATTCCGCGCCAGATCACCAATATCCTGAGCGGTATCAAGCCAAAACTCTACGGTGAAGGTAAAAACGTTCGTGACTGGATTCACACCAATGACCATTCATCAGGTGTTTGGACGATTCTGACCAAGGGACAAATCGGTGAAACTTACTTGATTGGTGCTGATGGTGAGAAGAATAATAAGGAAGTTCTGGAGCTGATTCTCAAGGAAATGGGACAGCCAGCTGACGCTTATGACCATGTGACAGATCGTGCGGGTCACGACCTTCGCTATGCTATTGATGCCAGCAAGCTCCGCGATGAGCTAGGATGGAAGCCAGAGTTCACCAACTTTGAAGCGGGTCTCAAAGAGACGATCAAGTGGTACACGGACAACCAAGACTGGTGGAGATCTGAAAAAGAAGCAGTCGAAGCCAACTATGCTAAGACTCAGGAAGTAATTAAGTAAGAATAGGCTATCTATGATGAGCCTTGTAAAACTAGCGCTATGTGATTGAGAGGCTGGGATTATCTGTCCCAGCCTTTTCTCACAGGATTGTTAGCTTTTTAATATGTTTGTTACAGAAAATTATGCAAAAATAGTGTAAAATAAGATAAATCCTTGCTGTGTTTTTGGCTAGAGGGATTTTCTCAAATTAAAGGAATACAAACATGAAAATGGTAAAAAGAGTAGTGGGAATTGCTTTGGTGCTGTTGCTTGCAGCGGTGCTGTTTCTGGTTCCTGCATCTGTTAATCAAAGTGAACAATTAAAGAATGTTCAAGGCAGTGCTTCCTGGATGAGTATTATTGAGCCAGCTTTGAGCAATGCCAATGTAACGGCTCAGGGAGTCAGCACAGAGGTTTCTCTCAATAGCGTCCAGCTTAATCAGGTGCTCAAGTCTTCTTTGACTGACTCTGAGAATCAGGAGCTACTGAATAGTGTTTACAGCATTGAAGGCAATAAGCTGCGCATCCAGTATCCAGTCAAACTGCTCTTCATTGGCAGTAAGCTGGACCTAGAGGTGGATGTGACGGTGAGGGATAATGTCTTGCACATCACAATTGATAGTGCCAAGCTAGGCTCTCTTCCTATCCCTAAATCTTGGGTGACAGGCATGCTGAAGCAACAAATGCAGGCCTCTAATTCATCTATCACAACGGAGGGAGATAGTTTCCTTCTAGCTCTGCCGCAGAGTCAATTCAGCATTAACAAGATCAGCTTCCAGAACGGTGCTGCTAAAATCCAGTTCAGCATGGGTTATGGAATCTAAAAAAGAAAACTTCATTTGAGGAGGAGTCCTTCCGAATCAAATGGAGTTTTTATACTATTATTTGAGCAATAGCATTGTGAGGGGGAGAAGATGCCTATTCCTAATATCCAGCAAGAGGAGCTGATTGTTATTGATGACAATCTGCGTTTGCGGGCCTATGATGGCCAGTTTGAGTTAGCCTTAGATTGGCACCAAGATCCAGATACGATTTATATGATTGATGGCAGAAGAGACCCCTATCCGCCGGAGCGAGTTCAAAGGATGTATGAGTATTTGGCTTCGCGAGGTGAAGTGTATTTTATTGAGGTTTGGGAGACGGAGTGCTGGCTGGCCATTGGGGATGTGACCTTTTGGAAAGATGATTTGCCTATTATCATTGGAAATGCGGACTACCGTAGGAAAGGAGTTGGCAAGAAAGTTCTTTCTGCTTTGATACAGCGCGCACGCAATCTAGGCTATCAGAAACTAACAGTTCAAGAAATTTATGATTTCAATCAGCCCTCTTGCAGTCTATTTGAGTCGCTTGGTTTCTATCCAACTCATGCTAGGGAGAGAGGTAGGTACTATACACTTGATTTGACCTTGCCCATAGCGCAGATCCAGCCCAGTCAGTTCTACCTTTCACGGGAAAAGCTGGACAGGATTAGCATTGATTTTGACCAACAAGAACTTGAAGCTTTACCTGTCAAGCGCATGGATGGAAAAGTTTTCTTTACTGATGGACATAGCAGAGCCTTTAAGGCTTATCAGGCTGGCCTCTCTCATATTCCCATCTATTATGATAGGGACGAGCTTAACTGGGACTTTTATCGATACTGTGTTCAGGCTTGTCAAGAAAGAGGTATCTTCTCGATAGCTGATTTACAGAACCGCATTTTGTCCAAGGAAGACTATCAGATCCATTGGCTTGATTGGTGTAAAAGAGAAGCTAGAAAATTTGATAAGAGCTGATATCGCGAAGCTCTTGTGTTATAATAGATAGAGGGAATCAATATATTAAATCAGAGGTAAGATGATGCTTTATGAATTTTGTGCTGAAAATGTAACCTTGTTAGAAAAGGCTATGAAGGCGGGAGCACAGCGGATTGAGCTCTGTGATAACCTGGCTGTCGGTGGTACGACGCCCAGCTATGGCGTAATTCAAGCAGCGGTTGACTTAGCCAAGCCTTACGGTGCGACTGTGATGACCATGATTCGGCCTCGGGGCGGTGATTTTGTTTACACTGATCTTGAAATTGAGATTATGCTGGCAGATATCCAAAAAGCCAAGGAAGCCGGCAGTCAGGGAGTGGTTTTTGGTGTCTTGACGGAGAAGAACGAAATAGATGTTCCGAAGATGCAGCGCCTGCTGGAGGCATGCAAGGGACTGGAAGTAGTCTTCCACATGGCTTTTGACGCGATACCCGCTGAATACCAGTTTGGCGAAATGGACTGGCTGATTGAGAACGGTGTCCAGCGAATTTTGACCCACGGAGGACCTGCCAGTGAGCCGATTGAGAAGCATTTTGCTTGGCTGGATGAGTTAATCGAGCATGCTGCTGATCGGATTGATATCATGCCGGGCGGTGGCATTCATCTGGGCAATCGTCAGCAAATTATAGACCGTCTGGCAGTTGACCAGCTGCATGGAACTAAAATTGTATTTTAAGGAGGAGTAAGCTGCGCTAGCAGCGGCTAAGTAAATGTTGGAATTATTTGAAAAATACAAGTCTAATCCAAATAAGCTTCAGACTTACGGTTTTAAGGAGTCTGATGGAGTTTACCATTTCTCGCAGAAGATTATGAAGGGTGACTTTCGCTTGGAGGTGACTATCAGAGATGGGAAGCTGGACTATCAGGTTTTTGATTGTGATACTGATGACGCCTATCTGCAGGTCAAGATGGAGCAGGTGATGGGGGAGTTTGTCGGTCAGGTTCGTGAAGCTTGTCAGGCAGCTCTTTTGGCTATCCGTCAGCACTGTTTTGACGAGGTTGGCTTTCTCTATGAGCAGAGTAAGCGACTGCGGGATCATGCGGCTGAGGTTTATCAGGGGCAAATAGAGTACCTCTGGGAGAAGTCGTCCAGAAAGAGCTCGACCAAGGCTGGAGTTTTCCGCCACCAGGACAGTAAAAAATGGTATGGGGCTTTTCTGACCACAGACTGGTCTAAGTTTGAAGCAGAGCGGAGCGGCGCTATTGAGGTGCTAAATGTTAAGAATGATCATGTAGCAGAACTGATTCAGAAAAAGGGGATTTATCCAGCCTTTCACATGAATAAGAAATATTGGCTCAGTCTGCCCTTGGATGATACCCTGAGTGATCAGGAAATCTTTGATTTACTGGCTGTAAGTTACCAGCTGACAGATAAAAAATAAAATCGAAAACACAGCGCTCCAATCCGCTGTGTTTCATTTTTCCTCAAAAAACAGTATAATAAAAAGACTAGTAAGAATAGGAGAAATTATGAACCTCATTAGAAAATTAGCCTGGTTTTTTAAGTTGGAAAAGCGGCGCTATATCATCGGTATCTTGGCCTTGTCCTTGGTCAGTGTCTTCAATCTGATACCGCCCAAAGTCATCGGTCAGGTTATTGACCGAATTGCTAGCAAACATCTGACTTCTCAAGAGCTGCTCTTTAATTTGCTGTTGCTGATTGCTTCAGCTTTTATCATGTATGGTCTGCGCTATGTCTGGCGCCTTTATATCTTAGGGACGTCCAATAATCTGGGTCGGATTCTGCGCTCTCGATTGTTCGAGCACTTTACTTACATGTCTCCCTCTTTTTATCAGAAATATCGGACAGGGGACTTGATGGCTCATGCTACAAATGATATCAATGCAGTTGTCAGTCTGGCTGGTGGTGGAGTCATGTCAGCTGTAGATGCTTCTATTACAGCCCTGGTGACCCTGCTAACTATGTTTTTCGTTTTGGACTGGCGGCTGACTTTGATTGCCATTGTGCCCATGCCCTTCTTGTCATGGGGCACAGGCTTGATTGGTCGAAAAAATCATGAAAGTTTTAAGGCTGCTCAAGAGGCTTTTTCAGATTTGAACAATAAGGTTCAGGAGAGCGTTTCAGGGATTCGAGTGACCAAGTCCTTTGGCTATCAAGAGGCAGAGACTCAGTCTTTTGCACAGACCAATCAGGAAGTCTACGAAAAAAATGTTTTGGCTGCCAAGTACGATTCTCTTTTTGACCCCTTGGTTTTGCTTTTTATCGGTCTTTCTTATGTTTTGACCTTGATTTTCGGTGGGATTTTTATCTCCCAAGGGCAGTTTACCATAGGAGAGTTGGTTACTTTTATCACTTATCTGGATATGCTGGTTTGGCCGCTGCAGGCTACAGGCTATCTTTTTAACATCGGCCAGCGAGGTGCTGTTTCCTATGAACGGATTGAGAAACTGTTGGCTCAGGAGTCAGATGTCAAGGAAGCTGAACAGCCTCTTTCTCATGCGGAAAATGGTCGATTGGATTATGACATTCAGAAATTTGCTTATGCAGAGGAGACTAGTTTATCGGATATTCATTTTTCCATTGAGCAGGGACAGACACTGGGAATTGTCGGTCAGACGGGCTCAGGGAAGACCACTCTTCTGCGCTTGCTGCTGCGGGAGCAGGATATTCAGGAGGGGGCTATCTATCTGAATGGCCATGATATCCGGGAGTACCGCCTCAAAGACTTGCGCCGTCTCATCGGCTATGTACCACAGGAACAGATGCTCTTTGCTCTGTCCATTCGGGATAATATCCGTTTTGCTAATCCCCAGCTGACAGATAGCCAGGTTCTAGCTGCCGCTAAACTATGCGGTGTGTATGAGGATATTCAGGCTATGCCAGAGGGGCTGGATACAGTTGTTGGTGAGCGGGGCTTGTCCTTATCTGGCGGGCAGAAGCAGCGCTTGGCGATGAGTCGGGCTATTATTACCAATCCTGAAATTCTGATTTTAGATGATTCCCTGTCGGCTGTTGATGCCAAGACGGAGCATCTGATTTTAGAAAATCTAAAGTCAGAGCGTGCTGGCAAGACAACCATTATCACAGCTCATCGGCTGTCAGCCTTGGTGCATGCAGACCTGATTTTGGTCATGGAAGAAGGACGTATCAAGGAGCGGGGCACCCACCAAGAGCTATTGGAGCAAGAGGGCTGGTATGCCCAGACATATCATAATCAGCAACTGGCAGAAAGCTTGAAGGAGGAAGATTAATATGAAAAAGAAAGCAACTTTTCATCGCCTCCTAGGCTATATGTGGCGCTACAGGATAGTGAGCAGCATGGCTTTGACCTTCATCCTGCTGACGACTCTGGTCACAACAGCATTGCCGCTTTTGGCCCGCTATTTTATTGATCAATTTATCGGCCGTAACCAAGCCTGGGCTGGCCTGCCTTTGCTGGCTCTTTACTATGGCCTTTTCCTCTTGCGGGTACTTTTTACCTTCTTGGGAAAGTATTTCTTTGCTCGTGTGGCTCAAAGCGTGGTTCGGGACTTGCGACAGGAAAGCTTTGCCAATATCCAGCGTCTGCAAATGGCTTATTTTGATAAAACGCCAGCTGGTGCTATCGTTTCCCGCCTGACTAATGATACTCAGGCAGTAGCAGATATGTTCAGTGAGATTTTTTCTAATTTTTTGAGTTCCTTGCTGATTTTAGTTGTTACTTTGAGCGCTATGTTTGCCCTCAACTGGCAATTGACCCTGATGATCGCTCTCTTTTTGCCTTTGATGGCAGCCTCTATCTTGCTCTATCAGCATCTATCCAATCGTCAGCTGAAGCAGGTCCGGAATAAGCTCAGCGATTTAAATGTCAAGCTATCTGAGAGTATTGAAGGGATGCGGATTATTCAGGCATTTGGGCAAGAGAAGCGCTTGCTGCGGGAATTTGAAGAAATCAACGGTCAGCATTTAGGCTTTACCAATCGCTATCTCAATATCAACAGTCTCTTTCTGAGGCCGGCCATGTCTCTGCTGAAAATCTTGGCTTATGGAGTGATTCTGACTTACTTTGGCTTGACTTGGCAAGTGGTGGGAATTACGGCAGGTATTATGTATGCCTTTATCCAGTATGTCAATCAACTTTTTAATCCTTTGATTGATGTTATGCAGAATTACTCTGTTCTGCAGACATCTATGGTTGCTGCGGAGCGGGTTTTTGAAATCATGGATCGCACAGATTATGAGCCTGAGCAGGCTAACCAAGACTTGCAAATCCAAGATGGCAGTATCGAATTCAAGCATGTCTCCTTTTCTTATGATGGAAAACGTGATGTTTTGCGAGATATCTCCTTTTCTGTCAAAAAAGGCCAGACGATTGCCTTTGTGGGTTCGACTGGCTCTGGCAAGTCTTCGATTATCAATCTCTTTCTGCGTTTTTATGAGTTTGAGGGGGGGCAGATTTTGATTGATGGTCGCGATATTAAAGACTATAGTCAGGAGGAGCTGCGGCGAAAGATTGGACTTGTCTTGCAGGATCCCTTCCTTTATCATGGTACAGTTGCTTCCAATATTCAGCTTTACCAAGAGCAGCTGACGCGAGAAGAAATTATAGAAGCGGCTAAGTTTGTAGATGCTCATGGCTTTATCAGTCAGCTCCCTCAAGGCTATGATGCCCCTGTGACTGAGCGGGGAGCGACTTTTTCCAGCGGTCAACGGCAGCTTTTAGCCTTTGCCAGAACCATCGCTACTAAGCCTAAAATCTTGATTTTGGATGAGGCGACAGCCAATATTGATTCGGAGACGGAGGAGTTGATCCAAGCGTCATTGAGAAAAATGCGGCAGGGACGGACAACCATTGCCATTGCCCACCGTCTGTCTACCATTCAGGATGCCGACTGCATCTATGTCTTAGACAAGGGCCGCATTATCGAATCTGGCAGCCACGAAGAATTGCTAGCTCAAGATGGCACCTATAAGAAAATGTACCAACTCCAGGCTGGGATGATGGAGTCTTGAAAAACCTGATTATAAATGAAAGGTGTAGAATTCCAAATGAATTCTACACCTATTTTAAATAGGCTTTTAATTTCTCTAGATTTTCTTCTAAGTTATCATAAGGCAGCTTGGCGTACTGGTAAGGACAGCTAGCAAGGTAGCTTTGTTCAAAGAAGTCAAGCGGCAGGCTACTATGTTTGAGAGCACTGACGGAAGGAAGTGACCTCAAGTCTAACAAAATGCCGTCCTTGGTCAGATAGCTGGATAGCGGCAGCTGAGCTTGCTCCAGTAGTATCTGCGCCTTTCTTGCTTCCTCTTCTTGTAGCTGCAGCAGCGCCAATCTATTTTTTTCAAACATGAGACTGTCGATGTAGAGCGATAGGGCCTTCTGCATGATGAGGTTGCTGTCATAGTCCACGGCACTTTTATAAGCGATAAAGGTCTTTTGAATCTGGGGCGGAAGGAGCAGGGCGGTGATTCTTAGGGCTGGGAAAAGGCTGGTAGAAAAAGATTTGATGTAGATGACCCGCTGGCTATTGTCTAGATAGTGAAAGGTCAGCTCCCGCCGGCTATCAAAGTCTGATAGGTAGTCATCTTCTACGATATAGACATTATAGCGCTGTGACAGCCGAAGAATCTCTTCCTTGTCTTGCCGGCTGTAGGAGTGGCCTAAGGGATAGTGAAAGCGTGGAATGGTATAGAAAAACTTAATCTTTCCGCTTTGAAAAATCTTCTCCAGCTCTTGCAGATTAATCCCCTGTGGTGTTCTTTCAATGGTTTCATATGGAAGTTTTTGCGCTAGCAGAAGATCATTAATTCGATGGTAGGTCGGCTGCTCCACCAAGATACGATCTTTTTGGTTGGGAAAGTCAATCTGTGAGAGGATATAGAGGGCCTGCTGGGTACCGGAAGTCAGAACCAGCTGTTCCCTAGCAGCATAGACAGCAGAGTCCAGCATCAGTTTTTGCACAGACTGGCGCAAATCCTCCAGTCCTTCCTGCTGAGGGTAGTAGTTGAAGAGATAATTTTCCCGGCCAATCAGAGTTTCATTTACACAGAGTCGGAAATCTTCATAAGCTTGGTGGCGGTCATCCCTCACAGGCAACTCCAAATCCTGCTTTTCTTCCTGAGCATTCTCCAGCACATAGTAGCCGCTTTTGGGAACGGCATAGATGTACTTCTGATACTTGAGCTCAATCAGAGCCTTCTGCGCAGTATCCTTGCTACAGTGATAACGCTCTGCCAGCTTGCGAACAGAAGGGATTTTATGACCAGTAGCCAATTTTCCCTCTTTAATGTCCTTAGTAATTTTATCAATTATGCGTTGGTATTTTGCTTTAACCATGAAACTGTCCCCATACAGATTTGATTTTTTCATATTGTAACTCATTTTCAGATATTTTACAATAGAGAGCAAGTAGGAGGAGTCATGAAAACAAAAACAGTCATTCTGGCCACAGATATTTCTGGCTTAGGTAAGGTTGCCGCAACAGCTGCCCTGCCGCTCTTTGCAATTTGCCAGCTAGAGGTTGCCCTCTTGCCAACCATGATTTTGTCGTCACATACAGGCGGTTTTTCCGACATCTATATGGATGATTACACGCATGGGATGCTTGCTTTTTTGAAACAATGGCATAGCCTGGAGTTCGACTTTTCAGCTCTGGTAATAGGATATTTGAAGTCTGATATTCAGGTGGAAAATTTGCTGCGCTTTAAGAAGGAAAAAAGCTTGCCCCTTATCGTGGATCCTATCATGGGGGATAAGGGAACATTTTATCAGGGATTTTCAGATGCCCATCTAGACCATATACGTCGCCTCTGCCAACATGCCGATTTGGTTCTGCCCAATTTGACGGAAGCCTGTTTGTTGTTAGAAGAATCCTACGAAGAGAGTTTATCAGAAGATAGATGGGAGGACTACTGCAAGCGTTTGGCTGAGTTAGGACCGAGCAAGGTCTTGTTGACTGGCTTGCCGATGAAAGAGAATCAGATTGGTGTGGCCTATTTTGATGCGGCAACAGAGGAGTTTAACCTCTTTTCCAGTCCAGCTCTGCCCCAGCAATTTTTTGGAACGGGTGATATATTGACGACTCTTGTAGCTGCGGCTTTTGTTCAGGAGATTGACATCAAGCAAGCCCTGCCTGTGATTTTGAAATTTATTGAAAAGAGTTTGGCACTTAGCTTTAAAGAGCAAATAGATCCAAAGAAGGGCGTTTTTTACCAGCCCTATCTAGGAGAGCTTTTCGCTGATTTTCAAGCCTTAATGGAGGAAAAATATGAAGAAACAAACACTTGATTTGCAAACCTTAACCATGATTAGTTTATTTGCTGCTTTGATATTTTTGAGCATTCAGTTTTTTAAAATTCCTGTCGGAGCTCAGTTTATTCACTTTGGAAATGCACTGGTGGTAGTGGGCTGTCTGATTTTTGGCAGTAAACTTGGTTTTTTAGCGGCTGCTATCGGATTGGGAATATTTGACTTGCTAAATGGTTATGCAGCGGAAATCCCAGTTATCTTGTTAGAAGCACTTGCGGTGGCCGCGGTGATTCATTTTCTGTATGAAGAACTTTTTCAGAGAAAGGATAAACTAAGAAATATTCTTGTGACAGCAGTAGCAGCAGCTTTGGTGAAGATTGTACTCAATATCTTCAAGTACACTCTGACAGGAACACTGTTTGGCGGGAGTAGTTTACCAGCAGCCTTTTTACTGGCAGTAGCTGAGATTACTGGTACATTTGGCTCCAGTCTAGCCACAGTCATCGCTGTTCCAATCTTATATCCAATCTTTAAGCAAGTCAGAAAAGCGCATAAGCAAAGAAGACCACTGAAAAGTAAGGATGAATCAATAATCAGCATAAACAAAGAAACCGTCTGAGAATTCTCAGACGGTTTTTGTGTTTCTCTCTTACATAAAGTAAACGATAGCAAGGTATTGAAGGGCAGAGGCCGCTAGGATGAAAAGGTGCCAAATCATATGGAAGTAGGGCTTCTTTTGAGCATAGAAGCCAGCTCCTACAGTATAGCAGAGGCCACCAGCCAGCATGAGTCCCCAGAAGACAGGTCCGGTTTGACCGATAATCTGCGGAATGATAAAGACGACCAGCCAGCCCATAATCAGATAGAGAGCCAAGCTGAATTTTTCATTGACCTTCTTAGCGAAAATCTTATAAAGAATGCCAAAGATGGTCGTGCCCCACTGGATAGCAATGATGAGATAGCCAAACCAGTTATTCATCAGCGACAGCACGACAGGCGTGTAGCTGCCAGCGATGGCGATGTAAATCATAGAGTGGTCAATAATGCGCAAGATATATTTGTGGGTCGAGCCATAGGACATAGAGTGATAAACTGTCGAGGAGAGGAACATGAGAAAGAGGCTGATGACAAAGATAGAAGTTCCGACAGCAGCCACCAATCCGTGCCCTTCATAGCTATAAATGGCCGAAATAGGCAGCAGAATCAGCATCAGAACAGCCCCTACCGCATGTGTAACAGCGTTGGCAATTTCCTCTCCAAAGGATAGTTTTTTACTGAGTTTAAGCGCGTAGTTCAAGGTTTTCTTCCTCCTCATTTGGTACTTGGATTAGGGATAAGGTCTTTTGATAGAGTTTGACCGTCTGGCAGGCAGTGGAAATGATGGGTGCCACCTCTAGTTTATTGTCATTCATGTAGTCAACGAAGTCATCATAGAGCTCTCGCGAATCTGCTGATTTATGTAGCATATTTAAAGTAGCAGAGATTTCCTGGATAGAAAAGACCGTTTTTAAGGTCGTAATGGCAATCAAGCGAGCTACTTGGCGGCGTTGGTATTTTTTCTTGACCGGCTTAGCAATATAGCCATGCTTGACATAGTTGTTAATCATAGAAGCGGTCAATCCCTTGTCAGCAGCTGAAAAGGAAGAGCCACAGACATTGTTTACATAGAGCAGAACCTGGTCCAAATATAGCTCCAGTTCTGGTAATTCGTCCCACTTGGGAAAAACTTGTTGAGCGTTCAAATCTTTATCACTTTCTTATCTAGTCTTTATAACTAGATGATAACATCTCTGTAAATCAAAGTCAAGCAAAAAATAGAATGTCCCTTTGAAATTTGATATAATTTTAAAAAGAAGAAAGGGAGGTTTCATATGAAAAAACAAACAATCTTTGATATGGCATCCTTCCTAGGCAGTCTGATTTTTTGGTCTTGGCTCTATATGAGCTTTTTTATGCCTATGTAGCCCTTGTCTTTTACAAGAATCAGCCAGAATGGAACCTGCTGATACCAGCTTCTATCATCCTAACATTGACAGCGATTAGCTCACTTTTTATTCGTGGCCTCTACAGTCGGCACATTCCTCGTTGGCTGGTGCTAGCCAGTTACACCCTTTATTTTCTCATTCTATTCTATGCGCTCTTTTTGAAAAATATCGGCAGGCAGGGCTTCAGTCTGGACCTTCAGTCTTTTACCTATAATTGGATTTATGGAGATAAGCTGGTACCGACCATGAATATCATTATGTTCATTCCGCTGGGCTTTCTCTGCAAGCTATCATGGAAACATTTAGCTTATTTTACCTTGGCTATCAGTCTGGTTGAGGGGAGCCAGTATCTCTTTCACCTTGGCATTTTTGACTTGGGTGATATCTTGACCAATCTGCTAGGCTTCATCATCGGCAGCTATCTACTAGAGACAGCCTTGGGTAAATGGGTTGTCCGCCATATTCACTACATATTCACTAAATGAAAGAAGGAAACTATGAAAATTCTTATCCCAACTGCGAAAGAGTTGAATCTAACTGCTCCATCTGCAATCCCTAATCCATTTTCAGAACAAACTCAGGCTGTGTTGGATGAGTTGGCAACCATGCCAGTAGCTGACTTGGCATCATTTTATAAAATCTCCCCAGAAAGAGCGGAGGTAGAGTGGCAAGCCATTCAGACTTTGCGAGAAGGAACTGCGCAGCATGCTCCAGCACTTTATCTATTTGATGGCCTTATGTACCGCCATATCAAGAGGCAGGACTATACCAAGGAGGAAAGTCAGTATATCGAGAAGCATCTTGCCATCACATCAGCGCTTTACGGTGTCATCCCAGCCCTGGAGCCCATAGCTCCCCATCGCTTGGACTTTATGATGCCACTCAAGTTAGATGGGAAGAGTCTCAAGGCATTTTGGAAAGAAGCTTATAACCAAGCTCTGGCAGAAGATGAGATGATTTTCTCCCTCCTGTCCAGCGAGTTTGAAACGGTCTTTTCCAAGGAAATCCGTCAGCGCATGATAGGTTTCAAGTTTCTGGAAGACCGAGGCGGCAAGCTGAAAGTCCATTCGACTATTTCTAAAAAAGCGCGTGGCGACTTTTTAACAGCTCTAATAACTAACCAAGTGACAGAAGTCGAACAGATGAAAAAATTAAGCTTTGCTAGCTTCACTTACCGACCTGATCTATCTAGTGAACAAGAATTGGTTTATGTGAAGGAAGTGTAGAAGAGATATTTATATAAGGAAAAAGCATTCTTTTTATATGTGAAATGAAACAAAACACTTTAAAAGTCTTAAATTTTATTTGTCTCTTTAAAAGTACTAAAATGGCGACTGTTTTGATGAATCTCATACTAAAACCCCTCGCAATTTTTGCGAGGGGTTAGTGTCTTATAAGTTTTCTTTTCTTTTCTTTTCTTTTTATAATCGTCTCTTTTTAGTTAATGGCTGCTAAAAGAGCATCAGCCTGGGCTGAGAGTTCAGCAAGTTTGTCTTCTGCGACAGTCAGTTGTCCAGTTCCCCATGCTTCTGGGTTGATACCAACTCCTGTGAATGGTTCTACCACGTTCATACGGATGAAAGGCAGCAGGCTGCGGTAGTGTTTGAATACTTCATCTGGTGATGTGCCGTTAGCTACAGATGAAACAGTAACAACCTTAGCATTCAGAGCAGATGGGCCAGTTGGGTCTGACAGATCCAGAGCGCGTGAAGTCCAGTCCAAGAGGTTTTTCACTACTCCTGGAATAGCCCAGTTGTAGACAGGTGAGAAAATCCAGATGGCATCAGCGGCCAAAATTTCTTCACGAACCTTAGCAACAGCAGCTGGAGCAGGACTTTCGATGTCTTGGTTGAAGAATGGTACATCTTTGTAATCAAGATATGAAACTTCTGCCTTGCCAGCCAAAGCTTTTTCAGCTTGCTCAGCCAATTGGTGGTTGAAAGAACCTTGACGAAGCGAGCCGACGATGAATAATACTTTAGACATTGCATTGTCTCCTTTTTTATAAAATAAAGAGATATTTCTCTTGTTACAATATATGTTACAACATTAATTACTAGTTAGCAATTATTTAGCTCAATTTTTTGAAATTTTTTAGAATGCGAATCAAATCCTGCTTATCGTCTTCTTCGAGAATGGACAGAGCTTGCTGAATATTTTTAATATGATCAGGCAGGGCAGCTTCAATTTTAGCTCTGCCTTGTTTCGTCAGACCAATCAAAAAAGCCCGGCGGTCATTTGGGTCGCAGGTGCGGACAATCCAGCCGTCGCGTTCCATATTTTTGATGACGACAGTCATGTTGCCAGAAGTAGCCAGTATACGGTCAATCAGGTCCTGAATACGCAGCTCTCCTTTGCTGTATAGGGTTTCTAAGACGGAAAACTGAGTAGGAGTCAAATCATGCTTTTTAAAAATTTGGGCTTCAATGGCACGGATAGTTCTTTCTGCCTTATGAAAGACAATCATGGTTTTCAAATCAAGCAGAGTTTCTTTGCTTAAATCGTCTGTAATCTTCATAACAATATTTTACCAATAAATAGTATCATATGCAAGGATATTGCTTTAGAATTTTGCGAATATTCTCATCAAAAAAAGATAGAAAAATAGGAGTATTTGTAGTATAATGACGGAGTGAAATGTAAAAATAGAAATAAAGCCAGTTTTCCAATTTGGCAATACCTTATCGGTATTTTTATCGTTCTCAGCGTTCTTGTCTTTTCATTTTTTGCAGTTTTGCAAGTATCCATGCAGCCGAGACAGTCAGCTAAGGAAACAAGCAGACGTTTGGCCGAGGAATATGCAGATCTTGAAAAAGTTGACTCATTTGCCATCTACAATGGGCAGGAATCCTACTACAGTCTGCTTGGCAAGACCAGTAAAGGTGTTGAAAAAGCTGTTTTGATTGCCAAAGATTCCAATGAGATTCGGGTCTATCGACTAGATCAAGGTGTCAGTCAGGCTGAGGCGAAGAGCATTGCCAAGGAAAATGGAGCAGGAACTATTGATAAGGTGACCATGGGCTATTTTCAGGATCAGCCCATCTGGGAAGTCAAGTCGGGAGGCACCTACTACCTGATTGGTTTTGAAAGCGGACAGTTGGTCAGCAAGGAGGGACTATGAAAATATCAAATCGTGTCTTAAAGATGGAAGAAAGCGTGACTTTAGCAACAGCAGCGCGTGCTAAGGCTTTGAAAGCACAGGGGCGGGATATTCTATCTCTGACTCTGGGAGAGCCAGATTTTCCAACGCCTAAGAACATCCGAGATGCGGCTGTAGCAGCTATTGAGGATGGACGTGCTAGCTTTTATACGGTGACTAGCGGTCTGCCAGAGCTAAAAGAAGCTGTAGTTGAGTATTTTGCTAACTATTACGGTTACACCATCCAGCCCAATCAAGTGACGGTGGCAACCGGAGCTAAATTCTCCCTCTACACTTTCTTTATGAGTGTGCTTGACCCAGGTGATGAAGCTATCATTCCAACGCCTTATTGGGTCAGCTACGGCGACCAGATTAAGATGGCTGAGGGAACTCCTGTTTTTGTCCAAGCCACTGAGGAAAATAATTTCAAGGTAACGGTGAAACAGTTGGAAGCTGCTCGTACTGATAAGACCAAGGTCTTGGTTTTGAACTCGCCGTCCAATCCGACTGGTATGATTTATACAGCGGATGAGCTAAGGGCGATTGGGAACTGGGCTGTAGAGCATGACATTCTGATTTTGGCAGATGACATCTATGGACGGCTGGTTTATAACGGTAATAAATTCACACCAATTTCCAGTCTATCTGAGGAGATTCGCAAGCAGACGGTGGTCATCAATGGTGTCTCTAAGAGCTACTCCATGACAGGCTGGCGGATTGGCTATGCAGTTGGTGAGCCGGAGATTATAGCAGCTATGAGTAAGATTGCTGGCCAGACGACCTCTAACCCGACAGCAGCGGCTCAATATGCAGCTATCGAAGCTCTGACTGGCAGTCAGGAAACGGTTGAAACCATGCGTCAGGCCTTTGAAGAGCGTCTGAATACTATTTATCCACTCTTGGCTCAGGTGCCAGGATTTGAAGTGGTCAAGCCACAAGGGGCCTTCTATCTCTTTCCAAATGTCAAGAAAGCCATGGAAATGAAAGGTTATACAGATGTGACTGACTTTACGACAGCTATTTTAGAAGAAGTTGGCGTGGCTTTGGTGACCGGAGCAGGCTTCGGTGCTCCAGAAAATGTCCGTCTTAGTTATGCGACGGATTTGGATACGCTCAAAGAAGCCGTTCAGCGTCTGCAGCAATTTATGGAGAGTAAATAGGGCTCTCAATCTTAGACTGCTTTCGAAGATTTATAAACAATAGATAAGGATGGACTCAGAGTTCGTCCTTTTTAGTTCCCCTAAACTGCATTGGCAAACAATTTGATAAAGTTGTAAAAGAATATAGATTATAAGCATATGAGGTTTTTTCCAAACAATTGTTTTCTTAGATTACTTTATTAATTTATAATATAACACTCTCGAAAATTAGATATCTTTTAAAAAGATTTTTGATTTTAGCCTCTTCAAGGATAGCTATTGCAATCGCTTTATGGTAAAATATAGAACAGATGTCCAAAAGATTTGTCTTGAAATAAAGTGACATTTAGCAACCAATCTAGGAGGCAGATATGATTGATCATTTTGGGATTACAGTCAAGGATTTGGAAGCCAGCAAGCTCTTTTATCAGCAAGCTTTGGAGCCATTGGGCTACAAGATTGCCTTTGAAATTCCTCAGGCAGTCAGTTTTGCAGAACCTCGGACGGCTCCAGCTGGAGATTTTTGGTTAAGTCAGGGGCAATCAGATGCATCTCATTTTGCCTTTCGTGCAGAGACTAGGGAGCAGGTGGATGCTTTTTATCAAGCTGGCCTTGCGGCGGGTGGCAAAGATAATGGCGCCCCGGGTATTCGTCCCCAATATCACCAGCCTTATTATGCAGCCTTTGTCTTGGATCCAGATGGTAATAATGTCGAGGCAGTCTGTCATAAAGAATAAAAAATAGAAAAGAGAAAAAAACGTGTCAAAGAAAATCGTAACAATTATTGATGTGAAAAATTATGTTGGTCAAGAAGTGACCATCGGTGCTTGGGTTGCCAATAAGTCAGGTAAGGGTAAGATTGCTTTCTTGCAGCTGCGTGACGGAACAGCCTTCTTCCAAGGGGTGGCCTTCAAGCCTAACTTCATCGAGAAATTTGGCGAAGAAGAAGGATTGGCGAAGTTTGATACGATTAAAAAGCTTAGCCAAGAAACTTCTATCTATGTGAGAGGGATTGTCAAGGAAGATGAGCGCTCAAAATTTGGCTACGAGCTAGACATTACAGATATCGAAATCATCGGTGAGTCAAATGACTATCCAATCACGCCTAAAGAACATGGAACGGATTTCCTCATGGATAACCGTCACTTGTGGCTACGTTCTCGTAAGCAAGTTGCAATGATGCAAATCCGCAATGCCATCATCTATGCTACCTATGAATTCTTTGATAAGAATGGCTTTATGAAGTTTGACAGCCCAATCTTGTCAGGAAATGCAGCAGAAGACTCAACTGAACTCTTTGAAACAGACTACTTCGGAACTCCAGCATACTTGAGTCAGTCAGGTCAGCTTTATCTGGAAGCAGGTGCCATGGCTCTTGGTCGTGTCTTTGACTTTGGTCCTGTATTCCGTGCTGAAAAATCAAAAACCCGTCGTCATTTGACTGAGTTTTGGATGATGGATGCAGAGTACTCATACTTGACACATGATGAGTCACTTGACTTGCAAGAAGCTTATGTTAAGGCTTTGATCCAAGGTGTTCTTGACCGTGCTCCTCAAGCTTTGGAAACCTTGGAACGTGATGTAGAACTCTTGAAACGCTATATTGCAGAGCCTTTCAAGCGTGTTAGCTATGATGAAGCGATTGACCTCTTGCAAGCGCATGAAAATGATGAAGATGCAGACTACGAACATCTGGAACATGGAGATGACTTTGGTTCACCGCATGAAACATGGATTTCAAACCATTTTGGTGTACCAACCTTTGTCGTGAACTACCCAGCAGCTATCAAGGCTTTCTACATGAAGCCAGTTCCTGGAAATCCTGACCGTGTCCTCTGTGCAGACTTGCTTGCTCCAGAAGGCTACGGTGAAATCATCGGAGGCTCTATGCGTGAGGAAGACTACGATGCCCTTGTTGCTAAGATGAATGACCTTGGTATGGATACGACAGAATATGAATTTTACCTTGATCTTCGTAAGTATGGAACAGTTCCACATGGTGGCTTCGGTATCGGTATCGAGCGTATGGTAACCTTTGTGGCAGGGACCAAGCATATCCGTGAAGCCATTCCATTCCCACGTATGTTGCATCGTATTAAACCGTAAATCAATGAAAACGCCCATGGGGCGTTTTTTCAGCAATGAACTATGAAATAATCCAAATATAGAATTTTAGAGAAAGAAGAGGTGGAGATCATGTAAACAGCGGATTAACAAGTGATAAAGGATAGAAATTAGAAAACACTTGTTAAAGGAGAAAAGATGTTTAAAAGAAGTTATCGAAAAAATATCGGTCTTATGGCCGGAGTAGAATTTTTTGCCTTTCTAGGCATTACTAGTTTTTGGATTTTATTTCTAAGTCAAAACGGCATGTCCCTTTGGCAGATTGGGCTTTTGGAAAGTATTTTTCATGCTACCAGCGTCATTTGTGAAATTCCTTCTGGGATGTTGGCGGATCGCTTTTCCTACAAGACCAATCTGTATCTGAGCCGGATAGCTGGGATTGTGTCTTCTGTTCTCATGTTGGCGGGACAGGGGAACTTTTGGGTTTATGCATTGGCTATGGTGATTAGTGCTTGGTCCTATAATTTTGATTCGGGGACAAGCGCAGCCATGGTTTATGATTCATCTGTGGAGGCCGGACTCAAGGAACGTTACTTATCCATCTCCAGTTTTATGTCGGGGGTGGCTGAAGCGACCCGGTCTTTGGGAACGGTCTGGGCTGGATTTTTTGTCCATGGACAATTGCATCTGACCTACTATATCATGATTGGCACCTCTATTATCGTTCTTTTCTTGACCTGGATGTTGAAGGAGCCAAGTGTCAAAGCAGAGAAAGCAGAACGCCTGACTATGAAAAAGATTATCTGGGATGTCAAAGAGGAGTTGCAGAGAAATCCCAGCCTTTTTATCTGGATGATTCTGTCCCAAATCATCGGAACGCTGATGTGTATGTTTTATTTTTACTATCAAAATCAATTGCCGGACTTAAAAGATTGGCAGATTTCGGTAGTCATGCTAATTGGCAGTGCTTTGAATATCTTGGCGGTCTATCTGGCGAGTGTGATTGGAAAGAAGTATTCTGCCTTAAAACTCTTTCCTTCAGTAGTTCTTTTAACTGGAGTAAGCTACCTGCTGTCTTATTTTGGAACGCCAATCATCTATATTTTGATTTATCTAATCAGCAACGCCTTGTATGCACTCTTTCAGCCGATTTTTGACAATGATTTACAAAAGCAGCTGCCAAGTGAAGTACGGGCGACCATGCTCAGTGTTTATTCTATGATGTTCAGCCTGAGCATGATTGTCATTTTCCCTGTGACAGGCTGGTTGATTGATTACTTCGGCTTCGATTGGACTTTTATAGCTCTGGGCATATTTTTATTAGTAGCGACACCATTTTTGTATATGGGTCTAAAGAAAATAAGCCAGAACTTACAAGAAGTCTAAGATTAATGTTCTCTTTCTGCTGGTCAGAAGGAGAATATTTTTTACCCTTTGAAAATTATGGTAAAATAAATACAGTTTAATGGAGAAGTAGGCGGTATGAAAGATTTATTGAAATATTTCAAGGGATACATCAGGGAGTCTTTGTTAGGGCCCTTGTTCAAGCTCTTGGAAGCCAGTTTTGAACTCTTGGTTCCGGTTTTGATTGCGGGGATTGTGGACGAGACCATTCCTAGACACGACAGCTCCCATCTCTACTGGATGGTTTTTCTTTTGATGGGCTTGGCTGCGCTGGGCGTGGTGGTAGCAGTGGTAGCCCAGTATTATTCGTCAAAGGCTGCAGTGGGCTTTACTCGCCAGATGACAAGCGACCTCTATCAAAAAATCCTGCGTTTGCCTAAGGCTAGTCGGGATGAGCTGACGACTTCTAGCTTGGTGACTCGACTGACGAGTGACAGCTATCAGATTCAGACGGGCATCAATCAGTTTCTTCGTCTCTTTCTGCGGGCGCCCATTATCGTTTTTGGCTCAATCATCATGGCCTTTACTATCAGTCCGGTCATTACCTTGTGGTTCTTGCTCATGGTGGCAATTTTAACGGCTATTATCGTCCTCATGTCTCGTCTGATGAATCCTCTATATGCTAAGATTCGTCAACTGACAGACCAACTAGTCAATTTGACTCGTGAGCAACTGCAGGGCATGCGGGTTATACGAGCTTTCGGTCAGACCCAGCGCGAGGTTCAGACCTTTCGCAATCGCAATGAGCTCTATAAAACCTGGCAAATCAGGACGGGAGCTCTGGCTAGTCTGATTAGTCCTCTGACCTTTCTTACGGTCAATGGTACTCTGATTGCTGTGATTTGGCAGGGGAATACCTTTATTGGCAAGGGCTTACTGACTCAGGGGATGCTAGTGGCTTTGGTCAATTATTTATTGCAAATTTTGGTGGAATTGCTCAAGCTGGCGATGTTAGTCAACTCACTCAATCAAAGCTATATCAGTGCAGGCCGCATCAATCAAGTCTTCGAGCAAGCAGAAGAAGATGTCCTGCAGGAATTAGTGCAGGAAACAGCTCTGCCAAATCAAGCCATTAAAGTCCAGCAGGTTAGTTTTTCTTATCCAAATGCAGCTAGTCCAGCCTTGACTGGTCTGACTTTTGATTTGAAAAGAGGTCAGACTTTGGGGGTTATTGGTGGGACAGGTTCAGGTAAGTCTACTCTGGTTCAGCTCCTGGCTCACCTTTATCCTGTGGCTGCTGGTCAGTTGACCATCTTTTCTCAAGGACGCAGTCCTAAAAATCTCAGAGAATGGCGGTCTTGGATTAGTCTGGTGCCTCAGAAGGCGGAGCTTTTCCAAGGAACTGTTCGTTCCAATCTGACTTTGGGTATGTCAAGCAAGCCAACAGATGCAGACTTGTGGCAGGCCTTAGAGATTGCTCAGGCAGCGGACTTTGTCTCTCAGAAGGAAGGTGGCTTGGATGCGACTGTAGAGGCCTTTGGTCGGAATTTTTCTGGTGGTCAGCGTCAGCGTTTAACCATTGCCAGAGCTGTCTTGCGGAGGGGGCCTTTCTTGATTTTAGATGATGCGACCTCAGCTCTGGACTATCTGACAGAGGCTAGACTCTTGCAGGCTATTAAGAATGAATTGACTCAGACCAGCCTGGTCTTGATCTCTCAGCGGACCAATAGCTTGCGCTCAGCAGATCAAATCTTAGTCCTAGATAAGGGAGAGCAGGTGGCCCTTGGTCGCCATGAGGAACTCTTAGTCAGCTCTGCCATTTACCGAGAAATCCATCACTCACAGCATAGTCAAGGAGAGGAGGGCAAGCATGAAGCACAGGACATCATCTAGCAGCTTGAGGCGTTTGACTCGAGATTTGCTGCAGGCGCGCTGGCTCTTTCTCCTAGCTAGTCTGGGAACGGTGGCTCAAGTGGTTCTGACTGTTCTTCTTCCAGTTTTAATTGGAAATGCGATTGATAGCGTTCTTCTTCCTCAAGCGGACCAACATTTGATGCCGATTTTGGGCCAGATGTTGTTGGTTATCTTAGCCAATACGCTGATTCAGTGGCTCAATCCCTTGCTCTATAATCAGCTGGTTTATCGCTATAGCCAGCAGCTCCGACAGGGTATTATCAAGAAAGTTCATTATTTGCCTTTGGCTTATCTGGACCGGCAGGGAACTGGCGACTTGGTTAGTCGGGTGACGACGGACTTGGAGCAGCTTAGCAATGGCCTGCTTATGGTTTTTAATCAATTTTTTGTGGGTTTTCTGACAATTTTAGTGACTATCATTAGCATGGCCAGATTGGACCTTTTCCTCCTGCTTTTGGTTCTGCTTTTGACTCCCCTTTCTCTCTTCTTAGCTCGCTTTATTGCCAGAAAGAGTTTTAGTTTTTTCCAACGTCAGACACAGGCGAGAGGAGCGCAGACCCAGCTGATTGAGGAAAGTCTGACCCAGGAAAGTTTGATTCAGGCTTTTAATGCTCAGGAGCAGTTTGATACAGCTTTTACTCGCAGTAATCAAACCTATGCGGACTATTCTCAGGCGGCTATCTTCTATTCTTCGACGGTCAATCCTTCGACTCGCTTTATCAATGCACTGATCTATGCTTTGATTGTAGGCTTTGGGGCTGTCCGAATCATTCAGGGAACGGGCTTTACGGTTGGGCAGCTGGTAACTTTTCTCAACTATGTCAACCAGTACACCAAGCCTTTCAATGATATATCGTCAGTCATGTCGGAATTGCAGAGCGCTTTAGCTTGTGCGGAGCGAATTTACAGCGTTTTGGACCAAGAAGAAATAACTGAGCCCGGTCAGGAAATTCTTCATCCTGAAAATGTCAAAGGACAGATTAGCTTTGAGCATGTGGCTTTTGGCTATGAGCCTGGCAAAGAGCTGATTCGAGATTTGAATATAAAGATTCCAGCAGCTAGTAAGGTTGCTATTGTCGGGCCAACTGGTGCGGGCAAGTCTACCTTGATCAATCTCCTCATGCGCTTTTACAATGTAGACAGTGGTCTTATTTCTTTAGATGGTATTCCCATCACGCATTACACCAGAGCCTCTTATCGTCAGCAGTTTGGTATGGTACTGCAAGAGACTTGGCTCAAGACGGCGACCATTCATGATAACATAGCTTTTGGCCGGCCAGACGCTAGTCGAGAAGAGGTTATTGCAGCTGCCAAGGCGGCCAATGCGCATTTCTTTATCCAGCAGCTGCCTCAGGGCTATGACACCTATCTAGCGGATGCTGGGGACTCCCTGTCTCAAGGTCAGCGGCAGCTCTTGACCATTGCCCGCGTCTTCCTTTCGGTTCCTAAAATCCTAATCTTGGATGAGGCGACTTCCTCCATTGATACCCGGACAGAAGTCCTGATTCAGGAGGCTTTCAGCAAGCTCATGGTGGGGCGAACTAGCTTTATCATCGCCCATCGTCTATCTACTATTCAAAATGCTGACATTATCCTCGTCATGGTAGATGGTGATATCGTCGAGCACGGTAATCATCAGGAGCTCATGGCAGCCAGAGGTGTTTATTACCAAATGCAGACGGCGCAGGAGTAGAAGGGGAGCCTTATTAAAGTTCACAGATTGATGCTAAACAAAACTAAAAGAGTTGGGTTTCCAACTCTTTTTGCTTATAGTTCAACTTCCTCAAACCCTGTCTCCGTCAGTTTATAAATCTTTTGGCAGACTTCTTTGAGAAAGATTCGGTCGTGGGAGACAGCTATGATGGCGCCAGGATAGATCGCCAAAAGCTGGCGAACCTGGGGCTGAGAGGTGGGAGAGAAGTTGCGGGTTGGCTCGTCCAGCAGGAGGATATTGGAGCGGTCTAGGACTAGTTTGAGCAGGAGGAGCTTGGCTTTTTGACCGCCGGAAAGCTGCCCAATCGGGTGGCGAGCCTCGTCGCGCGTGAACTGAAGACTAGCTAGATGTGTCAGGATTTTCTCTTCCTGAGACTTGTCGCCAGAGGGAGCCAGAAAATCCAAAGGGCTGCTCTCATCAGCCAGCAAGTCACCATAATGCTGGGGCATGTAGCCTACTCGCATGTCTGTCCGCTCACGCAGGATCTTCCATATTTCCTTAAGCAGAGTCGATTTTCCTGCACCATTAGCACCAATCAGTCCGATTTTTTCCTGACCGAAGACCTCCAGAGTCAGGTTCTCCGCCAATTGTCGTTCGTCAGTTCCCAGTTTCATTCCTTCTAATTTCAGGATTCTTTTGGTCAATGGCAGAGCTTCTATGTCTGAGAAGTGAAGGCTGATGGCATCTTCCTGTGTCGGAATTTCTGTCATTTCAGCACCTGCCTTTTCGAATCGTTTGCCCTGTGAGAGGACGTTTTTCATTTTCTTAGCCACCAGTCGACCTGCAGTAGCGTCATGGGTGTTTCGTAAAGTATGCTCCACACTCTGCTTAACCCGTCGGTGTTTTTCCATGGTCTTGGCGTGTTCTTCTCGCTCTTTCCGTGCCAATTGACCTTGTTTTTCAAAGGTCTCCTGACGTTTGTGGCGGTAATTTTCATAGTCCAGACTCTTGACGCTGGTTCTAGCCTCCTGCTTCTTTTTGATTCGCTCCAGATGAACAATCTTGGTCGCAGCTTGAGCGAGCAAGTGCTCGTCGTGAGAGACGAAAAGGACCGTTCTCTGGCTGTGGCTGATAAAGTTTTCCAGCCAAGTCAGAGTTTCGAGATCGAGGTCATTAGAGGGCTCATCAAGAAAGAGAATGTCCCAATCACTGGCTAGTTTCTTGATGAGTTGGACCTTGAGCTTTTCTCCTCCAGATAGGCTGGCGAGTGGTTGCTGACTGGCAAAACGCTGGCTGTCAAAGTTGAGCTCTCCAGCATAGCGATAGAGCTTGGCATAGTCCAGCTCGGTCTCAAAATCAGCAAAGAAATAGTCATTGAGCGTCAGTTGGGCATCCTCTGAAGGTAACTGCTGGGGCAGATAAACAGCAGCAGTATAGGACTTGTCAATCTGTCCGCTGTAGCTGACATAGGAACTGACCAGTCGCTCGTCTAGCAGGAGCTTGAGCAGGGTGGACTTGCCATTGCCCTCCTCACCGATAATAGCGACCTTGTCTCCTTGATTGACAGTCAGTGACAAATCTTTGACTAACTCTTTCAGGTCTTTTAGGTGGGTAATGGTTAGATTTCTTATTTGAAGCATAGATGTCTCCTTCGTTTTATAACACAAAATACAGCCCTGCTTTATTTAGCAGAGCTGTTTTTAGTTGCACAAAGCAGACACAGGAGTGTCTAAGTAGGATTATTCGTTTATAGGCTTCCAGCTTACACTGTCATAGGAGCGACAGGATTCATCTAAAGATAAGCAAATAGAAGCTAGAAAGCACAAAAAATGAACATCCCGCGGATATGCAGAAACATTACAAAATCTACTAAATAAAGTTTCCTTTAAAAAATAGACTTAATTTTTCATGTCTCCGTGTACCTCCGAAATAGTTCTGCTTTAAGTCTAACAGAAGAAAGTAAATTCGTCAAGCGCTTTCAAATAAATAAAAATTTTTAAAAGATTTTTGGAGCAAATTTTTATAAACTCTCTAAGAATATTGATTTCAAGGCTTTTAAGCTGATTTTGATATATAATTTTTTAATTATATAAAAATTTGACATATACCAGAAAATTATATATAATCGTCTTGTATATAAAAATTATATATATAAAATGATTATACAAATAGGCCTAAAATTTGTAAAAGATAAGAAGAGCTGGAATGTGATAGATTCCGGTCGTCATTTTAAATTGTATCTAAGGAGTAAGAAACCATGCCAAAAACGTTATTTCTCTGGCTTTTGACAATCCTAAGCTTAGGACTAGTAAAAACGCCTCAAGCTAAGACGATGGAGCAATCTTTGAAGTCTAACACGGCGGCCATTGAGATTAGCCAAAAAATTCAGGACTATGTCAAGAAAGATGAAGTGACAAGGGTGGCTGTAGAAGCAGTGACTTTTGATTAGATGATGCAAATCATTGCTTAAGAAAGGAGAAAGATATGCTAAGAATTTTTATCCGAATGGTATACAGAAGTATCGCCTATGCGATTGTTGAAGCTAAATAGAAAGGAAATATCATGAAAAAATCATTTATTCTAACGCTTCTAACGATTATAACTCTAGGACTCTTCCGACCAATTACAGCCTTGGCTGAGGAGCAGAAGTTGCCGTCTGGTACGGAGCGCAGCCAAATTGGTCAGAAAATCCAAGACTTTGTCAAGGAACATGAAAAAACAACAGCTGGTTTGGCGACGACGGTCTTTGATAAGGATGGCACCATCTACAAAGGAAACTTTGGCTATATGAACAAGGAAAAGAAAGTCAAAACGGATGATAGCAGTGTTTTAGAATGGGGATCGGTTACCAAGCTGACGGTTTGGGTCTCCGTCATGCAGCTCTGGGAAGAGGGAAAGATTGACCTAGAGGAAGACATCCGCACCTATCTGCCAGAGGGATTTTTAAAAAACCTTCGCTATGACAAGCCAATCACTATGATTGATCTCATGAACCATCAGGCGGGATTTAGCGAGTCAATTCAGGGCCTTAAGGAAGAGACAGGATTGACAATTGAGGAAAGCTTAGCCAATAATCAGCCAACCCAGTCCTACGAACCCGGCACCATGACCAGCTACTCAAACTTCTCTGCCGGTTTGGCGAGCTATATCGTCGAGCGAATCTCCGGACAGGACTTCTCTACCTATGTCCATGAGCATATCTTCCAGCCATTAGAGATGAATGATACAGCTATGTCTTCAGATTTGAAGGATAATCTCAAGATTTATAAGAAGCGAATGGAGGCCTTGTCCTATAGTGCAGATGGTCAGACTTCGCAGGGGACTGCCTATTTATACTCAGCGCTCTATCCAATGGGAAATGCTGCCTCTACCATGGCTGACTTTCAGAAGTTTGCCCAAGCGCTTTTGAAGAAAGAGAAGCTCTTCCAGCGAGCTGAGACTTGGGCGACCCTATACACAGTGACCTCGACCTATCCAGGGACAGAGCTGCCGCTCAATATGCACGGTTTCTGGGCTACAGAGTTTGGCATGACTGTTGTCGGCCATAGCGGTAATACCTTGGGGTATTCCTCTTTCATCCTGCTAGACTTGAAAAATGGCATCGGTATGACTATCATGACGAATCAAGAACACGAATTTGTCTACAACCATGAGATGCCGGCTTTGGTCTTTGGACCTAAGAAAAAGACGGACTCAGCCACCTTTGACAAATTCCAGTCTGGAAATTACCGATCTGCTCGCTACTTTGCCAGTGGTCCTATGTCTATCTCTAGAAGCTTATTCCTTTATACTCGTTTTGTCAAGAAATCCGAGGACAATCCACTTTTGAGTCAGGATTTTTCAGTAGTCAGTGGCAGCGGAGATAAGGCCAAGGTGACAACTCCTTATGGAACTTATTTCAGAGTCAAGGATAGCGAAATTTTGGCAGACTGGGCCATGCTTATTGCAGCGGTAGTCGGAATTGTTTTCGGTATCATTCTCTTTTTGGTACGGGGTGGTTTAGATCTTTTCCGATTGGTATTCAAAAAAGGCCAGCCTAAAACACCTAAGAAACTTCGGATTTGGACTTATCTGACCTCTTTAGCAGCAGTAGGAGTGGTTTTAAATTTCTATGGCCTTGTTGCAGCTTTTCTAGCAAGTAATCGTAGTTACCCTTATAGCATATGGCCTTATATAGTCTTTGCAGTTCTAGGTTTAATCTTAGCAGGATGTGCCATCTATCCGCTCTTTAGCAAGGCTAAAAAGGGACTTGGCAAAGGTCGGCTCTTATTGACAATCATGACGAGTCTATCTGCTCTCGCTATTGTAGCTAACATTCTTTATTGGTCCCTCTATCAGTGGTGGGCGATGTGATAAGTTGCCTGTCTTACTTCGGGAAGGTGGGCTTTGTCTGCATAATTCTGCAAAGGAGAATCGCATGAAAAAAATATTTATTTTTACACTGCTAACTATTTTAACATTGGGGCTTTTTCGCCCAGCCACTGCGCTAGCTGAAGAACAGAAGCTGCCGTCTGGTACGGACCGTGACAAAATCGGTCAAAAAATCCAAGACTTTGTCAAGGAACATGAAAAGACAACAGCCGGTATGGCAACAACCATTTTTGACAAGGACGGGACTATTTACCAAGGCAGTTTTGGATATATGAACAAGGAAAAAGGCATTAAAGCCGACGACAACAGCGTCTTTGAATGGGGCTCAGTCGGGAAACTAGCTATCTGGGTCTCTGTCATGCAGCTCTGGGAAGAGGGTAAGATTGACCTTGACGAAGACATTCGCACCTATCTGCCAGAGGGATTTATGAAGACTTTGCGCTACGAAAAGCCCGTCACTATGACAGACCTCATGAACCATCAGGCCGGCTTTGGCGAGTCTACCCACGCCTATAAGGAAGATAAGGGCTTGTCTATCGAGGAGATTCTGGCAGTTAATCAGCCAGAACAGTCTTACGAGCCAGGCACCATGACAGCCTACTCGAACTTTTCAGCTAGTCTGGCAGCCTATATCGTTGAGAGAATCTCCGGTCAGGACTTCTCGGCCTATGTCCATGAGCATATCTTCCAACCACTAGGAATGAAAGACACAGCTCTATCAGCCGACTTTAAGGAAAACCCAAAGATTTACCAGAAGCGGATGGAGCAAATCTCTTATCGGGCGGACGGGACATCTATGGGAACTAGCTATTTTCATTTAGGACTTTACCCGGCAGGGAATGCCGTCTCCACTTTGGCTGACTTCCAGAAGTTTGCCCAAGCGCTTTTGAAGAAAGAAAAGCTTTTCAAGCATGCTGAGACTTGGACAACTCTCTACACAGCAACATCGAATTATCCAGGAACGGATATGCCGCTCAATATGCACGGATTTTGGACACGGGAGTACGGCACGACGCTTGTTGGCCATGGAGGAAACTCGACTGGCTATTCATCTTATATTCTGCTGGACTTGAAAAATGGTATAGGTATGACCATTATGACGAATCAAGATCATGAGTTGGTTTATAACTATGAAATGCCAGCCTTGGTTTTTGGACCTAAGAAAAAGACGGACTCAGCCACCTTTGACAAATTCCAGTCTGGCAATTACCGATCTGCTCGCTCCTTTGCCAGTGGTCCTATGTCTATCTCCAGAACCTTGCTTTACACTCAGTTTGTCGAGAAATCTAAGGACAATCCGCTTTTGACCCAGAATTTTTCTATAGTCAGCGGTAGTGGAGACGAGACTAAGGTAACAGCTTCCTATGGCGATAACTTCAGAGTCAAGGATAGCGAGTTCTTTACAGACTGGGCTCTGCTTATTTCAGCGGCAGTCGGACTTGTTTTCAGTATCATTCTCTTTTTGGCACGGGGCGGACTGGATCTCTTCCGCTTGGTCTTCAAAAAAGGTCAATCTAAAACACCAAAACCTCTTCGTATCTGGACTTACCTAACTTCTTTAGCTGGAGTAGGTGTGGCTATAAACTTCCTCCTCCTCTTTAACACATTTGCTACCAGCGATCTGACCTTTTTAGCTAGCTGGCGCTACATTGTCTTTGCAGGTCTGGGATTGATTCTAGCTGGCTGTGCAGTCTTCCCGCTTCTGACCAAGGCAAGAAAAGGGCTGAGTAAGAGCCGCCTTTTCCTGACTGTCTTGACTAGTCTATCTGCGCTGGCAATCGTGGTTAATATCCTCTACTGGTCCCTCTATCAGTGGTGGGCATTGTGATTATTTTCTTGTTTTTTCTTGGGGAATGGGCTAGCTCATGAGGGAAACCGTTTGATTAATTCTTTTCACAATTCTAAGGTTAGTGATTTTTCAACAGGAGCTGAAGTGCAAATGCTGTCTTCTGTACAGGGCACAGCTAAATGAAGCAAAAAATCAATGACCTTATCAGAGTACAAAAATCAAACCATTTAAAGGAGAAAATCCGATGACCAATGAAACAAGAATAGAACCACAACCAAAACTAGTCTGGCCGTTCCTAGCCTGGAACTTCGGCTGGACTTGGGGATTTATGTTGCTAGCGATCATTCTCAAAAATCTCTGGCCGGAAAATCCACCCGTACTTTATCTGACTCTGGAAGGCCTCCTAACGAGTCTCAGTATGTTCGGACCGGTGATAGCAAGCCTAATAGTGCTGAAAATAAAAGGCTTCAAAGCCATCTGTTCCTTTATCTTCTCAAGCAAGAAAGGGACTTGGCTCTATCTCCTACTCTTCAGTGGAGGTCTGGCTGTGACTTTTGCATTAGCTTCCGGAGGCAAGTTGGTAGACGGGGCTCTGCTTTCATTTATTGGATCCTTTATCTACCTTATGACCTTGGCTGGTGGCATGGAAGAGCCTGGCTGGCGAGGCTTTCTGCAGCCGGATTTGGAAAAGAAGTTCTCTATGCTTATCGCCTCCTCGATAACCGGTTTGGCTTGGGCTGTTTGGCATATTCCTCTCTGGTTTTATGACCGCTTTTATGATCGAAGTCAGAATCCCTTTCTAGTCTTTATCATTGTAACTATAGTCCAGTCCATCTGGTTTGCTGCGCTGCATAAGAAGACGAAATCCGTCCTTGCCTGTATGATTTTCCATGCCCTGCTAGACATTCTGATAGAAACCTTTGTCGGCATCAACCTAGCTGATAAGTTTGATTTCTCTCAGGTCAACTCCCTCTTTTACCTTGGCGGCATGGGCATTCTGACCCTTTACAGTATTTATCTCTGGTATCGGGCGGATAAGGAAGAGAAAAACGCATGATTAAAAAAACAAGAATAGCCTGATTCTAAAATTAAAAGGAGATTGTACAAATTATCTGAACTTAGCTCATGTGAATCTTTGAGTTGAACAGAAAGGAAATGCTATGAAAAAATCATTTATTCTAACACTTTTAACGATTATAACTCTAGGACTCTTCAGGCCGGTTACAGCCTTGGCTGAGGAGCAGAAGTTGCCGTCTGGTACGGACCGCGACAAAATCGGTCAGAAAATCCAAGACTTTGTCAAGGAACATGAAAAGACAACGGCCGGTATGGCAACAGCAGTCTTTGATAAAAACGGAACCATCTACAAGGGAAATTTTGGCTATGTGGATAAGGAAAACAAAGTCAAAGTTGACGATGACAGTGTTTTTGAATGGGCTTCAATCACTAAACTGACGGTCTGGGTATCGGTCATGCAGCTCTGGGAAGAGGGCAAAATCGACCTGGAAGCAGACATCAAAACTTATCTGCCAGAAGGCTTTCTCCGCAATCTTCGCTTTGACAAGCCTATTACCATGCTGGATCTGATGAACCATCAGGCTGGCTTTGATGAAATGCCACTCTACAAAAAGGGAGACAAGAGCGACTTGGAAGAGCAGTTCCGTGATTACCAGCCTATTCAGTCCTTTGAGCCGGGTACGACGACATCATACTCTAACTTCAGCACGGCTTTGGTATCTTATATCGTGGAGCGGATATCTGGGCAGAAGTATGCAGACTATGTCCATGAGCATGTTTTTGAGCCGCTGGAGATGGATCGGACTGCTATCTTGCCTGACTTATCGGACAACGCTTATGTACAGGAAAAGCGCAAGGAGGATAAGGGCTATGATGACCAAGGTAAGCTCTTGGGAGATACACCATTTAAGCTCTGGATGTACCCAGTCGGAGGGGCTGTGGGGACTCTAGGAGACCTGCAGAAATTCGCCCAGGCCTTGCTGGAACGTAAGACGCTCTTTCATCGTCCAGAAACTTGGACCGAGCTTTACTCAACAACCTCTACCCACCCTGGGACGGATATTGTTCGTAATGCTCATGGCTTTTGGGCCAGTCACTACGGTGTTACCTTGCTGGGACACAGTGGTAATGCTGATGGCTTTTCTAGCTATCTCTACTTGGATCTGAAAAATGGCATCGGCCAAGTCATCTTAACCAATCAACTGTATGAACAAGTTTACAATGTTCAAATGCCGGAGCTGATATTTGGCAAGATGCAGACTGTCAGCGAAGCTACTAAAAAGCAATTCAAGTCTGGCTCTTACCACTATCTGAGAAGCTATAATAGGGGGCCACTGTCCTTCATGCTCATGATTCCCGGGGCCATCCAAAAGATCAACAAAGTCTCAGATCAGCCGGATCTGCTGAGCACTTTCTGGACCATAGACAGAAGTCAAGGTGCTGACCGCCTCGAATTTGGTGTCCTTAATGCAGAAAGGATTTCCGATTCAGTTCTCTTTAGGCATTATCTAGTCGTATTTCTCGGAGCTCTTGCGCTCGTGTTTGCTCTGGGAAATGTCTTGATTAGTTTTCTGATTGGCGGTTTCCGTCTCATCCTGCGTAAAGCAAAAAGTTCGGTACCTCGCTCTTGGAAGGTTTGGAATTGCCTGACCTCTCTAGGAATGATCCTTTTTGCAGGCAATCTCATTCTGCTTTTACTGGCTGCCATGAATCAGGATTACTCAATTGTTCAATCTTGGCGTTACATACTCTTTGCCGGTCTGGGACTGTTCTTAGCAGGCTGTGCGGTTTATCCTCTCTTTAGCAAGACTCGAAAGGATCTCGGAAAAGGTCGCCTCTTTCTGACAGTTCTGACTAGTCTATCTGCGTTGGCTATTGTCGCGAATATTCTCTACTGGTCACTTTATCAGTTTTGGGTGATGTGATAAGTTGCCTGTCTTCCTTTGGGAAGGCGGGCTTTGGCCGCATAATTCTGCAAAGGAGTCTCTCATGAAAAAAACATTTATTTTCACACTTCTAACTATTTTGACATTGGGGCTTTTTCGCCCAGTCACTGCGCTAGCTGAAGAGCAGAAGTTGCCGTCTGGTACGGAACGAGACAAAATTGGTCAGAAGATCCAAGACTATGTCAAAGAGCACGAAAAGACAACAGCCGGCATGGCAACAGCTGTCTTTGACAAAGACGGCACTATCTATCAAGGAAACTTTGGCTATATGGATAAGGAAAAGGGAATCAAAGCCGATGATGACAGCGTTTTTGAATGGGGTTCCGTGACTAAGCTGACCGTCTGGGTCTCTGTCATGCAGCTCTGGGAGCAAGGTAAGATTGACCTAGAAGAAGATATTCGCACCTATCTGCCAAAAGGCTTTCTTAGAAATCTCCGCTATGACAAGCCCATCACTATGCTAGATCTGATGAACCATCAGTCTGGATTTGATGAAGCCCCTCTCTATATGCAAGGGGGCAAGAGTTTAGAGGATTTGCTGCTCCAATATCAGCCGGCTCAGTCCTTTGAGCCGGGTACAACGACAGCTTATTCCAACTACAGTACGGGGTTAGCAGCCTATATTGTGGAACGAATTTCTGGGCAATCCTTTGTTGAGTATACACATGAGCATATCTTCCAGGCATTGGACATGGAGAGAACGGCCATAGCGCAAGACTTGTCTGACAATGCTTATGTTCAAGCCAAGCGCAAGGAAGTAAAAGGATATGCGACAGATGGCAGCCTGTTAGGCGATGCACTTTATGAAGTCGGCCTGTATCCAGTTGGTCGAGCAACAGGAACATTGAGTGATTTTCAAAAATTTGCTCAGGCCCTGCTAAGTCGTAAAAGTCTCTTTACTCGGTCGGAGACTTGGGACAAACTTTACACCGGCACTTCCTATTATCCTGATACAGACATCGTTCGTAATGCTCATGGCTTCTGGGCCAGTGAATTTGGCGTTACAGTGCTAGGGCACGGAGGGAATACAAATGGTTTTTCCAGCTATCTCCTGCTGGATCTGAAGGATGGTATTGGTCAGGTAATCATGACCAATCAAGGTGTGGAAGAAATTTATAATGATGGCATGCCAGAATTGATTTTCGGAAAACGTCCGACAGCCAGTGCAGAGACTCAGAAAAAGTTCGAACCAGGCTATTATCAAATTCTTCGGAATTTCAACCAAGGTCCGCTCTCTTTGTATCAGCTCTTTCCAGGTAATATGCTTCATATGAAGAAGCCGTCCTCGGAGCGAATGGATCATTTGTTTTGGACTATTTATAAAAGTGGAAATGGCAAAACACGAATCGCTACTCCGGTCAGTGATTTCGAGAAAGTCCCTGACTGGGAAATCTGGACTAAGTTTAGCTTAATTGCTTTGGCTGCTCTTAGTGTCGTTTACGCTTTGAGCAATCTACTTGTTCGGCTTGTGCTAGTCCTCTATCGACTGGTCTTTGGCAAGGCGAAAAGCAAGCAAAATCGAGCTTGGAAATGGTGGCACATCTTGACAGCTGCAGGAGTAGTGGCCGTGGCTTGCAATTTACTCTTGCTCCTACTTAGCTCAAGTGCTACGGATCTCAGTATCATTTCTCAGTGGCGTTACATAGTTTTTGCCGGTCTGGGCCTATTCTTAGCAGGCTGTGCGGTTTATCCGTTCTTTAGCAAGGCTCGAAAGAGTCTCGGAAAAGGTCGCCGCTTCCTGACAGTTCTGACTAGTCTATCCGCCCTCGCCATAGTAGCTAATATACTCTACTGGTCACTTTACCAGTGGTGGGTGATCTAGTTTAAAAATTTTTGAAACAAGAAAAGAGCCGGCTTATAAGCTGGCTCTTCGTTTGGTTTTATACATTCAACACCTTGTCCAAGAAGTCCTTGAGACGTGGATGCTTTGGATTGTCAAAGATTTGGTCAGGCTTGCCGTCTTCTAAGAATTCACCGTCAGCGGTAAAGATAACGCGGTTGGCTACCTGACGGGCAAAGCCCATCTCATGGGTCACAATCAGCATGGTCATACCTTGCTGGGCCAGATCCTTCATAACGTTGAGAACGTCGCCGACCATTTCAGGGTCAAGGGCAGAAGTAGGCTCATCAAAGAGCATGATGTCTGGGTTCATAGCCAGACCGCGAGCAATAGCTACCCGCTGCTTCTGACCGCCGGACAGACTGTCTGGACTGGCATCAGACTTGTCAGCTAGGCCGACCTTTTCCAAGAGCTCCATCCCCAGCTTATTTGCTTCGTCTTGGGTTAAACGTTTGTGCTCAACAGGAGCAAAGGTGATATTTTCCAGAACAGTCATGTGCGGGAAGAGGTTGAAGTGCTGGAAGACCATACCGATATTTTCTCGGACCAGATCCACATCAGTCTTCTTGTCCGTCAAATCAAAGCCGTCAACCGTGATAGTCCCGCTGGTCACTTCCTCTAGCAGGTTGAGACTGCGCAGGAAAGTTGACTTACCAGATCCAGAAGGACCGATGATACAGACCACATCGCCCTCGTAGAATTTAGCAGTAATCCCCTTTAGGACTTCGTTTTCCCCGTAGTATTTATGAAGATCGTTCACATCGATTTTTAATTTTGCCATTACTTAATCCTCTTTTCTAAGCGTTTTGCCAAGCGGGTCAAGAGCGTGATAATGATGAGATAGAGCACGGCTAGGATCGCATACATCCGGAAACTCTGATAGTTGCGAGCGATGATGTCCTTACCCGTTTTGAAGAGCTCGGCCAGTCCAATAGCTGAGACAATCGTTGTATCCTTGAGTGCGATGACAAACTGATTAACAAAGTTTGGCAGCATAATCTTGGTTGCCTGTGGCAGGATAATCTTCCGCATGGTCTTTGAGTAGGAAATCCCCAAGCTGCGGCTGGCTTCCATCTGTCCAACTGGTACGGCCTGGATACCTCCACGGACAATTTCTGCGATATAGGCGCCGGCATTGAGAGAGAGAGCAATGGTTCCTGCAACGAAAGCGTTGATTGGGCTTTGTTGACCAGTCATAGATTCGATTAGGTTAGGAATCCCCCAGAAGATAAAGGCCGCCACAATCATCAGTGGAATACCTCGAATGACATCGACAAAGATTTCTGCAATCCAGCGCAGCGGTTTATAAGGGCTGACGCTGAACATACCAAAGATAATCCCGATGACCATAGCAATCGCAAATGAAATCAGAGCCAAAGCAATCGTCACTCCCAGACCTTTAAGAAGTTCTTGGTAGTTGTTTTGCAGCAAGCCCCAAATAGTAGACTCATCTACAGTGGATTCTTTTTCCTCGCTAGCCAGATACTTGTCTAAAATCTCTTGGTACTTGCCGCTTTCTTTGAGGTTGGCCAGCCCATTGTTAAACATCTCAATCAGCTCAGGATTGCTGCCTTTTTTGACTGCGAAAGCGACTTGGCCGCTTGGTGTACCTTCAATAGGTGTTTTAAGTTTCTTGCCTTGTTTGATAGCGTATTTGACAACGGGTTCATCATCCATCACAGCTGCGACAGAGCCAGTATTAAGACTGTCATACATGGAAGCTGCATCTGAGAATGTTTTGATAGAGTAGCCGTACTTGCTCTTGTTTTCCTCAAGGAAAGTCTGAGAAGCGGTACCGGTTTTGACACCGACTGTCTTGCCCTTGAGTTCCTCGTAGGACTTGATATTGCTGCTGTCCTTGACTGCCAAGATAGAGTTGGCCGTATAGTAAGGATCCGAATAATCAAAAGTTTTCTTGCGGGCATCTGTGACAGACATACCGGCGATAATTCCGTCAGCCTGACCGGTCTGAACGCTATTAATAGCTGCATCAAAGCCAGGGTTGGTTACTTCCACAGTAAAGCCTTGGTCTTTGGCAATAGCCTTAATCAGCTCCATGTCAATCCCAGTGTATTGGTTGCTGTCATCTTGGAAGACAAAAGGAGCAAAAGATGAGTCGCTGGCAATGATGTATTTGTCTTTTGTCGGAGTAGCTTTTTGACCGGCAGGAGTAGAAGTCTCTGGAACAGCTGAGTCAGAGCTGCCTTTAGAAGCCGTCCATTTATTGATGATTTCATCCAGACTGCCGTCTTCCTTCATCTGCGCCAAAGCCTCGTTAAACTCTGTAACTAAGTGCTCGTGCTTGCTGCTTTTTTTGACACCAAAAGCAAAGCTTCCAACAGCCTCACCCTTCATAGAAATTTTCAGGTTTTGGCCTTGATTGATGGCGTACTCAATGACCGGCTGATCATCCATCACTGCATCGACATCACCAGCAGAAAGGCTATTATACATCAAGTCACCTGTGTCAAAGGTTTTGAGAGTGTAGCCGTACTTATCCTTGTTCTTCTCAAGGAAACGTTGGGCAGCTGTTCCAGTTTTGACACCGACTTTCTTCCCTTTCAGCTGTTCATATTTGCTGATGGTGTTTGCCTTGGTCGTCGCGATAACGACCTTGGTGTCATAGTAGGTATCAGACATGGTAAAGACTTTTTCGCGCTCGCTTGTCTTGGTCATACCAGCCATGATGGCATCCGCCTGGCCAGCTTGGACGGCATTGACAGCTGCATCGAAGCCTGGGAAGCTCATGTCAATGTCCCATCCTTTGATTTCTGCGACCTTGTTGATGATATCAACGTCAATCCCCTTGTAAGTCTGATCAGAATCTTTAAATTCAAATGGTGCGTAAGCAGTATCGGATACGATTTTGACCGTATCTGCTTGGGCTGTCACCCCTAACGCAAAAAATGGAAATAATGTTAGCAAGACTGCTAAGAATTTTTTCTTCATTTTCTTCCTCCTTTTTAGCATTCTAGCATTATAGCAAAAAATCACTGATTAGGCAAATTTCTCCTATTTTTATGTTAGGTTTTCTGACATATGAACTCTGGATTTTTCACAAAAATAGCCGCAACTTTTCTTTGTACTTAAAGCAAAGTCTGCTATACTGGAAATGAATGAAAGCAAGGTTAGAATGAGGTTCTTATGAAAAAATCACGTATCTTGGACGGAGTCAATCAAGCTCGCTTTGTTCCTCCTTATATTTTGTCTCTTTTACTGGCAGTTGTTTTCGTGCAAGGGGGTCAGCAGTTATCTTATTGGGCCTTGGAGCCGATTTCGGCTGTGCTTAGTCTTATGCTAGGTTTCTTGGGGCAAGGCAGATTCTTTGAAATCTTCTTCAATTTTGCCCTGCCTTTTCTTTTGTTTGGCTTTGTATTTATGGTACTGGCTCTCTTTCTCTGGGTACGTTGGGGTGAAGGACGACCGTTCGCGACTCTGGGCTTTGTCAAAAAAGGAAGTTTAGTAGAGCTAGTCAAAGGATTGGCAGTAGGTTTTCTCATCTTTAGTCTAGTTGCTCTGCTTATGCTGTTGAGCGGAGCTGGCTCTTTCGAATGGGGACAGCTGACGCTGGGGCCTTTTCTCTATATCTTGATTTTGTTTCCGCTCTGGATGATTCAGGGTGGAGCAGAAGAGCTAGTGACAAGGGCTTGGCTGCTGCCAGTTGCTGTCAAAAAGACCAATCTGCCCATCGGTTTGCTGACTTCAAGCCTGCTCTTTGCCCTCTTGCACCTAGGCAATCCAGATATTGGTATTCTCCCCATTGTTAACATTGCTTTATTTGGACTCTTTGCAAGTCTCTATCTGCTCCGGACGGACAATGTCTGGGGGATTATAGGGCTTCATGCAGCTTGGAACTTTAGCCAAGGTAATATCTACGGTTTCAGCGTTAGTGGTAGGGGTGTTGATGCAGCAGTACTGAACTTTATCCCTAAGTCAGAATGGAGCTGGCTGACTGGTGGAGTTTTTGGTGCTGAAGCTTCTATTTTCAGCTCGTTCATTCTCTTGTTAGCCGTGCTTTACTTGCTTTTCAAGATGAAAAAAGATGGCAGTTTGACAGGGTTAGTGGGAAAGACAGAATAACTATTCGAACGGCACTCTTTTGCTCATCCTAAAATAATATGCTATAATAAATAAAAATAAGGAAAGGAATATGCATATGTTTAAATCTCGTATGTTGGATGCTATCAAGCAATCGCGTTATATTCCGCCGATTTGGTTGGCTATCTTGATTGCTATTGGTTTTGTTTATGGAGGAGGAATTTTAAGTTTTGTCGGAATGTTACCAATTGGTATCATTGTCGGACTCTTGTTTGGCTTTGCAGATCCGACGATTAATCGGACAGAAGCAATGGCAGCCATTAGTCACTATACGGTCTTTTTTCAGCTAGCTGGTTTCTTCTTTATCGCCCTAGCAGTTTTCCTCTGGGTTCGATATCGTGAAAAGCGTCCTTTTTCTAGTTTGGGATTCTATAAACAAGACTGGTTCAAAAATCTCCTCAAAGGCTTCCTTATTGGAGCCGTTCAGTTTTCACTGGTTGTTGTCTTGCTCTTGGTAACGGGGACAGGCAGTCTGAAACTAGGTCAGCTTAACTTGCAGTCTTTGATTTTTGTCCTAGCTATCATTCCTTTCTGGATTCTTCAAGGTGGGACAGAAGAGCTAGTGACGCGTGGTTGGCTCTTTCCAGCAGTTAGTGCTAAGTCAAATATCTTCATTGGTATCTTGATTTCTAGTGCTCTATTCGGTGCACTGCACCTCTTTAACCCTGGTGTGTCCGTTCTTTCTATTGTCAATATCATACTAGACGGTATCTTTGCTTGTTTCCTTATGCTCAAGTATGACAATATGTGGGTACTGGCTGGTATGCACGGTGCTTGGAATTTTGTGCAAGGAAATATCTATGGCATTCAGGTCAGTGGCCAAGGAGCATCTACCTCTATCTTGAACTATAGCTCACAATCTTCTGTGGATTTGCTGTCTGGTGGAGCCTTTGGTGCTGAAGGATCTATTTTTGCTACTATCGTCCTGATTGGCTGCATTGCCTATCTTTACTGGTCATTAAAGAAAGAAAATCGCCTGCCTCAGGAGCTGATTTTTAAGAAATAACCATTTCGCCCAGTTGAGCTGGGCATTTTTTATGTCTTTTAAAGAGATGTGTGACAAGGGACAGACGATGGTAGAAGCGTGGCCATTCTACCTACACCCAAATCCAGAGAAAATAGGGCAAATATGGTAAAATGATAGAAGCACAATTTAAGGAATAAAAGATGATTGACAGAATAACAGATAATAAATTTGAATTGGTTTCCAAGTATGAGCCTTCAGGTGATCAGCCTCAAGCTATTGAGCAGCTGGTGGATAATATTGAGGGGGGCGAGAAGGCCCAGATTCTCATGGGGGCGACTGGTACTGGTAAGACCTATACCATGAGTCAGGTTATTGCTCAGGTCAACAAGCCGACACTGGTTATCGCCCATAATAAAACGCTGGCCGGCCAGCTTTATGGTGAGTTCAAGGAGTTCTTCCCCAATAACGCGGTGGAATACTTCGTTTCCTACTATGATTACTACCAGCCTGAAGCCTATGTGCCTTCCAGCGATACATATATTGAAAAGGATAGCTCGGTCAATGACGAGATTGACAAGCTCCGTCACTCAGCGACATCTGCTCTCTTGGAGCGCAATGACGTGATTGTCGTGGCTTCGGTCTCTTGTATCTATGGTCTGGGTTCGCCTAAGGAATACTCCGATAGTGTGGTTAGCCTGCGTCCTGGACTAGAGATTTCCCGTGACAAGTTGCTCAATGATCTGGTAGATATCCAGTTTGAGCGCAATGACATTGACTTTCAGCGGGGGAAATTCCGTGTTCGTGGTGATGTGGTGGAGATTTTCCCAGCTTCTCGGGATGAACATGCTTTCCGAGTGGAGTTTTTCGGAGACGAGATTGACCGGATTCGTGAGGTTGAAGCATTGACAGGTCGAGTATTGGGTGAGGTCGACCATTTAGCCATCTTCCCAGCTACTCACTTCGTGACCAATGAAGACCACATGGAAGTAGCCATTGCTAAGATTCATGCTGAGCTGGAGGAGCAGCTGGCTATCTTTGAGAAGGAAGGCAAGCTTCTGGAAGCTCAGCGCTTGAAACAGCGTACAGAGTATGATATCGAAATGCTGCGTGAAATGGGCTATACAAACGGCGTTGAGAACTATTCTCGCCACATGGATGGTCGGAGCGAAGGAGAGCCGCCTTATACCCTTCTGGACTTTTTCCCTGATGACTTCTTGATTATGATTGACGAGAGTCACATGACCATGGGACAGATTCGTGGTATGTACAATGGCGACCGCTCTCGGAAGGAGATGCTGGTTAATTATGGCTTCCGCTTGCCGTCTGCTTTGGACAACCGACCGCTGCGCCGAGAAGAATTTGAAAGCCATGTTCACCAGATTGTCTATGTATCGGCTACGCCGGGTGACTATGAAAATGAACAGACGGATACTGTTATTGAGCAGATTATCCGGCCGACAGGACTTCTGGATCCAGAGGTGGAAGTCCGCCCAACGATGGGGCAAATTGATGATCTTTTGGGCGAAATTACTGCGCGTGCGGAGAAGAATGAGAGGACCTTTATCACAACCCTGACCAAGAAGATGGCGGAAGACTTGACGGACTACTTCAAGGAAATGGGTGTCAAGGTCAAGTACATGCACTCGGACATCAAGACTTTGGAGCGGACTGAGATTATCCGTGATTTGCGCTTGGGTGTCTTTGACGTTTTGGTTGGGATTAACCTGCTGCGCGAGGGAATCGATGTTCCCGAGGTTAGTCTGGTTGCAATTCTTGATGCAGACAAAGAAGGTTTTCTCCGCAACGAACGCGGTCTTATCCAGACTATTGGCCGGGCAGCTCGCAACAGCGAAGGGCATGTTATCATGTATGCCGATACCATGACCCAGTCCATGCAGCGAGCTATTAATGAAACGGCCCGCCGTCGGGCAATCCAGATGGCATATAATGAAGAGCATGGCATTGTACCTCAGACCATCAAGAAAGAAATCCGTGACCTGATCAGCGTGACCAAGGCTGCCCGGCCAGACAAGGAAGAAACAGTCGAAATCGAAAGCCTAAGCAAGCAAGAGCGCAAGGACATGATCAAGAAGCTAGAAGGTCAGATGCAAGAAGCTGCCGGCCTTCTCGACTTCGAGCTGGCCGCACAGATTCGCGATATGATTCTGGAAATAAAGGCGATGGATTAAAAAATATAGTTAGAACCAAAGTTGCAGACTATACTCTTAATTGCTTTTTAGTCAATCAGTCACTATGTAAAAAATAAATTAGAGAAGTTTATGTGGGGGAATTGAAGTGAAAAAGGATTTAATTAAACTAATATTTATTTTCTTTATTTCAATTTTTGTCATAGGCATGTTACCTATAGTTCAATTTATTTGGGCATTTATGCCGACAAAACTTGTTACAAAAGAGGAAAAGCAGCATATTGAATATGTTGTGAACACAGCTTTTGAAGATAATTTAGGATTGAAGGTTAAGAACATAGAGATTCCAACTTGGGTTAGCCATGTTTCTTATGAATATGATGTAAAAGTTCAACTGACAGAAGGTGCAAACAAAATTTTAACAGATAAGTTAGAAGAAGGGACTTTTTCCTATTACGCTAATAGTGACGATGAACCATCTTTGATACTAAAAGATCTTGTATTTTATTCTGTCTTAGATACAAATTCTCACCCTATGCTGAATGCCTTATATTTTGATAAAGAGTCTGTTCTAAAGCCAGTGAAATTTAAGGAGCTGAGAACAGATTTAGATTACGATGTAACTGATGACCAAAAAGGGTTTTATCGTGATTTGGTTCAAATTAAAAAAGAACTAAAGTATAATCCCAAGACAGAGAAGTATGAAGTATCGGCAGAAGAAATAAAAGATTTGAGAAAAGATTTCATTCGTTTATCGGAAAATTACGAGGTTCTGTTGTTTTTCGATCTATATCTGGAAGGTCGAATTCCTGATGGTGCGACTCTAACTGACTATGTTGATTTTGCTACCTTACCCAAAAATGTTTATGTAGTTGTTTGGGGAGAAAATGGGAAATTAGATAGCAATGGTTTTCAGGCAGAATAATCTAGATAGTTTTATTCAAGGAGGAAACAAATGGTCATCACAATCAAAGCAATGGAAACAGCTGAGGAGATAGAAGGGAAATCCAGAGTTCATTGGCAGACATGGCGAGAAGCTTATGATGGCATCTTACCAGCGGATTTTCAAGAACAAATAACTTTGGATAAGTGCCGATTTTATAGTCAAAATTATCCTGAAAATACCTTAATCGCTTTGGATGATGCTAAAGTGGTCGGCTTTGTTAGCTACGGTGATTTTCGAGATCCAGCTAGGATAGCTGGTGAAATTTTCGCCTTGTATGTCTTAAAAGATTATTATGGTAAGGGTGTAGGACAGCAGTTAATGCAGGCTGCTTTTGCTGGCTTGGATAGTTATCAAGAGATTATATTATGGGTTTTAGAAGATAACAAACGTGCCATCGCTTTTTATGAAAAAATGGGTTTTGTTTTTGACGGTGAGGGAAAGGTCATTGACTTAGGAAAAGCCGTGAAAGAAAAACGGATGATTTACGTTAGAAACTCGAATAGTTAGTCTGAAAACAATAGATATATTTTTAAGGAGCACTATATGCGTTATGCACTTTTACTCCGTGGCATCAATGTCGGCGGGAAAAACAAGGTCGTGATGGCTGATTTGAAGAAGGATTTGGCTGGGTTGGGTTTTGAAAATCCGGTTTCCTACATCAATAGCGGCAATCTTTTCTTTGATAGCGAGGAGCAGGAGGAGAGGATTCGGGAGAGCTTGACTGCTTATTTCAGTCGGTCTTACGATTTTCCGCTGCCTTTTGTCCTTGTCAGCTCTGCCATGCTTGAAAAAGAAATAGCCAATCTTCCTGCTTGGTGGCAGGATGAAACAGCCTTTCGGCGCGATGTTCTCTTTTATCTGCCAGAGGTAGACAGGGAAAGCGTTCAAGACCTAGCAGGCAGTTGGGCGAATGACAAGGAGCAACTGCATTTTGGACAGGCGGCATTCTTTTATAGCAATGCTGACCAAGCGGATTATCTCAAGTCCAACTACCATAAGAAACTGCTCAAGTCCAGTTTTTACAAGCAACTGACTATCCGGAACGGCAAGACTTTCCAGAAGATTGTGGAGTTGGTGAATGAAAAGTAAAACCAAAAAGAAAAAGAAAAATAAAAGAAAAGTAAAAGTTCAGGAGAACAAGTTTATTCTTTGGTTGGAAAAACATTGGCTAGTAGAAGCTCTTTTAGGTTATATATTCTTTATAATGGTTGCGATTGGAGTGGGATTTTTAACATTTGGAAATAAGTCTATTCCGGGTCCGCTTCGAGAGTTTAAATATGTTAGCCCTTTGTATATAAATTTGGTTTTCTTGATTGCTCTTCCATATTATTCCTGGTTTGGAAGTCTAAGAGAAGAAGGCTTCAACACGTTGAAAGGTTTTTCAGAAGTTTTTCTTTATCTTAATGGTCTACTTTTTCTTTTGCATTATTTTATAGGAATAGAATTAGAAGACGGAGAGGGATTTCTGCCACCATTGTGGAACTTGAATCCTCGCTATGTTTGGTTTCCAATTGCTACCTATCTAATCTTTTTCTTCATTCCAGCATTAACGATGTTGATTTTGAAATATAATGAAAAAAAGAGGAAAAATCATGACAAAAGAAAATCTGTCTAAATTATTTTCATTTAAAACACTCTATCTGGCCTTGCTAACCTTTGTTATTCTTCATTTGGTTTTGTTAGCTTTTGGTCTATCCTTTACTCCTGTTTTGTGGAATAGTTGGTTTTTTATTCTTTGTTTGACCTTCTTTATCCATCCTTGGATAGTCTTTTTTAGGACAAGAGATTTTCATTGGTATCATCTAATTTTTCAATTATTCAGTGGATTTGTGGCGCTTTATCTTTGGTTTTCGGCATTCTTTGCTTTGTCAATTATCTCGGATCCAGCCATTCCCATCAATATAGACTATCATATACAAGATAATGAAATCATCATTGTCAGAGGTTTTGTGGTCCATAGTACCTATGAACATCATGAATTGATCAATCCCTTTATCATGAAGTCAGAAGTGAAATATAACGAAGATATGTTTTAATAACTTAGAAAGTGAGCAAATCCATAGCCTGTTTTAGATCTAGTCATAATCTCGAGAAGAGGAAAAAATTATTTTGAGATATTTAAATTTATTTAGAATAGTTTATCTAGCCCTGTTATCCTTTGTCATTTTCCATCTTATTTTATTAGCATTTGGTTTAGCATTTATTCCAACTTTGTGGAATACCTGGTTGTTTTGCCTTGGTTTGACCTTATTGTTGCATTTATGGGCTCGATTTTATAAATCAAGGATAGATCAAAAGCGTCATCTTATCCTAGAGCTTTTTAGTGCTTTTGCAGTTTTTTGTCTCTGGGGTGTTTCACTTTTAGCTTTTTCTTTTATAGAAGATTCACGTATTCCAATTACAGTAGATTTTAAAATAGTAGATAGAGAAGTTATCATCGTTAGAGGATCTTTGCTTCATGGTTATCGTGAATACCATGAATTAGTTAATCCTTTTATGATGAAGTCCGAAGTGAAATATCGAGATGAATATTAACAAATAGAAAGCGAGCGAATCCATGTCACGTTCCCAAGAAACAATTCTAACAAACATCTGCCTTGTCGAAGATAAGGCGCAAGGTAAACTCCTAATGCAGTATCGCTCTCCTGAGCGCTATCCTTGGTCTGGATATGCTTTTCCGGGTGGTCATATTGAAAAGGGAGAGTCTCTCCATGATTCAGTTGTCCGTGAGATTTTAGAGGAAACAGGTTTGACTATTACTCATCCGAAATTGGTTGGGGTTAAGAACTGGCATACAGATGAGGGGATTCGCTACATTGTCTTTTGTTACAAAGCGACTGAATTTTCTGGTCAGATTCATTCGACAGAGGAGGGCGAGATTTCTTGGGTAGACAAGGAAACCCTGCCACAGCTGGACTTGGCCTACGATATGTTAGAACTTCTGCGTATGATGGAAGATGAGGAACTGTCAGAATATTACTATCATGAGCGTATCGAAGGTGGTTGGCGCAAGAGTATGTATTAAAAAATGTTTCCTTTTGTGTCTGAAGTGCAAAGATAGAAAGGTGGATGACTGTCATGATTTCATTATGGATTGCTATTGTTGCATTTTTTCTTTTGGGCTTAAACCATTTTTTTCCTTCTAGAAATGCTGGATTCGGTTTGAGATTTCCATTTGCTTTTCATACTTTAAAAGGATGGAAGCAGAGCCAATCTAGGTTTTATAGATCAGTGATTTTGCTTAATTTGCTCATTTTTCTTTATTCTTTGTACACAGATTTAAACGAGAATAGGGTCTTGGTCTTGTCAATTATTAGTATTGTATTTTCTGGAATATTAATTTTTTTAATTTCTTTTAAAGAATAGTTTGATTGTTTTATCAGTGATTTTTATAGCGACTATCTATCATTTGAAAGCCGGTTGGCGCAAGAGTATGTACTAAAAAGACTGACTAGGTTGGGGCCTAATCAGTCTTTTTCTTGCTTATTATTTATCCTGTAAAAATCCTAGGTCTCTCAAGGCAGATTCTACATAGTCCAAATCCTGCTGGGAGTCGGCTTGTACTAGGTGATAGTGGACTCCATCTGTCAACTCAGATAAGGGGCGAAAGGCACAGGATGCGACCTGTTGGAGAAAATGCTGGACATCTCGGCGGCAGGTCAGCTTCAGATAAGTCTGAATTTCGCCGTAAACTGGATGCTCAACCAAAATAGTCTGCACGCGGCCGCCATTATCCACGATAGCCAGTAGCTCAGCTTCCATATCCTCAGCCCTATGCTGAACCTTGAAGAGCTGATAAACAACAGTGCTTTCTTGGCGTTCTTTATAAAGATAGCCACGATTGGTTGAGAGGATGGGGGCACCATCAGCCCTCAAGAGGGCAATATCTTGCACGATAATCTGTCTGGTCACATGGAAATGTTCCGCCAGTGACTGACCGTTGAGGGCAGCAGATGATGTTTTCAAAAGGTTTAATAGTTCTTCTCGTCTTTGCTTGGTCATAGCTTCATTGTAAACCAAAAGTCAGGAATCTTCAAGCTCTAGCGAATCTTTTTCAGCGCTTGATAGATGAACTTAGCAATGACAAAGTCGATCATGCTATGGATGACCGTACCAAGTCCAACCAGACCAAATAAGATATAGAAAGCATTAGCTGGATAGGCAGAAGTCGTGTAAAAGAGGATGCAGACGACCACTTCGCCAAAGGCATGAATCAAGGCCAGTAAAAAATTAAATATCCAAGTCTTCTTCGGGCTGTCCAGTGTGTCCGGGTTCTTCTGCAGATAAAGAGCGCCGATGCTAGCAAAGAGCAAGTGGGACAGGGCTCTAAGCGTGATGATAAAAGGAAGCCCAGACATAAAAAATCCAATAGTGGAGCCAATCACAACAATCACCGTCATGAGAGGTGAAATAAACATAGCCAAAAAAATAGCGACATGGCTGGCTAAGGTGAAGGAAGCAGGCGGAATGACAATTTTAATCGGCATAACTAGTGGGATAACAATAGCTAGTGCAGTCAAAAAAGCGGTCAGTGTCATAAACTGATTTTTAGATCTTGGTTTCATAGTGACTCCTTTTTATCTGTATATACACTAGTATAGTACACTGTTTTTGCAGAAAGGTCAAGACCTGTAGGAAAGCCAAAAAGAGATTTGTCAAAATGCTTAAAATAGCTTATACTAGAATGGTGTGGAAATAGGAGTAAACTAGATTTTTAGAATTTAGTTGACCTTCACATTGATTAGTGTTCTACTGGACTTGAAAAATGAAAGAAGAGCTTAATCATATATAGAAGGCTGGTATGGAAATTTAGCAGCCTTGACTAGAAATGGAGAAGAAAATGAACAACTTACCAAACTGCACCAAATGTAATTCAGAGTATGTCTACGAAGATGGAACGCTCTTGGTCTGCCCTGAGTGCGCCTATGAGTGGAATCCAGCTGAGGTCCAAGAAACAGAAGAAGGACCAGTTGCAATTGATGCTAATGGCAATAAGCTGGCTGACGGCGACACAGTTACCTTGATTAAGGATCTGAAAGTCAAAGGAGCACCCAAGGATCTCAAACAGGGAACGCGCGTGAAAAATATCCGCATCGTGGAAGGCGACCATAATATTGACTGTAAGATTGACGGCTTCGGTGCGATGAAGCTCAAGTCAGAGTTTGTTAAGAAAATTTGAGGTCTCTATGAATCGTCGTTTTATCTTAATTTATCGAATTATTCTTTTTATCCTGGCCTTTTTGGGTGTGTATCTGGAAATCACTAAGTATGGCGTGGGCATGCTCATGTACTATACGGTTCTGTCCAATCTCTTGGTCCTGCTCTTTACGGGCTATCTGGTCTATCTGATGATGAGACCTGGCGATGCTTGGAAGGCGCCGAAAATCTTGCGAATCAAGGGCGGGGTAACCATGTCCATCATGATTACTTGCGTCGTTTACCACCTCTTGCTGGCTCCCATTGCGACAGATTTTTACCGTCTAGAGAATTTTCTGTGTCATTACATAGTCCCCTTGGCGTTTCTTCTGGATACAGTAATCTTTGACAAATCGCGCCAGTACCGCTGGTTTGATCCGATTTCTTGGACGAGTGTGCCTTTGGTCTACATGGCCTTTGCTCTCTTTAATGGCTTTTTCTTGAAAATAGATATTCCAAGATCCAAGGACAATCCATTTCCTTACTTTTTCCTCAATGTCTTTAAGAAAGGCTGGCCTTATGTCATCCAGATGTGTCTGATTATCTTTGCGGCCTATCTGGTATTTGGTTTTGTCTTTTACGGGATAAAAGCTATCTCTTTCTCAAAGAAGAAGACTTCATAGATACATGTACTTGTAGATGAAAAAAACAGATTTTATCTGTTTTTTTATTTTGCTTCGATTTTTTCTTGCCAATATCAGATTTGTATGATATAGTTAACTAGTTAACGATTAACTGGTTAAACAAAAAAGGAGGAAAGAATGAAACACAATCAGAAACTGTTAGGACTAGCAGGGATCATTCTAGCTTGTAATCTTTGCTTGGCTGCTTGTCAGTCTCAGACATCTCAACAGAAAAGCAGTCAAGAGAAGGTGAAGACCAAGCAAGAAGTGAAGAAGAAAAGTAAGGCGACCAAAAAAGAACAGGTTCCTGGAGTTGATAAGCCGACGGATGATGGTTTTCTTTTCAAAAGCGAGTCTCAAATTAAAGCTAGAACTAGTGAAGGTCTGATTTTAGAGCATGATGGCCATACACACTTTATTTTTTATTCTGATCTAAAGAATAGTAAATGGGCTTATCTGATACCAAAAGATGGACAAGTGCCTGCAGGCTCGACTCAGCTGGCAAATCAAATGAGCACTGCTGATGATGGTTATGTCTTTAATCCTAGAGACATTGTGTCAGAAGACCAATACGGCTATGTTGTGCGTCACGGGGATCATTTCCATTACATTTTAAAACAGTCTGTAGGTAATCTTGCACAAGCATCAAGTTATCGTCCAACGCCGTCTAGCAATCCTATGGGACATATTTATCAGTCAACGCTTAGACCATCTGTTCCCCAGCAGCAAGGGACAACTAAACGCCAGTTTGCTGGGATTGATTATCCTACAAGTGATGGATTCTTATTTAGAGGCACAGGGGTAACAGGCAAACTTGCTACAGGATTGCTGGCAGATCATAATGGTCATACTCATTTCATCCCCTATGAGCAGCTGATTGCTTCACCTTGGGAGTCATTGATTCCAGCGGAATATAAGAAAGCTGCTGAAGATGCCTACTATGGCCGGCAAGGGCAAGCACAGCCTTCACCAGAACCGCCAGCCCCAGCTCCTACTCCTGAGCCTGCGCCAAATCCATTAGACGAGGAAGAAGAAATTGCCAAGAAAAAGGCCTATTTGGCTCAGCAATTAGGAATCGATGAAAGTCTGATTCAGGTGAGCGATACAGATAAAGGAAAGATATTTATCTATCCGCATGGTGATCATAGCCATTCGACTTTGGTCAGTGAGATTGATACAACCAAGCCTTTTGACCCTCATGGAAATCCGCATGCTCATGACGCAGTTGGTATGGCAACCTTGAAAGCTCTAGGATTTGATGATGAAATCATTGAAGATATTTTACATGCTACGGCAGACACCCCATTCCCATCAGATGAGACGGATACGGAAAAGATGAAAGCCTGGCTGGCAACTGTGAAGTATCTAAATATCGGCCAGCGCAAAGATCCGCTGGAAAGAAAAGGCCTGGAACTGATGCCGAATATTGAGGTTCTGGGGATTGGCTTTACTCCGATAAAGGACATCAGACCAGTGCTGCAATTTAAACATTTGAAACAGCTGTGGATGACAAAGACAGGCGTTACCAACTATGATTTCTTAAAAGAAATTCCGACCTTGGAAGGCTTGGACATTTCCCAGAATGGCATCACTGATTTATCTTTCTTGAAGGATTATACGAACCTCAAAACAGTGGCAGCAGCGGGAAATGACCTTACCGATATTACACCTTTAGCTAAGCTAAAAAATCTGGAGTCATTGAACCTTGACTACAACAATATTTCAGATATTTCTGCTTTGACCAAGCTTCCAAAATTAAAAGCTGTAAGTTTAGAGCACAATCAACTGCAAGATGTTTCTGCTCTGAGCCGAAAAGAAGATTTAACAAGGCTTTTCTTATCCAACAACCCAAACTTAAATCTCAATACCCTCAAAGCTTCCCATCTGGAAGAATTAACAGCTGACAATTCCAATGTTGAGAGCTTGAATTTCCTGAAGTCTAATCCAAATCTGACAAATCTAAGTCTAAATGGAAATCGGCTGACGTCGCTGGCAGGAGTTGAAGCTGCTAAGAATTTAGTAACTTTGTCCGCAAGTCAAAACAAGATTACATCTTTGGACATTCCAGCCGCTCAGTCTTCCTTGAAGAATTTAAACTTGGGTGAGAATGAGCTGAAAAACTTGGAAGGAATTAATCAGTTTAGGTCTTTAGACAATCTGGCTGTCAACAAGAATAAAATCACAACCTTAGCGCTGCAGGAACCAAATAAGACGGTGACTTATATTAATGTCAGCGACAATCACATCCCTAAAGCAGAGCTTGAATTGAATGAAAATAAAATTCCAAAGGCTTTAGCCCAGCATTTCCCAGATGTTCAGGGTGGCAGCATTGACAATAATAAGCCGGCCGATTCAAAGGACGAAAAGAAGGAAGCATCTAAGGAAAGTGAGCCTAATAAGGCAGATGTCCAAGGGAAGTCAGCATCCGATAAGCCTGCCTCAGCTGAAGCAAGCAACCAAGGAGCTTCAAATTATAGCGAGCATGCAGCTGGATCTTCTGAAGCAGAGTTAAACAATCAAGCTGAGAATCCAGAAAACTCTTCTAAACCATCATCAGAAGAAGTTCCAACTGCTGAAAAGCCTGAATTAAAAGACGAGCCAGCTCAAGCAGAAAACAAAGAAAATCAAAAGGATTTAAAAGATAAGGAACAAGAAGAGAAAGAAGCTAATCACTAACCCTTATCCAGTCAAACAGAAAAAATACAATTTTTTTCTTGAAATAGTTTTGAATTTGTGATATAGTATAAAAAATTAAATAATCCTTTAATTCTATCCAGAGAGATAGACAAGGAGCAAGTAAAAAGATGGGTGGAGTGTAAGCAAGTGCGTCTTGTTTCAGCCTACCTGACTAGATTTTTCTGAAGTCTCCTTGTAATAAGGAGACTTTTTCTGTTGTTTGAGGAGGAAAGAATGAAAACAAAAGAAGTTGTCGATGATATCACCATGAATCGTGCGATTACGCGGATTACCTATGAAATCATCGAGCGCAACAAGGACTTAAACCAAGTGGTCTTGGCTGGCATTAAGACCCGTGGGGTTCACTTGGCTCATCGGATTCAAAAGCGATTGGCCCAGTTGGAGAATATCGATATTCCAGTCGCAGAAGTTGATACCAAGCCTTTCCGAGATGATATCAAGGTTGAGGAAGATACGACAGTGATTCCAGTGGATATTACCGACCGTCAAGTAATCCTGATTGACGATGTCCTCTACACAGGACGGACCATCCGGGCGGCTATTGACAATCTGGTTAGTCATGGACGTCCCTCTCGGGTTGGTCTGGCTGTCTTGGTAGACCGTGGTCACCGCGAGCTGCCTATACGGGCAGACTATGTCGGCAAGAACATTCCGACTAGCCAAACTGAGGAGATTATCGTTGAGATGACTGAGACAGACGGTCAAGATCGCGTGTTGATTATGGGGGAGTAATAAGCTAAATGAGTCAAGATGTTAAGTATGATGTACATGATATGCCAAAGCCAGGTCTGCTTTTAGGACTATCCTTTCAGCACTTGTTCGCCATGTTTGGGGCGACAGTCTTGGTACCGATTCTGGTGGGAATTGACCCAGCGGTAGCTCTCTTTTCAAGCGGTCTGGGAACATTGGCACATCTGACTGTTACCAAGTATAAGATTCCGGCCTACATGGGTTCCAGCTTTGCTTATATCGCAGCCATGCAGATGCTGATGAAGACAGATGGTATCGGAGCGGTTGCACAGGGAGCCATCACCGGTGGTTTGGTTTATTTTATTGTAGCACTGATTGTCAAGTTTGCTGGCAATGCTTGGATTGACAAGGTGCTGCCGCCAGTAGTAGTTGGCCCCATCATCATGGTCATCGGTCTGAGCTTGGCTGGGACAGCTGTTAGCGATGTGATGAACAAGACTGTAGCTAATGGCGAAAAGGTTTATGATTTGACCTACTTCATTATCGGTATGGTTACTCTCTTGGCAGTCATCCTCTTTAATATCTATGGTAAGAAGATTGTGGGAATCATTCCAGTCTTGCTGGGCTTGATAGTCGGCTACATCTTTAGCTTGATTCTAGGGGCTGTGACTGGGCAGGAAATTGTGTCTTTTGCCAAGGTAGGAGAAGCATCTTGGTTCCACCTTCCGCCTATGAGTCTTCCTTTCTTGGACTACGATGTGAAATTTTACCCTAGTGCGATTTTAACTATGGCGCCTATCGCCTTTGTAACCATGACAGAACACTTCGGGCATGTCATGGTGCTGAATAGCTTGACAGGTAAGGACTTCTTCAAGGATCCAGGACTGGACAAGACCTTGACTGGTGATGGTCTGGCTCAGATTATTGCAGGGCTTTTCGGAGCACCGCCCGTGACTAGCTACGGAGAGAATATCGGAGTCATGGCGCTCAATAAAATCTACAGTGTCTATGTCATTGCTGGTGCAGCAGTGCTGGCTATTGTCATGAGCTTTGTGGGCAAGGTCTCAGCCCTGCTCCAATCCATCCCGAGTCCTGTGCTGGGTGGTATTTCCATCGCCCTCTTCGGAGTAATTGCTTCAAGTGGTCTCAAGATTCTGATTGAAGCACAGACCAACTTTGACAACAAAAAGAATCTCTTGATTGCCAGTGTCATCTTGGTATCTGGTATCGGCGGTCTGACCTTGCAGCTATCGGGTCTGCAAATCTCAGGAGTTGCTTTGTCAACTATTCTGGGAATTGTCCTCTATCTTGTCCTGCCTGAGCCCAAGGATTGAGCTAGGCGATAAATCATTAACTTTCGTTCAAAAATAGCTTGCTCTCAGAGCGACTTTACTTGCAGCACTCTGGAAGCCCTCATTCTTTCAAAAAGGAGAATTACATCATGTCATCCAATCAAATCGCTCTTAAGAACCTTGTTTCTATGGAAACTCTGTCAAATGAAGAAGTTATGGCCTTGATTAAACGCGGAATCGAATTTAAAAATGGCGCTAAAGTCCATTATGATGAGCAGCATATCGTGTCTAACCTCTTCTTTGAGCCTTCGACTCGGACTCACAAGGCCTTTGAGGTAGCAGAGTTGAAGTTAGGCTGCGATCTTCTGGACTTTGATGTCAAGACCAGCTCGGTCAACAAAGGAGAAACCTTGTATGACACTATCCTGACCATGTCTGCCCTTGGTGTTGATGTTTGTGTCATTCGTCACCCTGAAGTGGACTATTACAAAGAGCTTGTCGAAAGCCCAACCATTACGACTTCCATCGTTAACGGAGGAGACGGTTCTGGTCAGCATCCTAGCCAAAGCTTGTTGGATCTGATGACTATTTATCAAGAGTTTGGTCGCTTTCAAGGACTAAAGGTTGCGATTGCTGGTGACTTGGACCATTCGCGCGTGGCTAAGTCAAATATGCAAATTCTCAAGCGCTTGGGGGCAGAGCTCTACTTTGCAGGTCCGGAAGAATGGCGGAGCCAAGAGTTTGCGGACTATGGTAAGTTTGTCACCATTGATGAGGTGATTGAAGAAGTGGATGTCATGATGTTCTTGCGCGTGCAGCATGAGCGCCATGACTACGAGTCCATCTTTTCTAAAGAAAATTACCACAGACTGCATGGGCTGACTCAAGAGCGCTATGATCGCATGAAAGATACGGCGATTCTCATGCATCCGGCTCCAGTTAACCGTGATGTAGAAATTGCGGATCATCTGGTCGAAGCACCAAAATCGCGTATCGTTGAACAAATGACCAACGGCGTCTTTGTCAGAATGGCTATTATCGAAGCAGTTCTGAAAGGCCGTCAATAATCTCGGACAGTAGGCCGGGAGTGGGTGAGGCTATGTAAAGCAATCCCACTCCCTATTATTATATATCTTATGTGGATGGTCATGGGCGGTCTGCATCTTGGACAGGAGGGAACAATGGCAAAGAGACTTTTAATATTAGAAAATGGCATGATCTTCGAAGGGGAAGCTTTTGGAGCGGATCTTTTTGTGACAGGCGAAATCGTCTTTAACACAGGCATGACAGGCTATCAGGAATCGATTACGGATCAGTCTTATAACGGCCAGATTCTGACCTTTACCTATCCCTTGGTTGGAAATTATGGTGTCAATCGGGACGACTATGAATCCATTCTGCCGACCTGCAAGGGAGTGGTGGTCTATGAGTATGCACGTCGTGCAAGCAATTGGCGCCAGCAATTGTCTTTGGATGAGTTCCTCAAAATCAAGAAGATACCAGGCATTTCGGGAATTGATACAAGGGCGCTAACCAAGATTATCCGCCAGCATGGAACTATGCGGGCGACCATTGCCAATGCGGATGATAGTATTGAGCATTTGCAAGACCAGCTTCAGGCAACTGTTCTGCCGACTGATAACATCAAGCAGGTGTCTACCAAGCAGTCCTATCCAGCTCCGGGAACGGGTCGCAGTGTGGTATTGGTGGACTTTGGTCTCAAGCATTCTATCCTGCGGGAGTTAGCCAAGCGCAACTGCAGCGTGACAGTGGTGCCATATGATACCAGCGCTGAGCAAATTCTCCAGCTCAATCCTGACGGCGTCATGCTGTCCAATGGACCGGGAAATCCGGAAGATGTGCCAGAGGCTCTGGACATGATTCGTGGTGTTCAGGGCAAGATTCCAATTTTCGGAATCTGCATGGGACATCAGCTCTTCTCCATGGCTAATGGTGCAAAGACGCATAAGATGAAGTTCGGCCACCGTGGCTTCAACCATGCGGTACGTGAGATTGCGACAGGCCGAGTTGACTTTACCAGTCAAAATCATGGCTATGCAGTCAGTCGTGAGGATTTGCCGGAATGCCTGATTGTGACTCATGAAGAAATCAATGATAAGTCTGTCGAAGGTGTGCGCCATCGGGATTATCCTGCCTTTTCTGTGCAGTTCCACCCAGATGCTGCGCCGGGACCGCATGATGCAGACTATCTCTTTGATGAGTTTATGGAAATGATGGATGCCCATCAGGCTTACTAGGAAGCAAGATTGAGAGGTGCACTATGCCAAAACGTAAAGATATTCAGAAAATTATGGTCATCGGTTCTGGTCCTATTGTTATCGGTCAGGCTGCGGAGTTTGACTATGCAGGAACCCAGGCTTGCCTGTCCTTGAAAGAAGAGGGCTACAGTGTTGTCTTGGTTAATTCTAATCCAGCGACCATCATGACGGACAAGGAAATTGCGGACCGAGTTTATATCGAGCCAATCACGTTGGAGTTTGTTGCGCGGATATTGCGTAAGGAGCGGCCAGATGCTCTTCTGCCTACTTTGGGCGGCCAGACTGGACTCAATATGGCTATGGAATTATCCAAGTCAGGGCTTTTAGAAGAGCTGGGAGTGGAACTCTTGGGGACCAAGTTATCGGCCATTGACCAAGCGGAAGACCGAGACCTTTTCAAGCAGCTGATGGAAGAGCTAGGCCAGCCCATCCCTGAGTCAGAAATTGTCAATACAGTTGATGAAGCGCTGGAATTTGCGGCTGGCATCGGCTATCCAGTCATTGTCCGTCCGGCATTTACACTGGGAGGAACTGGCGGCGGTATCTGTAGCAATGAAGAAGAGCTGCAAGAAATCGCAAAAAATGGCCTCAAACTCTCTCCGGTTACTCAGTGTCTGATCGAGCGCTCCATAGCTGGCTTTAAAGAAACCGAATACGAAGTCATGCGGGATGGTGCTGACAATGCGCTGGTCGTCTGTAATATGGAAAACTTTGACCCAGTCGGCATCCACACAGGGGATTCTATCGTTTTTGCACCTAGTCAGACCATCTCAGATTATGAATACCAGATGCTGCGGGACGCTAGTCTCAAGATTATTCGAGCGTTGAAGATTGAGGGTGGCTGTAATGTGCAGCTGGCTCTGGACCCGCATAGTTTTAAGTACTATGTCATTGAGGTCAATCCGCGGGTTTCCCGCTCATCAGCCCTAGCCTCTAAGGCGACTGGCTATCCGATTGCCAAGCTAGCGGCGAAAATCGCGGTCGGGCTTACATTGGATGAAATCATTAATCCGGTGACAGGCTCTACCTATGCTATGTTTGAGCCGGCTCTGGACTATGTGGTTGCTAAGATTCCGCGCTTTCCATTTGATAAGTTCGAGCAGGGTGAGCGCCGTCTGGGAACCCAGATGAAGGCGACAGGGGAAGTCATGGCTATCGGGCGCAATATTGAGGAGAGTCTGCTCAAGGCTTGCCGTTCTCTTGAAGTTTGTGTGGACCACAACGAGCTGCCTGCTCTCAGTCAAGTAAGCGATGACGAGCTGATGAGGAAGATTGTCAAGGCGCAAGACGACCGGCTTTTCTATATCTCAGAGGCTATTCGCCGTGGTTATAGTCCGGATGAAATTGCCGAACTGACCAAGATTGATGTCTTTTTCCTGGATAAGCTGCTCCATATTTACGAAATTGAGCAGGAGCTGGCCAGTCATATCGGAGATAGCTATGTGCTTAAGAAAGCCAAGCAAAATGGTTTTGCGGATACTAAGATCGCATCCTTGTGGGACATGACAGCCGAGCAGGTGCGTCGCATCCGGCAGGAGCAGAAGATTGTGCCGGTTTACAAGATGGTGGATACCTGTGCCGCTGAGTTCGAGTCTGCGACACCTTATTTCTACTCTACCTATGGCTTTGAAAATGAATCTGTCAAATCCAGCAAGGAATCTGTTCTGGTGCTGGGCTCTGGTCCTATCCGAATTGGTCAGGGAGTGGAGTTTGACTATGCGACCGTTCATTCTGTAAAGGCTATTCAGGCAGCTGGCTATGAAGCGATTATCATGAATAGCAATCCAGAGACTGTATCGACCGACTTTTCTGTCTCTGACAAGCTCTATTTTGAGCCGCTAACATTTGAAGATGTCATGAATGTCATTGAGTTGGAACAGCCTAAAGGAGTTATCGTTCAGTTTGGCGGACAGACAGCCATTAATCTGGCAGAGCCTCTGTCCAAGGCTGGTGTGAAGATCTTAGGTACGCAAGTAGCGGACTTGGATCGGGCTGAGGACCGAGATCTCTTTGAGCAGGCATTGAAAGAGCTTGATATTCCGCAGCCGCCGGGTCAGACGGCCACTAATGAAGAGGAAGCGGTAGAAGCTGCTCGTAAGATTGGCTTCCCTGTTCTGGTGCGGCCTTCCTATGTCTTGGGTGGCCGTGCTATGGAAATCGTAGAAAACGAAGCGGATCTACGCTCTTATATGCGGACAGCGGTTAAGACCAGTCCAGACCATCCGGTTTTGGTGGATTCTTACATTGTTGGTGATGAGTGTGAAGTGGATGCCATTTCTGATGGTCGACAGGTCTTGATTCCAGGGATTATGGAGCATATCGAGCGGGCAGGAGTTCACTCAGGGGATTCCATGGCAGCCTATCCGCCGCAAACCCTATCGCAGAAAGTCAAGGATATTATTGCAGACTATACCAAGCGTTTGGCTCTGGGACTGAACTGTATCGGCATGATGAATATTCAGTTCGTCATCAAAGATGAGCGGGTCTATGTCATTGAGGTCAATCCACGGGCCAGCCGGACTGTTCCTTTCTTGTCCAAGGTGACTGATATTCCGATGGCGCAAGTAGCGACTCGTTTGATTCTTGGGGAAACTTTGGCAGAGCTGGGCTATGAAGATGGCCTTCATCCAGAAAGTTCCATGGTTCATATCAAGGCGCCAGTCTTCTCCTTTACTAAGCTAGCGAAGGTTGACAGTCTCTTGGGACCAGAGATGAAGTCTACGGGTGAAGTCATGGGCAGTGACCGTACGCTCGAAAAAGCACTCTATAAGGCTTTTGAGGCTTCCTATCTCCATCTGCCAAACTTTGGTAATGTCGTCTTTACTATTGCAGACGACAGCAAGGAAGAAGCCCTGCAGCTGGCTCAGCGTTTTGCCAATATTGGCTATGGTATTTGGGCAACCAAGGGAACAGCCTCTTATTTTGAAAATCATGGTCTACACGTCCGTCTGGTGGAAAAAATCGGCAGTGATGATAACAAAGATATCCCAGCCTATATCCGCAAGGGCAAGGTTCAGGCTATTATCAACACGGTCGGAACCAAGCGGACAGCAGATAATCATGGTCAAATTATTCGTAGCTCAGCTATTGAGCATGGAGTGCCACTCTTCACAGCCTTGGACACAGCTGATGCCATGCTGAAGGTACTTGAAAGCCGCAGCTTCACTACAGAGGCGATTTAGAGCTGGAGTTTTTAGTTCCAGATTGTTATTTGACAGTCTGAAAGTCTGAAAAGTAATCTCATATAGTTAAGCTTGAGAAATCCATCTGTCCAATCTTATTCTATCCTTGAATAGTCATAATAAATAACCTTTCAAATATATTAAATTAAAAGCAAAGAGGAAGTGGGAAAGAATCCTACTTCCTTTTTGCTTTATTTTCTTAAAAGACTTGACAAAGAAGTTGACAAAGTGTATGATATTAACCGGTTAATAAACCGGTTAATAATGAGTTAAGGAGATGTTATGAAACGCGTTTTAAAAATCTCAGCATGCCTTAGCCTGATGGCTCTGGCCTTGTGTCTCTGGGCTTGTCAGTCTCAAAAGGAATCCAGTCCATCCAGTCCGTCGCAAGGATTGAGGATTGTAACTAGCTTCTATCCTATCTACTCCATGGTTAAGGCTATATCGGGCGATCTGAATGACGTGCGCATGATTCAGTCTAGCAGCGGTATTCATGATTTTGAGCCTTCAGCCAATGACGTGGCAGCCATCTATGATGCAGATGTCTTTGTCTATCACTCACGGACTTTGGAGTCCTGGGCTGGCGAGCTGAATCCCAGCCTCAAGAATTCCAAGGTTCAAGTCCTTGAGGCTTCCCAGGGTATGAAACTGGATCGGGTTTCAGGCTTGGAAGATGTCCAAGCAGGAGAGGGAGTGGATGAGAAGACGCTCTATGATCCCCATACCTGGTTGGATCCTCAGAAGGCTGCGGAGGAAGCCCAGATTATCGCCGACAGGCTGTCGGAGCTGGATAGCGACCATCGGGATACTTATCAGGTCAATGCTCGAAAATTTCAAGAAGAGGCCAAAAAACTGACAAAACGCTATCAGGAGATTTTTGATAAAGTGCCCAACAAGACCTTTGTCACGCAACATACAGCCTTTTCTTATCTAGCTAAGCGCTTCGGGCTGACTCAGTTGGGCATTGCGGGTATTTCACCGGAGCAGGAGCCTAGTCCGCGTCAGCTGACAGAGATAGAAGACTTTGTCAAGGAGCACAAGGTGAAGACCATTTTTGTGGAAAGCAATGCTTCTTCCAAAGTGGCTCAAACCTTGGTCAAGGCGACCGGTGTACAAATCAAGGAGCTGAATCCTCTGGAAGCAGATCCAGCCAACCAACTATCTTATTTAGAAAATTTAGAAAAGAATCTAGCTGTTTTAGCTAAAGATTTGAAAGGATAAAAGACAACCATGAAAAAGAAATATTTCCTTGCTTCAGCTGCTGTATTAGCTCTCGGTCTCGGAACTTACGGACTTATCCAATGGCAAGCTCAGCCCCGACCTCAGACCAAAGATAACAAAGTAGCCTATATTGAGGACAAGACTTCGGGTGACAAGACGGATAAAAATAAAAATTTGACACCTGACCAAATCAATGATGAGGAAGGTATTGAAGCAGAACAAATCGTTGTAAAAATCACAGATCAAGGCTATGTCACTTCTCATGGAGACCATTATCATTACTTTGACGGGAAAGTGCCTTTTGATGCCATTATTAGCGAAGAGCTGATTATCCGAGATCCTAACTACACGCTGCAGCAAGCAGATATTGTTAATGAGGTCAAGGATGGTTATATCATTAAGGTGGAGGGGAAGTATTATCTCTACCTCAAGGATGCCAAGCATACCAGTAATGTCCGCTCGGTGGATGAGATTGCTCGGCAGAAGAAGCTGCATAATACTAAGGAAGAAGGCGATAGTGGCAAATCTTCCACTACAAAATCAAGCAGAACTCGCGATTTCAGCCAGCCTAGCAAGTCCTTAGCTGCGGGAAAGACGGCCGCAGACCTTGCAGGAGTTTCTTATCAAGGTCAAGGAGGATATAGGACGGATGATGGTTATACATTCAGTCCCTCTGACGTCATCGAAGATACAGGTGATGCTTTTATCGTACCGCATGGCGGGCATTTTCACTATATTCCTAAGAGCGACCTGTCGCCGGCAGAATTGGCAGCAGCTCAGAGCTACTGGAATAGCAGAAGGGCTGGCGGACGGGTGAATCCGCCTAACTACGGCAGGACAATTGCTTCTTCCGATACTTGGAATCAGAATAGTGCTATCAATCAGGGTGGACCCATCTCAAATCCGTCTCCACAGCTGCCAAATCATTCAAAGATTGAGCAGCCAAGTCATGGCTTAGCGGTTACGCAACCGAGTCCGTCCAATCCGCTCCAACCGTCTCAACCATCTCAGCCATCCTTGCCAAGTCTGCTGCAGCAACTCTATGCCCTGCCTCAGTCTCAGCGCTATCATGAAGGGGACGGCGTGGTGTTTGACCCGCTGAAAATCAGCCGTCGGACAGAAAATGGAGTCGTTATACCCCACGGAGACCACCATCATTTCATTCCTTATGACAAGCTATCAGACTTGGAAGCGAAGATTGCCCGCTTGATTCCTATTGGTTATACTTACAAGCCGCTAGGAGATCCTCTGCAAGCTTTGAAGCCTCAGCTACCGTCACAGCCTGAGCACGACCATGGTTTTCATGCGGAGGCTGTCATTGGCAAGGACGAGCAAGGCTACATGGTATCGCACGGAGACCATGCTCATTACTTTTACAGGAAAGACTTGACTTCTGAACAGATTCAAGCAGCGGAGCAGGCCTTGGCCAAGCAGCAACCAGTAAAACCATCAGCAGCAGTCAATGACGCTGAACGCTATTCACGCGATGCCAGTGATGAGGAAAAGATTGCTTATATCTCCCAAACCTATGGCGTTCCCAAGGAGGCGGTTCGCATCTCAAATGGTTTCTTTGTCTTTAATAACCCTGACCAAGCCTACGATCCGACTCATATCCACCCCTATGCTGTTCGCAAGGAGCATGTTCGTATTCCTCTGGTAACGGGTAATGCAGAGCTGGACTTCATGAATGAACTCTACACAACAGCCTTGCGCTCAGGTCTTTCGCCTTACAGTCTGCAGGTGGAAGATGGTCAGTTTGTTATTCCTCATGGCGACCATAACCACTATATCAAAATCCAGTCCAAGGGCGCAGCAGAAGCCTTGAAAAATCGTCTGCCTCAGATTCAATCTAAGTATGAGCAGGGCGATTATGATGAGGCTGCTGTTTTGCAAAAAGTAGAAAGCCTAAAAGCAGACAGTCAGCGTCTCTATGCCGATGATCCTCTTATGCAGCGGCGGATTGAGCTTGCTTTGGGGCAGTTTGTAGAAACCATGAAGAAGCTGCCAAGCAACTCAACAGCTGGTTATCTGAGCAGTCTGGATAACTTTGATAAGCAGTTTATCCATGTGGATCAGACGGTCAAGCCAATCCAAGAGACCGAGCTGGACAAGAGCTATCAAGGACTTTTGGAGAGAATGAACCGACTTGACACAGATAGCTATGGGCTGAAGAAAGCTGACTTGCTGCAGCGTCTGCAAAATGCTTATGCTGGGCAGAATCAAGCTGAAATGGCAGAGCTAGGACAATTATTGTCTGCTTTGGAAGATTATCATGATCGGACAGGCGTCACAGCGGTTGATTATATTCGTTATTTCTACCAAGCTTTAGAGGATGGGCGTTTGAGCCCTGAGCTGCGCAAAAAAGCAGCTGGGCTAACCTTGACTCTCTATAAGTCTCAAGCCTTTATAGAAGCTACTAATCTCCAGCAGCTTTTTCCTGCCCTCTATCAGACTAAGAAAGAGATTGCAGCAGCCCTTGCTAACGGTCAGCCTTATCCGTCCTCTGAAAAGACAGAGTTGGATCAGGGAGAGCCAGATCAGCCGACCTACAAAGCCATGATTTATGACTTTTTGAAAGGCATTTATGACGATTTTGGAACAACAGATGATAGCGAGAAGAGCGCTCAAGCCCTTGTCTTCCTTGGAAAAGCGCAGGAATTGCTAGGAGAAATAAGGGACCAAAACAGTCGGGCAGACTATGCAGCTAAAATCTTGGAATTAGGCAAGGAATTAAAGAGCAGTAGCTCAGATAAGCAAGCTCTGCTGGCAGCAAGTCAGAAGCTTTTGGACCAGATGAGCCGGACCATTGCTGGGCAAAAGGAAGAGCCAGCTAATACGGAAAATCAGGAAGTTTATCAACAGCTTTATAATCTGCTCATGTCTATCCATCAGTATTTGGAAAAGAATCAAGGAAGTGAGCAGCAATACCAGCAGCTGGACCAGCTTTTTGATAAGCTTGGACAGAGAGCTACAGACAAGAAAGAGCTGCTGAAGGAAATTTTGGACTTTCAGCAGTCACTCGTCCATCCTAAGGAAACAAACGAGTCTCATTCTCAGCATAAGGAAGATGATGACTATCACTTTAATCTGCAGGATATGGTCGGAGCGGATGAGCAAGGCTATCGGGTAGCTCATCTGGATCATGAGCACTATATTTACAAGAAGGACTTGTCAGAAACTGAGCGCCAAGCAGCAGATGCCTATGCGGTACAAAAAGGGTTCCTGAAAGCACCGGCTGAACAAGCTGTTTCTGGTCAGCCAGCCAGCAGCAGTGTTCCAGAAACGGCGCAAAATGGCAATCTACCTTCCGAATCTGCCACTGGAGAAGCAGCTCAAAACCAATCTGACAAACCAGCAGAAGCTTCGACAGCTGCAAATCCAACTGGTCAATCAAGCTTAGCAGCGAGTTTTGGCATGACAGAGGAAGCATTCAACCAGAAATTGCAGGAACTTTCTCAGCTCTACGGTGTCAGCCCAGAGACTTTCAACTATAATCCAGCAACCAGAAGCGTCAGCTTTACAGGAACTGACGGACAGCTGAAAACTGTTCAGATTAACTAAGCTTACATTTTGATGCAAAACAAGAATAAAACGAATGATGAAGACCAAGCCAAGTCTAAGACCGTCATTCGTTTTTGATTTACACAAGCCTATACTTATTTGATTGATATTGTGTTAAAATAAACAGAGACTGATAGATGAAAGGATTGTCGTCATGACAGAAAAAGAACTACCCATCAAAGAATATCTTAGAGTAAAAAAAGAAGCTATTTATAGCCGCCTTATATTCTTGCTAACGGCCGTTACAGGAGCTATTCTATCCTTTATTTTGATTCATTCAGGATCTAGGAATCTAATCTTTGAAAATGTTTCAATTGGCTTAGTTGTGTTTGCAGGTGTTGTTATATCAAGGCCGTATTGGACAAAAAAGAAACAATACGAGAATCAGTATCCAGAATTGAAAGGAATGTCTACAAGAGGTACTGAAGCTTCTGGGAATTTTTGGGGAAAACATCTGATTGTATATCCAGCCATTTTTGTTTATATGGCTTGGGCCTTTTTCGCTTCTTATCATCCTGTTCAAAATCAGGAGATAATAGATGTTGATCTTCCGGCGATTAGTACAGAAACTGAGTATAGTTTGGATTTTCCAAAATCGGATAGTTCAGCGAGCACCAGCGACAGTCAAGGAGATACTCAATCTGAGGCTTCGTCGGTCGGACAAGAGGAAGAGGTCAATAAATGAATAAAAGAAAACTATTTATTTTAGTGATAGCTGTCTTACTAGTAGCTTTTGTAGCTTTGTTTATCTAAAAAAACAATTCTTTTCTTCCTCCAAGCCAAAGGAAGAGTCCAGAAAGGAAATATTAAATGATGAAATTTGGAAAATTTAAAAATTTACAGCATGTATCTACTCATTTACCACAAATAAATATTCCTCGAGCAAAAAAACTGTTGATAAATACATTTCAACAATTTCTATTAGAAAATCCTCTATTAATAGAAGAGTTAAAAGAGTACTATTTTCATGTTATAAAAATTGCAAGTCAACGATCTTATGAAGAATTACTAACCTTGTTAGCTAAGTATCTGGAACTTCCATATTTTTCTGAAATTAAGTACTCATTGACCAACTATAGATTGGTAGCCAAGGTTGAATTTGAAAATAGTATGGCAGAATCATTAAAAAATCAATTGCTATCTGACTTAATTTTATTAATTAATCTGACATTTGATTTTTCCAAAGTTGATAATAACAAAGTTTTTAGTTTTATCTCGAAAATTGACTATACTTTGTTGAGAGAGCTCCTTGATTCTACAATAGAAATTATGAACAATGCAGAAAATATAAATTATGAAAAATTAAGTAAATTATTTACAATAATTTCCCAAGATGAGAATATCTTTGAAAATCTTCAAAACTCTAAAAGTAAGAAGAAAATTTTGTTGAGTATTATCAAGTAGATTGAAAAGAAATTATTGTAGATGGGGGAGGAATATGAAGTGAAGATAGCACGCTTAACACCACATTTTTATTTTAGTGAATAAAATCATCAAAGAAAACTTAGGAAGCATTTTTTGGGTTCTGATACTAGACAAGAGGCAGCAGCTTTTTTAGTAACTTAAGTCCTTGTTCTAACTCTTCTGTCGTATCTGGTGAACAGGTGGCTACACGAAGAGCTGATTGTTCTGCTCCTCCTACCAGAAAGCGTTCTGCGCATAAAATTTCCACACCGTTTTTATTGGCCAATTCTTCAAAGTCATACCCATTTATGTGTTCAGGCAAAGGCAACCATTGAAATAAAACATAAGGATTGGCAGCAGCAGAGTTTGGAAAATACTGACGGTACAAAGCATTGCGTTCTTTAGCTAAGGCTTTTTTTCTTTCAATAACCTCATCGGCTTTACCGCTGACAATTAGCTCGCTGACGATATTAGCATCAAGCAAGGGGATATGAGTATTAAGAGTGTCAGCAGTTTTTGTAAATTGAGGCTGCAAATGGCTAGGAACAACCATATACGCCACACGCAGACCAGCAAATAAAGACTTGGACAGTCCGTGGATATAGATTGTATGCTGGGGAATGAGCTGAACAAAAGGTGGTGTGTTTTTAGCATTTATAAAAGCATAAGTATCATCTTCTATCAGCAAAAGATGATTTTTAACAATAAGCTCTGCTAACTGTCTTCGGGGCTTCAAAGACAGGCTAACAGTGGTTGGATTATTAGAAGTAGGAACCAAATAAAGGGCCTTGAGTTTCTGCTGTTTGAGTGTTTTTACTAAATCTTGAATGAGTATTCCTTCTTTATCGCTTTTTAAAGGTACCAGTTCAATCTGAAATTGATTAGCAAGAGCTATAAAATTTGTATAGGTAAAAGTGTCTACTCCAATTTTATCGCCAGCTTTAAAGAGAGTCAAAAATGCGATGACTAAAGCGTTCTGGGTGCCATCGGTCAGCAAGATATTGTTGACAGAAGTTTGGACTTGAAATTTTTGTAGCCAGTTTTGAGCAGTCAATTTTTGCTTTTGCTCCTGTTCCGTTTGACTGGCATCAAATTCAAATAATTGATCAACTGATTGGCTCTGCATCAATTTTCTAGATACATCAGATACGATATGATTCAGTTGATAATAGGAGCATAAGACACTGAGGCGGATACAAGTCTCATCCTTTTTAAAGGATGATAAAGGAAGAGGAGACTGAGATGAGACAAAAGTCCCCTTGCCGATTACAGCATGAATGAGCCCTTTTTGCATGCAAATTTTAAATGCTCTTGTAACAGTGCTTAAATTAATATCTAAAAAATCTGCCAATTCTCGCTGCGGTGGAAGCTGAGTTCCAAAAGACAAGCGTCCTGCCCTAATGTCTTGCTCTAAGAGTTGGGCTAAATGAAAATATAGGGGCGTTTTTAGTAAATTTCTGTCAGGTTTCCAAGTCATAGGGTAATTTTCAAATGAATTAATAGACATAGGCTCTCCTTAAATTGTCTGTCATACAATCTTATCGGTCCCCGTTAAAGAGTTTTCCTTTATAATAATTGTATGGATTGTATGCTTTATTATATCATTTTTAAAGGAGTTTAAAATGACTGACCTAACAAAGGGAGGTGAATTAAAAGCGCTTTTTGTTTTTGCCCTCCCTATTTTCTTAGGAAACTTATTTGAGCAGCTTTATAATATTACAGATACTGTTATCGTTGGTAATCTTTTGGGAGCTGAAGCCCTTGCTGCTGTTGGTTCTAGTACTCAAATATTAGCGTTGACAATATCAGTATCTACAGGGATGTCTATTGGTGCAAGTGTTATTATTTCCCAACTTTATGGCGCTAAAAGAAATCAAAATATGAAAGAAGTCGTTGACACAAATATTATTTTTATTAGTCTGTTTTCTTTCTTTTTAATGGTCTTAGGTCTACTTTACTCTCCTGTTCTTTTAGAACACTTGAATGTTCCAGCCAGCCTGCTATCTGATGCAGATGCGTATTTACAAACTATTTTGTTAGACGTCATTTTCATAAAATTTTTCACTTATGGTGTTGTTGGTGCCGCTCTGGCAACCGTACTTGCACAGGTCTTTTCCTTTATAGTCTGTTTGCGCTACATGTACAGATATTATCCTAAACTGGCTCCCAATCTTCTTCATTTAAAGTGGAAAGTCAGCGTTTTAAAGACTTCTTTAGCTATCGGGCTTCCTGCTATGTTACAGCAAATTTTTATCAGTTTAGGTTTTTTGGTTATCCAATTTTTAGTCAATGGCTTTGGAGCAAATGCGATTGCTGCTTATACTGCCGCTTCCAAAGTAGATGCTTTTGCAGAAATGCCTGCTATTAATTTAGGTCAGGCTCTTATGAATTTTACCGCTCAAAATAAAGGGGCAGGTGAACAAAAACGGATAGCAAAAGGAGGCAGGAGCGCCTTAATAATAACTTTGGGGATTTCGATTGCTATTTCTGGACTTATTTACAGTTTTGCTCCTCATTTTATTGCTATTTTTAATCGTCAGAAGGCAATTGTTCAGATTGGAGAAGGCTATCTACGAATTGTATCTATTTTTTACTTTGTTTTTGGTGCTATGCAGGTGCTAAATGGTCTATTATTGGGATATGGAAAATCCTTATTGCCATTGATTGCTTCTGTCACCACCTTTTGTCTGCTGCAGGTTCCGTTAGCTGTCTGCTTATCTCATACAAAACTAGGTTTTAACGGTATCTGGCTGGCAGCCCCTTTTGGCTGGTTTGCAGGCTTTTTAATGAGACTAATTTATTTTACTAATATTTCAAAACACATTGAGAGAAAGGAGTAGAAATGAAAGCAGTTTACATTTATGAGCAGGGAGACCCTTCAGTCATCCAAATTGGTGATTTGCCTGTCCCAGAGGTGATACCTAAAACAGTTCTCATCAAAGTTTTGGCAGTCTCGGTCAATTATGTTGATACCTTTATTCGCTCGGGACTTTATCAGACTCAATTGCCTCAACCTTATATTCTCGGTCGGGATGCTGTTGGCGAGGTGGTCAGCGTTGGTGATGACGTTAGCCAATTTGCCGCTGGTGATTTAGTCTGGACCAATAGTATGGGTTATGATAGCAGGCAGGGGGTCACTAGCGAATATGCTTTGATCCCGGCAGAAAGGCTTTTCTCAGTTCCTGAAGGAGCCGATCCAGTAAGACTAATTGGAGCTGTTCACTCTGCTGCGACTGCGGCCATCGTTTTGCAGGATATTATGCAGCTGGCAAGAGGTCAAACCTTATTAATTGAAGGGGCAGCAGGCCATGTAGGCAGCAAACTGCTTTGCCTTGCCCATGAAGCAGGTGCAAAGGTTGTTACGACCTCTAACTATCAGGATTTTTCAAAATTAGGCCAAATTGGGAGTTCTGCTTGTTTTGATTACCGTGATGATAAGCTTTTTCAAAAGCTGACGGAGCAATTTCCAGCTGGCTTTGATCATATTATTGACACTTCTGGGGAAATAGCTTTACAGACTAATATTGATTTGCTGGCTTTAAAGGGTGCCATAACCCTCATAACAACTCCTCGGGAGAGTACCTTTGATGCCCGACAATTCTATATGAACTGTCAGCAAATCAGAGGCTTTGTTATCAGCCAAGCCAACTTAAAACAATTGCAAATGGCAGGAAGACTTGTGAATAATGCCTTTAAAGAAGGCCGACTTTTAGAAGATGATACTGTTATTAAGACCTTTGATGAAGCAGCAGAGGCTCACCGATTACTGGATAATAAAAAAGAAAGGCGAAAAATTGTCTTAGTACCGTAAATAACGGAACACACCCTAAAAGATTGGGATTTAGAGATTTAGACCAAGCTTCTTGTCTGCAAGCAGCCGGCGTCACTTGCCTAAAATCCTAGTCGCTTTTTACGGGCTTTGTATCTTATATTAAGGAGGATTCTCATGAAAATTAATACACACGAACTTTGGTCAGGAGCTGATAAAAGCTCTGTCACTTATACAACCTATCTAGTGGAGGAAACGCCAGATATTAAGAATCATAATCCGCGTCCGGCTGTGATTATCTGCGGTGGGGGCGGTTTCTTTAAAGTAACAGATCGTGAAAAAGAGCCGGCAGCCCTTTATTTTCTTAATAAAGGCTTTCAAGCTATTACGCTTGATTATACAGTCGGCAAAGATAGTAGCTACCCAGCTCCCCTCTATGATTTAGCGAAAATGTTGCTGATAACAAGAGAGAAAGCGCAGCAGTGGAATATTGATCCAGATAAAATCATTTTTATTGGCTTTTCAGCAGGTGCTACCCACTGTGCCTCCCTAGCTAATCGCTGGAATGAGTCTATTTTGCAAGACTATTTTAACTATCCAAAGGAAAAAATAAGACCAACTTTAGTAGTTTTATCTTATCCCTTATTAGACTTTAACCATCAGTATGATAGTGTTGTGGCAGATCCAGATAATCAGCGGCCAACCAAGTTATCTCCCATGCCCAAACTAGACTTTCTAACTGGGGCCTTGAAAACAGTTGTGGGTAAAGAGTTAACCAGAGAAAATCTACAAGAACACAGTCCGATAGAACATATTTCTGCAGACACCGTTCCCACTTTCATTTGGGGCATGCAGAATGACGACTGCATCTATAACAATGCTCTCTTGGACTATGCTAAAAAACTAAAAGATAAGGCTGTTTTATACGAATTGCACATGTTTGCGATGGGGGAACACGGCTTATCTGTCATTAATCGAAATACACAGGCAGAATTTTCAGATTATGAAGAGTTAGCAATTTGGAAAAAATTATGCATGAACTTTATCAATCAGGTATTAGCTTTAAATTAAAGAATCAAAAAACGAGACTTTGATGTATTGTCAAAGTCTCGTTTTTAATGTCCTAAAAGAATAAAACGGATAAGCCAGAGCAGGCTGATGTGTATGGGATGAAAAGCGTAGAAGCCCCATTTAACCCAGAGTGGGGAGTAGCCGCGCCGGCCATTGTAAGCTTCCAACAGCGGAATGACCAACAGAAAGCCAAATTGGGCTAGAAAGCCGGCCCAGTTTTCAAGACTGGGATAAGACAGCAGCGCACTGTGCCATATATGAAAATGAAGGCAAGGAAGATACTGCCAACCTCGTCCTCATCATGAAAGTGAATAATCGTTAAAAAGAAAAAGCAGCCGCAAACGGGCTTCCTCAGGAATTCGCTTTGCCCTGCTTTTTTTATATTCTTATCGTTTTAAGACAGCCCCTTTAATCTCTTAATAAAGATTTTTTATTATATTTAAGTATGAATACAATGACATTTTATAAGAGCTGGTTAGGTTACTGTTGATACTGTCAATAATTATGTGTAAACACTCTAGTAGAGTTATGGAGTGTTAATCAAATAAGCTTTCAAGTGTGTCAGAACATTGGCCAAACCCTTTATGGATTCGTTGACTTTGCTTGAAATTATAATCTTCAAACAAAGTAACTAAGTAACGTTCTAGAGCCTCCTCGTTAGGAAAAAGAACCTTCTTTTTCGTTTGACGTTTGATTTCTTTGTTGAGAGACTCAATGAGGTTTGTCGAATAAATGCTGTGCCAAATCTGGTAGGGAAACTGATAAAAAGTTAAAAGATTACCCGTATTCTCCAAACTTTCCATTATTTTCCTATACTTTGGCTTCCATTCAGCGATAAAGTCCTTCAAAGCTTGTACTACCATTTCTAAATTTTCAACGCGATAAATCGTTTTAAATTGCTCCAAAATAACCGCTCTATCTGCTCGTTTCACTTTACTAGCCAGATTTCGACTAATATGAATGAAGCAACGTTGTTGTTTAGCTAATGGGTAAGCCTGACTGATCATCTGCTCAAGCCCCTTGAAGCCATCGGTCACTACAAGAGAAACCTGTTGAACCCCTTGGTTTTGAAGATTGTCTAATAGGGTGGACCAAGAAGCATTGTTTTCATTTGGGGCTAGGAAGTTAAGCAATTCTGTGGTAAACTGTGTCATAGGAATAATTCTCTTTCTAGTAATGTTTCGCAACTCTACTATAACGGATTTATTAGTTTTTGTGTTTACACAACTTATTTTACACTACCAATGATGATTAAGGAATGGCTACAAGAGTTAAATCAATTTAAACTAGGAATTAATCCTTATAAACGTCCAACTGACGAAGTTATTAAACTAACTCAAGAAGATATATCTATTTATCAAGAAAAGAATATGCTAGCTACATATACAGCTGGTTATCCTCTTGAAGATTTTAAGGAGGAATATATTAACTTTGTCAACAGTCTGCTTCCAGTTTGGCATAGCAATTCTGGCTATCTTCAAATGGTTTGGGCGCTTTCTATTGGTCTTCTGTTAGAAATTGATGAAGAGATTTTTAATCAGCTAGTAGACTTGGTTAAAAAAGATGATCCAGAGGATTATTTGATTGATTACTTGATTCAATCACGTCATCCAGATTGGAAGATTCATATAAACTATAATTTTCCAAGACCTTATGGCTTTACTCGAAAAATTATTGAAGAAGAGAATGCTGAACAGGCTCTCAAACTGCTCAAAGAATATGTAATTAAGAAATGGTATCCAGGACATAGGGATACAGGTTGGTATGATTTGCATAAGCGGAATATTGATAATTATTATGGTTATTGGTCCTTTGAGTCAGGTGCCCTCTGCAAGCTCAAGGGGTTGGATTATAGGGAATTGGAAGGTGTTCAGTATTTCCTGTATGATTTGGTTGCTGAAGGCGCAGAAGTCTAGGGTATTTTATTTTAACTAAAAATAAACGAATTTAAATGGGTGTTTGTATGACAACAGAAATTCAGCAATACAAAAATTGTACGATATTAAAAAACAACAATGATTATCAGATTCTGTGGAGTAGGGGGAAAGAAGTGCTTAACTTTCCCATTAGTCAGCAATTAGCAGAACGTGTTTCAAAATCAGAAAAAGATTCTTTAGAAGCAATGTTTTATTGTGAACATCATCATTGGCCAAAGGCAGATGAGTTAGATGATTATAATTATTCAGATACGATTGTACATAGAGGCGATGGATTTGTTGTATATGAGACAGATGGTTATTACGAAATTAGCTTCTTTAAAGAAATTGGGGGAGCCATGGGTCCAGAAGTTTGCTATCCCATTACTAAGGAACTGATGGATAAAGCATTTGAATCTTCTAGGGGAGCACATGAGGTGATGATTTATGCCGAAACAGGGAACTGGACCTTAAGTAAATAAAGAAATATTTGATAGGTAATTTTACTAAGGAATATTTGCGGTCAAAAACAATAAGTCGATATGAGATCAAATGTTTTGATAACATTAATAAATGATTAGTAGATAGGTATCAATTAGTGAAGGTGATGTAATGGAAACAATTTATTTAAGCAAAAAAGATATGTTGGAAATCTGTCAAGATGGGGATAAGTATTTCTTGCGTTATCCAACTTTTAATATTACCTGCCCAGAAGTGATTAGAGAAATTCCCAAAGAAGTTGCAGAAAGCTATATGTCGGGAGAACATACTGGCAAAGAGTTGATGAATTATGCGCAATATGGTTTTTGGAAATCTAAAAAACAATATACACAAGATGAGTCTGGTAAGCTCTTCATCGAAAATCATCCTTCTTTTATTTTAAAAAACCCTGAAAATAGTCGTCGTCTTTTTACAGCAGAAGAATTTACCCAAATCGTCACTCAAGCCATCTCTTCAGAACTCAAGCCAACTGAACTTGACACCATTGGTACAGTTGATAATCATTTGGAGCTTCTTCTAGTTGATCCAGTTGACTGGCAGGAAGAAATAGAGGCAGTCCATCTGGAAATTCTGCAAGAAAAACTCAATAACTATATCTACTTCCTCGAAAGTAAGCAATATGTGGAGAGATATGGCGATAGCTTTGACAAGAAAGTCATCCATATCACCTTCCAGTATTCTCCATCTGACAACGGTCTAGCCTTTCTCGCCGCTGTTCAGAAGACATTGCAGAATACGGATATGAGTTTGAAGATAGAATTACCAGAGTGAGAAAAAACCACAGAAATCCCTCGTGAACTTCTGTGGTTTCGTTTTTTTACTCTTGATAGGAAACAATACCGATGATGGTATCGACAGCGCGTTCCATGGTTTCTAGGCTGACATATTCGAAGCGGCCATGCATGTTTTCGCCGCCGGCAAAGAGGTTGGGAGTTGGGATGCCCATAAAGGAAATTTTAGAGCCGTCAGTTCCGCCACGGATAGGCTCGATAATAGGCTGGATGTTCAGACTTTCCATGACTGCTTTGGCGATATGGATAGGTGTCATGTCCTTTTCAATGACCTGCTTCATGTTGTAATACTGGTCTTTGAGGGTCAGGATAACGCGCTCGCTGCCCAGCTCTTGGTTCATCTTATCAGCAATGACCTTCATAGCAGCTTTGCGATTTTCAAAAGCCTCTGTCTCAAAGTCGCGGACAATGTAGCTAGCTTGAGCTTCTTCGACAGTACCAGTCAGGTTCATCAGGTGGTAGAAGCCTTGGTAGCCCTCAGTTTTCTCTGGTCGGTCTGCTTCTGGCAGCTGGTTGTGGAAGTCAATAGCCAATTGCAGAGCATTGACCATCTGGTCTTTAGCAGTTCCTGGATGGACATTGCGGCCTTGGAAGGTCAGTTCTGCTCCAGCGGCGCTAAAGGTTTCGTATTGGAGCTCGCCTAAAGGTCCGCCGTCTACTGTGTAGGCAAAGTCTACATCAAAGTCTTCAGCGTCAAACTTATCAGCCCCGATACCGATTTCCTCATCTGGACCAAAGCCAACTCGGATTTCTCCGTGTTTGATTTCTGGATGGGTAGACAGGTATTCGATAGCCGTCATGATTTCAGCGATACCAGACTTGTCATCTGCTCCCAAAAGAGTCGTTCCGTCAGTTGTGATCAGGGTTTGGCCCTTGTATTTATGGAGACTGGCGAAGTCCGCAGGATCTAAGTTAAAGCCAGATTGCCCCAGCGGAATCACACCGCCATCATAGTTTTCAATGACCTGCGGCTGGATGTTTTCTGCGTTGAAGTCGGCTGTATCCATATGAGAAATAAAGCCGATTTTGCGGGTAAAGCTAGGGTCGTTGGCTGGCAGAGTTCCAATCGCAAAGCCATTGGGCAGGTAGTAGACATTTTCCAAGCCGACCCGCTTCATCTCAGGGATGAGGACATTTTTGGCAAAGTCCACCTGACTCTGGGTGCTGGGCGTAGTAGTAGATGTCTCGTCTGAGCGCGTGTTGATTTTGACATAAGTCAGAAAACGCTCTAAAAGATTAGGATATTTCATAAATGCTCCTTGTTTCAATTCATTTAAGTCTATTTTAGCATATTCAGGAGAGAGTGAGAAATGTTTTTCGTTTCTTGAGGGTAGAGGTAAAATCTAGCAATTAGTTTTATATCTTGTCAAAATCTGGTAAACTATATCTATGCAAATGGAAAAAACAATCAGCAAAGCTGTGATTTTGGGGGCTTCGGGAGGTATAGGTCGTCAGCTGGCTAGAGAACTGGCTCAAAGGACAAACCAGCTTATTTTGGTCGGCAGAGATGAAGCTAAGCTCATTCAGCTGCAAGAGGACTTGTCTGGAGTTAGAGCTAAGCTTTCCTGCAGAGTTTTGGATTTGCTGGATGCAGCTGCGGTAGACGATTTTGCTCAGCAGCTAGAGGCAGATCTACTGATTAATTGCTGCGGTCTGGCGAACTTTGGTCCAGCGCTATCTCTTTCGGAAGCAGATGAAAATGCCCTCTGGCAGGTTAATTATCAGGCACCGATTCGACTGATCAAGCAAGTTGCGGAGCGTAATTGCAAGGTAAGGCTTGTCCAGCTTTCATCACTAGCGGCACTTTGTCCCCATCCTTATCTGGCAGCTTACAGCGCCAGTAAGGCCGCTTTGCAGACCTACTGTCTAGCCTTGCAAGAAGAGCTGCGCCTCAAAGGCTCTGAAATGACAGTTTGTCTTTATATACTGGGACCGGTTCGGACTTCTATCTTTCCTCCAGAGTTACAGAATGCTTTGGGTGGTGGTAAATTGCAGATGAGCCCGGAGATAGCAGCACGACGCATCATCAGACTCCTTCAGCAAGACCGTTCCTATGCTATAGTGGGCAAGAGATATCGACTATTGGCTTGGCTCATGAGACTACTTCCGCAAAGATGGATTATCCGTTTGATTGGCGCGTATCTACGAAAGGGGCTTTGAACATGAAACTTATTTTTTTCCTGCTGACATCTGCTTACCTGCTTCTCTTTATCTTGCGTTGGCTCTTGTCTTTGGCTTATTTGAAAAAAGGGCAGAGCTCTTCATCAGACTTTCAAGAGGAGCTTTATACGGTGGTTCAGCCCATCCTATCTGGTGATCCTCGTTTGGAAAATGATTTATTAGCCAATCTCCAACAGACTGAAGCAGTTGAGTTTTACTGGCTGATTGATCAGTCTGACCCAGAGGCGCAGCGAGTGGCTGACAAGATTTGTCAAAATCCTTCTTATGCCCAGCGCATTCGCATTTTTCTCATGGAGGATGTCCCCCAGGGGATTAATCCTAAGAGTTATAAGATTGAGCAGATTATAGATGAGCTGACTCGACCTTATTTGATTGTTCTCGACGACGACAGCGTCATTGATTTTTCAAAAATGGGAGAATTGACAGCTCATCTAGGTGAGAATGTTATTTTGACCGGTATTCCCTATAATCAAGAGCGAAGTAATTTCTGGTCCAAGCTAGTGGCAGCTTTTGTCAATGGAAATTCTTTCATTACCTATTTTACCATGGCAGAAGTCAAAGCAAATCACTCGATTAATGGAATGTTCTACATCCTGCCACTTGAACTGGTTAGGGAGCAGAAGCTCTTCAGTGCTATTAAAGACTATCTATGTGATGATTTAGCTGTAGCAGATTTTCTGCGCAGCAAGGGAGTGGAGATTATCCAGACGCGGGTGACCTGTAATGTTCGGACCACTATCAAGGATGCCAAGCAATATCTGCTGCAAATGAAGCGTTGGCTGCTTTTTAGCTCTATCTATCTGAAGGAGCACTTGGACTGGAAGGTTATTATTTTAATTGTTCTGCCTAGTTTTCTGCCCTTTCCTACCTTGCTCATTAGTTTCTTTCTTGGCTGGCCTTTTGTGCTGCTGGCTTTGCTTTTGCTCTTAGTCAAGGCGGTTTGGATGCTGGCTTATCGTCGCCTTATCCTAACTACTCAACCGCATCCTGATGAAGTGTTCTACGAAGTCCTGAATGATTTACTCTTGCCTTGGCTTTTCCTCTATATCTTGCTCAGTCCGCGGGTGATTAACTGGCGGGGAAGGAAGATTCGAGTGACGGATGGGAAAATCCGCTATGAGTAAGATGAAGCAGTACTTGGATAAGTTGGATGCTCTGTCGCCAGACCAAACCTTACTAAAATCTAGCAAGGTCTTGCTTTTTCTCAGTGGCAGCAGTCATTTGGACTGCGCTAGTCTGACATCAGGACAGCTTGAGTTTCTTGAGCAGATTTGTCCACCAGATTTCTCAGTGGTGGCTAGTAATTTTCCATTTAATCAGGGATTTGAGCACGAGCGACAAGCCCAAGTTTCCTTGCTGAATGCTTCCATTTCCAATATCCGTTACTATTGGCATACTCTCTACAATTCTCGCTTTCAGGAGGCTTTGCAACGGCATTTGTCTCCTTTACTAGATGCTGAGGAGGCTGTCATTATCTGCAAGAGCTCGGGGCTCAATATGCTGACACAGTGGCTGGAGGACTTGGGTGAGGAAAATTTGCCCTTCAGACTGAGAGTGATTGCGCTGGGGCCTGTTTCACGGAGACTCCTAAATCGCAAGGATATTGACATACTGGTCATTAAGGGAAAGAAGGATATTTACAGCAGATTTCTAGATGGCCATCCAGCTGATGTGATAGTGGATAGCAATCATTTTGATTATGAATACAGGGAAGATGTGAAAGGATTAGTTTATGACTGGATTAGAAAAAGTGATAAAGATTGATGTGATTAGTGTGCCATTTAGTGGGCATTTGCTGCCTACTTTGACCTTAGTCAAGCCTCTGCTGACGGATCCGCGTTTTCGGATTCGGGTCATCACTGGCTGCCAAAAGAAAGAGCTAGTAGAGGAAATTGGTTTTGACTGTCTGGCTCTCTTTCCAGAAAGACCGACAGTGATGGAAGACATCGCCAATACTCCGCAGCAAAGCAATCTTTTGATTGCCTATCAGCAGTTTCGGGCCAATTCTAGACTAATTCCAGAGGTTATAGACGAATTAAATCGAATTTGGCAGGAGGGTGGTAAACCGGATTTGGTCATAGCAGATTTTGTTGCTTCACCAGCAGGTCTGATTTCTGATCGCTTTGACATCCCCTGGATAACCACAATTCCGAGTCCGGTTGCGATTGAGTGCCGGACGACAACGCCGACCTATTTGGGAGGATGGAAACCTCATCAGGGTGCCTTATACAAGTTCAGAGATGCCTTGGGCAGGCAAGTTATTCGCTGTGGAAAGAAAATGGCTTTTGCTTTAGTTCGGAAGAGTTTGGGAGACTATCAAGATTTTAAACTCTATAGGGAAGACGGCACAGAAGCTATTTACTCGCCTTACTCTATCTTGGCTTTGGGCATGAAAGAGCTGGAGTTTCGAGATGATTTTCCTAAGCATCTTCGCTGGGTTGGCTACAAATGCCTGTCCTTTGATCGTCTGCCTGAAGCACATGAGTCTTATTTTGAGACCGATAAGAAGCGGGTTTTAGTGACTTGCGGTACGCATTTGAAATGGGAGAAGGAGCGCATGGTGGAAAGAGCGAAAAAGCTGAGTCATCTCTACCCAGATTACCTATTTTACGTTACCTTGGGTGAAGCTAGTGGTCTGGGAAATCCTCCGCGCGAACTGGCGGAAAACTTGCTGCTCTTTGACTATCTGCCCTATACCGACATTCTGGATAAGATAGATTTTGCTATTCACCACGCAGGAACGGGTATCATGATGGCCTGTATTGAGCATGAGATTCCCAGTCTCATTTTGCCGCAGGATTATGACCAGTTTGACAATGCCGTTCGTGCTGAGATTGCCCAGGTGGGGCTGGTTTCTCGCAGAAAGAACGATGCAGAAGTGCTGCGCCTTTTTAAGGAATTGACGGATCGCACGGACTGGTCTAAGTTGAAAACTCTTGCCCAGCAAAGCAAAGAATATCAGCCTACAGAGATTCTCTATCAAGAGCTGGGGCGGTTGCTTAAGGTTGATTTATAACTGGAAAACTCAACAAACTATTAAAGCATACTTCCAATATTAAAGTATCTGAATTATTAAATTTCCCTATTCTTTTTAAGGAATAGGTTTTTTGGTCTATTCAAGTCTTTTTTAAGATGTTAAAATGAAAGTGATTACAAGAAAGTCGTTGGAAAGTCAACTTGGCTTTCTCTGAGTGACTGAAGAGGAAAGATGATGAAGAAAGCAATTCTAATGATGACTTTTGGCTCGCCAGAGGAGATTAGCTTTGAGGGAGTGGCTGAATTTTTTACCAATATTCGCCGCGGCGTCAGACCGCAAGACCATGAGATTCAGACCCTTTATGATAACTATGTCCTCATCGGTGGAACGCCTCTGCAGCGTATCAGTCTAGAAGAGGTGGAAAAGGTCCGTCAGCGTTTGTCTGGTGAGTATGAGGTTTATTTTGCCAATAAATTCTCACGTCCTTTTATACCAGATGTAATTGAGCAGATGGAAGAAGATGGTATTGAGGAATGTATCTGTTTGATTCTAGAGCCTCATTTTTCTTACTATTCTGTCATGGGCTATGAGAAGTTTATCCAGAGTGATTCCATTCGCTTTAATATCATTAAGGAATGGTATCAGGAAGAAGCTATTCTTGATTATTGGTCAGAGGAGCTGAGAAAGATTCTTACAGAAGAGGTTAGAGAAGAGACCTTCAAGATTTTCTTCTCAGCCCACAGTGTGCCTATTCTGGCCTTGGATTTCGGAGATCCTTACATTGATCAGATCTATGACAATGCCCGTTTGATTGCTGAAAGGTTAGGTCTGACAGAAGAGGATTATCTCAATGTTTGGCAAAGTGAGAGTGACATCGGACTCCCTTGGATCAAACCTGACGTGCTGGACTACATGCGCCAGCAAGAAGCACATCCGCAGCATTATATTTTTGTGCCGATTAGCTTTATCAGTGAGCATATAGAGGTTCTTTTTGACAATGATGTTGAGTGTAAGGAACTTTGCGATGAACTGGGTGTTGCTTATCATAGACCGCCTATGCCCAATGCAGACGACCGTTTAATTGAGGCCCTGATTCAAACTATCCGCCGCCATGAGCATGAACCCTTCAAAGAATGCTTTCCAGAAGAAGAAACCTTCGATGAATTGCAGCCGTCGGAGGAGAGCAGCCAGATTCTTGCAGAGGATGAAGAGCTGAAAATGCCAGATTTCGTCAAGAAACTGATTGAGAAAAAAGGGCGCGAGAATGTTAAGATGCCGTATTTTGTCAAGAAAATGCTGGAGAAAGCAGGAAAGCTGCCCAAGAGATGATTGTTCATATTCGTTGATGATTTTATAAGATTATTCTAGAAGGAGAAAACTGTGAGACTTTGGCACCAAGATTTGATTGAAAAACTTCCGCGCCAGCAGCTTTTAGGCCAGCACCGAGAGTGTGCAGCCTTACGTGGACGAGGTTGGGGCAAGCCGCATGCGACGGTCAACTATGTTTTTGAGCACAGCCCTTATTGCCTGTATGCTTATCATCTCTTGATTATGGAGGAGATGCAACGACGGGGCTATCAGCCGGATAGCCTTTGGCTGGATAAGGACTACCGTGGCAAGACCTGCCCGCCTTACCAGAAGTTGCCGGCTGAGGAGCTCGAACATCCCATTTATCCGGAGCATGACACAACCTATCTGCAAGAATGCTTGGAAAATCTGAAAGAGAAGGGGATAGATATTGTCTGATTTCCAAGTGCCAAGACCATAGCACAAAAAAGGAAGATACAGCACTCTTCCTTTTTTGTTTCAAGTCCATGTTTTCAAAACTGCCGAATGTCTTGGTAAGTGACTGTTTCATTCTCGAAAAATGGGAAGCAATTCAAGGGCTGCTAAACTCTAAAATATGTTTGCTCCCTAAACATAGTTAGTCTAGATATTATGACTAGCTTTTTTGTATGTTATTTTGGAAAAAATACTAGTGATTTTAGGAACTTGAAATTTTTTTAAATTTCCCGAGTTGTAATTATTGAAATTACAATTCTATGTGTTATAATTTTAGATGTAACAAAAAATATTACAATAAAAATTTGTAACTTTAAAGGAGGAACATATTATGGCAAACATTACAATTTTTGGACAAGGAAATATGGGACAAGCAATCGCAAGTGTATTCACTTCAGGTGGACATGAAGTTGATTTTGTAGGTAAAGAAGGTCTTACAAAACGTGCGGGTGATATTGTTGTATTGGCTGTTCCATACGCCGCAATTGCAAGCATTCTTGAAGCTAATAAAGCATCGCTCGCTGGAAAAATCTTAGTAGATATTTCTAACCCTGTAAACTTTGAGAATATGGATGAATTGCTTACACCGGCTGGGAGTTCAGCAGCAGAAGAAATTGCTAAGTTGATTCCTGAAGCTCGTGTGGTCAAAGCTTTTAATACAAATTTTGCGGCGACAATTGCTTCGAAACAAGTCGCAGGTAAAGAAAAAACAACTGTTCAATTGGCATCGGCTGACCAAGAAGCTAAGAAGATTCTTGCTGGATATATCCAAGAAGGTGGTTTAGATACGATTGATGCGGGCGAGCTCAAACGTGCCCGTGAATTAGAGGCAATGGGATTCTTGCAAATAACACTTGCCGTACGTGAGAAAATCAACTGGACAGCTGGTTTTGCTGTTATTAAATAAAAAATAGCCTCAAAGCGGGCTAATTCTTAGACTGAAAACAAAATCCTCAGAAGTTTTACTTCTGGGGATTTATACTTTTATGAGTTCAAAATAAACTTCTCGATAGCTGTAGCGACCCCATGTTCCTCGCAGCTGTCTGTTACGGCATCGGCTAGGCTTTTGACATGGTCTGAAGCATTGCCCATGGCAACACCGAGGCCAGCATATTTCAGCATTTCGATGTCGTTGTTAGCATCTCCAATTGCCATGATTTCCTGAGGATTGACGTCCAATTGTTTAGCCAATCGCTCTAGGGCAAAGGCTTTTGTCACACCGGACGGCATGGCCTCGTAAATGACTGGCTGGGAGCGAACACCGCTGAAACGCTGGCAGATTTCTTGGCCAAAGTCGGCTTCAAAAGCATCTACTTGCTCTTGGCTGCCTAAAAACATAGCTTGAAACATTCTGTGTTTACCGCTGCAAGCCTCTTCCAGACTAATCTCGGTTGGAGTGGTGAATACTAGGCTAGCATCATTCACGACATAGGAACTGGCTTTTTCTCCGACGACGAAATAATGCTCTTCATCAAAGAGAGTCAGCTGGACAGGGCTATTTTCAGACAGGGAGTAGAGATAGCGAATATCCTGACCGCTCAGCTCTTGCCAGTCTACCAGACTCCAGTCGCTGGTCTGGTGAGTGGCGCAGCCATTGTCCACGATAACATATTCGTTTTCTTGTGCAAGGCCCAGCTTGTCATAATAAGGCTTGACGCCGACTAAGGGACGACCAGTGCAGAGAACCAATTTGACTCCTTTTTCAATAGCTCGGTGTAGAGCTTCAATGTGAGCCTGGGGAATTTCTTTTTTGCTGTTGAGCAAGGTGCCGTCCATATCAAGTGCAAGAATTTTAATCATAAAGTGTCTCCAAAATTATTCTCTGACTAGTATAGCATAATTTATAGAGAAAGTCCGAGTCTATAGGAAAAATCACTGGTCTTGTGTTATAATAAATAGAATACCCTAAAAGGATGAGAAAAATGAATTTAGAAGATTTGAAAAAACGTCAGGAGAAGATCCGCAATTTCTCCATCATTGCCCACATTGACCACGGGAAATCAACCTTAGCCGACCGGATTTTGGAGGCGACGGAGACGGTTTCCAGCCGAGAAATGCAGGCCCAACTTTTAGACAGCATGGACTTGGAGCGGGAGCGCGGTATCACCATTAAGCTCAATGCCATCGAGCTCAATTATACTGCCAAGGACGGTGAAACCTATATCTTCCACTTGATTGACACGCCGGGACACGTGGACTTTACCTATGAGGTATCGCGGTCGCTAGCGGCCTGTGAAGGGGCCATTTTGGTCGTGGATGCGGCTCAGGGGATTGAGGCTCAGACCTTGGCAAATGTTTATCTAGCGCTGGATAATGACTTGGAAATCCTGCCGGTTATCAATAAAATTGACCTGCCAGCTGCGGATCCAGAGCGGGTACGGGCAGAGATTGAAGACGTGATTGGGTTGGATGCTAGCGAAGCCGTGTTAGCTTCTGCCAAGGCTGGCATCGGAATTGAGGAAATTTTAGAGCAGATTGTGGAAAAAGTTCCAGCTCCAACTGGAAATGTAGAAGCACCGCTCAAGGCCTTGATTTTTGACTCGGTCTATGACGCCTATCGTGGGGTAATTCTGCAAGTGCGGGTTATGGATGGTGTGGTCAAGCCGGGAGATACCATTCAGCTCATGAGCAATGGCAAGACCTTTGATGTAACAGAGGTTGGCATCTTTACTCCCAAGGCCATTGGACGCGATTTCCTAGCGACAGGGGATGTTGGTTATATCGCAGCTTCTATCAAGACGGTACAGGATACTCGGGTCGGGGATACAGTGACCTTGGCGGACAATCCAGCTGCAGAGCCACTAGCTGGCTACAAGCAGATGAATCCGATGGTCTTCGCTGGTCTCTATCCGATTGAGTCCAATAAATACAATGACCTGCGTGAGGCACTTGAAAAGCTTCAGCTAAACGATGCCAGTCTGCAGTTTGAGCCAGAAACATCTCAAGCCCTTGGTTTTGGTTTCCGTTGTGGCTTCTTGGGCTTGCTGCACATGGATGTTATTCAGGAGCGTTTGGAGCGTGAGTTTAATATTGATTTAATCATGACGGCTCCGTCGGTTATCTATAAGGTCAATATGACGGACGGTGCCTCCCTTGATGTGTCCAATCCGAGCGAGTTTCCAGACCCGACCAAGATTTATTCCATCGAGGAGCCTTATGTCAAGGCGCAGATTATGGTGCCGCAGGAATTTGTCGGAGCAGTGATGGAGTTGGCTCAGCGCAAGCGCGGTGACTTTGTGACCATGGACTATATCGATGATAATCGGGTCAATGTCATCTATCAAATTCCGCTTGCTGAAATCGTCTTTGACTTCTTTGACAAGCTCAAGTCCTCTACTCGTGGCTATGCTAGCTTTGACTACGAAATTTCTGAGTATCGCTCGTCCAAGCTGGTTAAGATGGATATTCTCCTCAATGGCGACAAGGTTGATGCTCTTAGCTTCATTGTTCACAAGGAATTTGCTTATGAGCGTGGTAAGCTGATTGTAGACAAGCTCAAGAAAATCATTCCTCGTCAGCAGTTTGAAGTACCTATTCAAGCCGCTATCGGACAGAAAATCGTGGCTCGGACAGACATCAAGGCCTTGCGTAAGAATGTCTTGGCCAAGTGTTATGGTGGTGACGTTTCTCGGAAGCGCAAACTCCTAGAAAAACAAAAAGCCGGTAAAAAACGGATGAAAGCTATCGGCTCTGTCGAAGTCCCACAAGAAGCCTTCCTCAGTGTCCTGAGTATGGATGAGGAATAAAGTCCGGTGGACTTTATTCGCCTAAGCCCTGGATTATAAATGCGAAGGAAAAACCAGTTAATGTTTTTCACCCGAGCTAGGAAATAGGAGTGTGAGTCAAATCTTGGATAAAACGATTATCATGATTGTAGCCATAAGTTTCTTTATTGGCCTTACAAATTTAGTTTTATACCTATTCTATCGACGGGAGAAGAATATTCAGAAAAAATGTACTGCTAAAATTTCAGGTATAGTGGTAGATTATGATAATCGTAATGAAATGGTTATCCCTTTGCCTATTGTAGAATATCTCGTGAATGGGGAAACATACAGAAAAAAATTTGAATATGCTTATTATGTAGAAAATTCTAGAAAAAAGAACAAAAAGATGCCTTTGACAGGAAATATATTCTTAGCGCTGGAAAGAATTTACAGTTAAGAGAAATATTCCCAAAAGGCTCAGCCATGACGGTTTATTATAATCCTGAGAAGCCTGAAAAAGCCTTTGTAGAGCGTTATGCTAGCTATGATAGAATCTTTAGGTTGCTAATAATAATCTTTTCCATTATTGGTTTTGTTCTTACCGCAATAGTTCTAGGAATTTCCTATTTGAGTTGATACTTATTTGAGACTAGTTTGCTCATTATTCTACATTTTCAGCTATGAAATGCCCTAATCTCAAAAATGTTTTCAAACCTTCCTGATGGTCTTGAACGACTTATCTCTTGTTACTTATAGTCTAATGAAAATTATAGCAATCATAAATCGTCAAATTTTAATGATGCATTTATTATGTTTCACAAAAAGATTGTAACTAATCAAAAAACGTTCGACTACTATCAAATTTAAGTAAGAAGGCTTACAAAAATTTGTAGGTTTTTTCTTGAAATCCGAACGTTAGGAAATCTTTTTTAGATTTTACTTGACATTTTCTGAAATAGGAATATGATAAAATGTGAACACTGCATAAGACAAATCTTGTGCGTGTTCGAAAATAATAGAGCGTTGCATCCGTAAGTCAATTTGACACGGCTCTTAAAAAACAAAAGGAGAAAGAATGAATACTTATATCCAAAAGAAAATCGCAAACATGAAGCTGACGCTTTCTGAAATGTCTGGTGGCTATAAACGAATGGTGACTAGTATGAAGAAGCTCGGCTTTTCTGGTACCTTGAAACTTATCTGGGACGATCTGTTTGCTCATCGCAGTCTAGGTCAATGGGTTTATCTCTTGATTCTAGGGAGTTTTCCGCTCTGGCTGGAGCTGATATATGAACATCGCATCGTGGATTGGACAGGGATGATTTGCAGTCTGACTGGGATTATCTGTGTGATCTTCGTTTCTGAAGGACGGGCTAGCAATTACCTCTTTGGTTTGATTAATTCTGTGATTTACTTGATTTTGGCTTTGCAGAAAGGCTTCTATGGCGAGGTCCTGACGACTCTTTACTTTACCATCATGCAGCCAATTGGGCTCTTGGTGTGGATTTACCAAGGTCAGTTCAAAAAAGAAAAGCAAGAGTTTGTTGCTCGTAAGCTAGATGCCAAAGGATGGACAAAATATCTATCGCTTAGTGTGCTTTGGTGGTTGGTCTTTGGCTTGATTTATCAGTCTGTGGGTGCCAATCGTCCTTATAGAGATTCAATCACAGATGCGACAAATGGTGTAGGACAAATCTTGATGACGGCTGTTTATCGCGAACAGTGGATTTTCTGGGCAGCGACCAATATTTTTTCTATCTACCTCTGGTGGGGTGAAAGCCTTCAAATTCAAGGGAAATATTTAATCTATTTAATCAACAGTTTGGTAGGATGGTACCAGTGGAATAAGGCTGCTAAAAAAGCATAGTCCTATAAACAGAAAAAAAATCGGATGCGACAATGTCTCTCTTTCCTTCCGTCCTAAAAATATGGTAAACTAGTATTAGTAAAATTTATTAGATTTAGGAAGGAATGACCATGAAAAAGAAGTACTTTCTGCTCTCCCTGATAATCTTAGCCAGCCTCTCCCTGTCCTCTTGTAGCCTTATTAAGAGTTATAGCAGTCGGAAAGCATCTGATTCTTCCAGTCGAGTTTCCCTGAGAGATGACAGTGATACAAGTAGTAGCAGTCGTAAAGAAAAAGATTCGTCAAAGACTACTGGTACGCAGCGGGTTGGCTCTGATGATTATGGCTATATTAGTATTCCTGATAATTGGATTAAGTTTACAGACGTAGATGGTGGCGACAGCGTCCAGTATACGGATGGAAGTGGCTATAACATTGTCACGATGAACGCTTATACAAAAGAAAAAGCCAATATTGGAGAAGGTGAAGAATTCAACGCTGAAACCATTGCCCAGCGGATCGCTTACCACTGGAAGGATAATAAGGAAGTCGATGACTTTTGGGGAGCAAAGAGTACCGTAGCCGGAAATGAAGCCTTTCAGATTAATGTTATTTTAAAATCCACTCAAAATCTAACGGTTTGGGTCTTCAAACAAGGCGATAAGGTCTATATGATGTCCTTTGAAGGCGATGAAGACACTCTGTATGAATTTATCCCCTATATTGAAGATACATGGAGCATCAGCAAGGACGGTGGAAAAAGCATTTAGCGACGGCATTTGATGATAACTCTCTAAGTTCATAAAAAGCAAATCTGGGACTTATTCTCAGATTTTTTTGTGAGATGGAATATATCATATTCTTTGAGTTTGATAAGATTTAAGAAGGCTCATTTTATGATATAATAAAAAGAATTTGAATTCAGAAAGAAAAATATATGACCCAAGAAATCGACCTTGAAAAATATCATCAGCTAGCCCTGCAGAAGCAGAAAGAGCATCGAAAATTTTTAGCCAGTCTCAAGAAAAAGCCCCCAAAAAACCTTGATAAGATTGCCCAGCAAATCCATGATGAGGTCTTTGAGGAGATTGACTGTACAGCCTGCGCTAATTGCTGTAAGACTCTGGGACCAGACTTTAAGGAAGCCGATATTGTCCGTATTGCCAAGTATTTCAAGATGAAGCTGCCGGCTTTTGAAGAGGAGTTTCTACAGGTGGACGAAGACGGTGACAAGGTTTTCAAATCTATGCCTTGTCCTTTTTTAGGTGGAGACAATCTCTGCTCGATCTACGATGTCCGTCCAAAGGCTTGTCGAGAGTTCCCTCATACAGACCGCAAGAAGATTCATCAGATTAATCATCTAACAATCAAAAACACCCTGACTTGCCCAGCGGCTTATCTTTTTGTGGAGAAGCTGCGGGATAGGTTGTAACATCCCCCTCTAAATCTTGTACAAAAATTCTAGGGCGGAAGTATCTTATATCTGTTAGACTATAGATAGGAGGTAAGAAGAAAAGAATATGATGCATCAATTCAATCGAACCATGGAATATCTGGAAAGTAAGCTGGACGCAGAAGTGGATTTGCAGAAATTCCAGCAGCTATCGGGCTATTCTTATGCTCTCTTTAGCAGGCTCTTTTCTATTCTAGCAGATATGACTTTAGCAGAATACTTGCGCAATCGCAGGCTGTCAGAAGCTGTGATAGACTTGCGGGAAAGCTCTGAGAAAGTCATTGACATAGCGATGAAATACGGCTATGACTCTGCGGATGCTTTCAGCGCAGCCTTCAAGAAATTCCATGGTGCGACTCCCTCAGAAGTTCGAAATGGAAAACCTTATCGCGTCTTTCCTAGACTTCAATTATCATTAAAGATTACAGGAGGAAAGAACATGGATATCAAGATTCAAAAGAAACCTGCTTTTACCGTGGCAGGCGTCCTATTGGAAGCTATTGACAATAGCCAGTGCCCGTCTGCTTGGGAGCAGCTCTATGCAAATCACAGTTTTGAAAGCCTAGAAAGTGTGGGCAGCGGCCAATCCTTTGGTGTATGCTCGGATGTCAAAGAAGGCGAAATCATCAACTATATGGCCGTTTATGATGTGACGGATAAAGCGAAAGCAGAAGAACTAGGTCTGTCAATCAAAGAAATCGCAGAAGCTGAATATGCCATCGTACCAGTCAAGGGAGCTATACCAGCCAGCATCCACCATGCTTGGAAATACGTCTTAGAAGTCTTTTTCCCAGAAACTGGCTATCGCCACTCAGGAGCACCAGATTTTGAAGTTTACACCGAGGGAGACATGTCCTCCCTAGACTATCAAATGGAACTCTGGATTCCAGTGGTGAAATAAAATGGTGATTGCAAGTCATTTTTTAGGCGTTGATTACAGAGGAGGATGATGCTATGCTGATGTATTTTGGGGACGTTTCTCTTTGTTATACATATTCACTTGCGATGGTGCTGCATTCGTATGGTTATGATGTTCGCCCTGAGTTTTTGGAAGCCATTATGGTAATGGGAAATGGCGCTAGTATTGTAAAGGAAGATGAAAAACACCCGCTAGTCTTCTTTGATAATGGGATGCCAGATAGTTCTATCAGTCATTCTTTAGACATTCTAGGCTTTACATATGATGAATACTATATAAAGGATTCAAATGAGGTGAATCTTCTCTCTATCAGAGAAATGTTAAGTAAGTTCTTACTTAGTGGGGCAGTTGTTCTTGGCCCTTTGGACATGGGTTATCTCACTTATAATCCCAATCATATTCATTTGTATGAGGCGGACCATTTTGTTTCAGTTTATGATCTAGATGATGAGTTTATCTATTTCCATGATCCAGCGGGTTTTGCTTGTATGAAAATGAGTTTGTCAGAATTTGCGAATGCCTGGGAAGCTAAAAATATCGACTATAAAAGAGGTTCTTTCTCCATGTGGGGAAACTTTAAAAAAATCAAATCTCCTACTTCCAAAGAGATTTACCAGAAAACATCTATGTTGATGAAGCAACAATATGAAGATGGCGAGGAGAATGTGATCGAAAGATATGCTAAGTCGGTAGCGGACAATGGCTTGAATGAAGAACAAAAGCATCTTCATCAATACTTTAGTTTCAAATTAGCTTCTATCAGAAATCTATACATGAGCAAGTTCTTAAAAGACCACGATACGGTCAGATCTGAAATAAAAGTAAATTTAGCAAAATTGTTTGGCCAAGCTCATCTATTTTGTATTAAGGAAGATTACCAGAAACTATCAGAAGTCTTGTTTGGCATTGCAGCGCTAGATAATAAATTTAGAGATTTGTGCATTCACTATAAAGAAGAGTAGAAAAAGTGGGAAAAATGAAGATGCTGTTTGGAAATGCAGCTGAATCAAAACAAGAGCCACCAAACTATCAAATGAGAGTCTGGATACCAGTGGTGAAATAGATCAGAAACCAGCCCTTCATTTTTGAGGGGCTGGTTTTTGTAGCTTGTGGTATAATGAAGCTACTACAGTTACAGAAAGGATTTCTACCTTGTCATACAAATTTCTACTTTTCGACCTTGACCATACGCTGCTGGATTTTGATACGGCGGAAGACATTGCCTTAACTCATTTTTTGGAGGAGCAGGGCGTAACGGAGATTCAGACTTACAAAGACTATTATATTCCCATGAACAAGGGGCTTTGGCGAGAACTGGAGCAGGGTAAAATTACCAAGCCGGAGCTGGTCAACACCCGCTTTTCTCGTCTTTTTGCTCATTTTGGCATTGAGAAGGATGGCGCTGAGTTAGCTCTCCTCTATCAACAGCATATCGCTCAGCAAGGACAAACCTACGCTGGTGCTAGCGAGTTGTTGGACAGTCTGACAGCAGCTGATTATGAGATTTACGGAGCGACCAATGGCATCACGGCTATTCAGACTGGCCGCATGGCCCATTCCGACATTTCACCCTATTTTAACCATATCTTTATATCGGAGCAGATGGGGACTCAGAAGCCTGAAGTTTTGTTTTATGAAAAAATAGCAGAGCAGATACCAGATTTTGCCCTGTCTCAGACTTTGATGATTGGAGATTCCTTGACGGCAGATATTGCTGGCGCTAATAATGCTGGACTAGACTCTATCTGGTACAATCCCAAGCAGCTAGAAAATGAAAGTCCTTTTCAACCGACCTATACCGCCTATTCTTATGACGATATTATTAGACTATTGGTTCCATAAGGAGACTGTAAATGAAAAAATCCTTGCCTTGTTTTCTCTTAAATATATTTATATCGAGTAAGCTAGTAAAAACGCATTGCGTTTTTAAGGTGAAAAGACATAGCTAAAAAATTTTTAACTCTGTCAAGAAAAAAACTTGACAGCTATTTTTAATCTGCTATAATAGAACATGTGCTTAATAGCTCTGCTATTTCACCAAAAGAAAAAAATAAAGAAAAGAGACCTTAATAATGGCAGTAAAAATCCGTTTGACTCGTATGGGTTCTAAGAAAAAACCTTTCTACCGTATCAATGTTGCAGACTCACGTTCACCTCGTGACGGACGTTTCATCGAAACAGTTGGTACTTACAACCCACTTGTAGCTGAAAACCAAGTGACTTTGAAGGAAGACCGTATCCTTGAGTGGTTGGGTAATGGTGCACAACCTTCTGATACTGTACGCAACATCCTTTCAAAAGAAGGCGTATTGAAGAAATTCCACGATTCAAAATACTCTAAATAATAGAAGTGTAGGTTGACATATGGACACGATTGAAAATCTAATTATTGCGATAGTGAAACCTTTGATTTCACAGCCAGATGCCTTAACTATCAAGATTGAGGATACACCTGAATTTTTAGAATATCACCTAGATCTTGATCAGAGTGATGTTGGACGTGTAATCGGTCGTAAAGGTCGTACTATCTCCGCTATAAGGACGATTGTTTACTCTGTCCCAACTGAATACAAAAAAGTTCGCATCGTTATTGATGAGAAGTAAGAAGAACGGGACCGGTGTGTCTCGTTTTTTTCTATTTCTCTTAGCGAACTGAGTGCGCAGCTCTCAAGTGAGCTTAGAGAAATTGATGCCCATCGAAGCGTGGAAACGGAGGAAATATGAAGTCAGAAGATTTCGCTTGGAACACCCATGAACGAGAGTGTTATGAGAATGGACAAGTGAGTCTGCCTAGTCCTTACAAGATAAAGATTCTTGATGACGGTCAGAAAAGATTGGAACTGGAGCAAATCTTGGCACAGCTTCCTCAGCAGCAGCTTGCTCAATGGGCAATGGAACATGCTACTCGCTTTATAGCTTTGATAAATATTGGTGACAATCTAAAAAAACAGCAAATCTTGACTCGAGTTCAGGAAGTGTTTGAAGCACGACTTGCGGGAAATGTTTCTGCCTATGAGCTGAGAAAGGCTGGTTTCTTGGCTCAGCAGCTATCTCAGCAAGCTAAATCACCAGTCAGTAAGTATGCCGCGCGTGTCTTTGCCCAAGCGGTCGCAACAGCCCACATGCGAGGTCATGCCATTGTCTCGGCTGATTATGCAGTGAAAGTAATAAATCTGCAGAGTCCAGATGATATGCAAGCGGTTATCAGAGAAAGAAAGCAACAGATAGAATTAGCCAAAGAATGGCAGAAAAGTATAAATGAGCTGTAGAATGGAGGTAATAGGATGGATCATATCGAAAGAACTGATGGTAGGGTATCCTATCGGATAGAAGGGCGAGGTCACAAAGAAACGCTTGTGCTCCTGCATGGTCTGAGTGCTGACTCGGGCATGTTTCAGCCTCAGATAGATTTTTTTAAGGATCGCTATCAGGTTATTGCGCCTGATTTACGAGGAAATGGGGAATCAAGCCAGCTGAATTGTCAGGTGGATCAGGTTCTAGATATACAGGCTGCAGATGTGCTGGCGATTTTGGAAAAAGAAGGTATCAGCCAAGCCGTTATCGGAGGTACTTCCTATGGTGGTATTTTAACCATGCACCTCATGACTCAAAATCCGCAAATCTTTAAGGGAGCTATCTTGTGCGATACTTTTTGTACGACGGATTTGTCACCAATGATGAACTCTCTGGCTCAACTTACGGCTCCTTTGGTGAAATACTCATGGTTTATGAAGCTATCAACCTTGCCAATTTATAAACACTGGCCTTTAGCTCGCTCCTATTTTGCTGATTTATTCGACCGGATACGACCTGAGGAGTCTGTTTTGCAGCGCAGGGCAATTGAAGCCATTGATTATCGTGCTGCCTTGGATAAGTGCAAGATTCCTACACTTTTGCTGGCGGGAGATTTTTCAGGGAAATTAGTCCAAATGATGAAAACAACCAAGGAACATCTGAGGCTTGCTCAGGATCTTGTCATTGCTGATTCGTTTGATCCGTCGAATCTATGCCAACCAGCCAAGTTTAATGCTTTGGTGGAGCAATTTGCTAAACAGGTTTTCGAAGAGAGGTCTTAACGCTTTTAAGGTAATACTAGCAACTGCCTCTTGTAACACGGAGCTTTATTGAATATAAAAAATTTTTGGTATTGGGGTGTCCTTATTCCACTAGTAAAATAGCTATCTCTCAGATAGCAGTGTGTGCCCAGATAATATTTTTAAGAATTGATTGGAAACATTATGAAAGAAAAAATAATCAAAACGAAAATAGGACAGCTATTTGTATCTTATCGACCTGCGGAAAAGATTGCTGTATTTTTAAGCGGTGCAGGGAGTCTGCCGACCTATGAAAATTTTTTGCCAGTTATTCGGAAGTTACCTAAAAATTGGGGCTATTTAACAATAGATTACCCTAATGCTGGCCAAAGCCCACTGGAAAATCAAGAAAATTTTGTTTTGGACGATTTGGTCCAATCTATTATAGAGGTTTTATCGCATTTTAAAGTCATCCAGTATGCTGTTTGCGCGCACAGTATTAGTGGTCTTGTAGCAGTTAAAGTTGCTGAGTCAGAGCCGTTTTGTCAGGGACTAATCTTGATTGAGCCGACCACTTATTCTGTTCTATATGGCGAATTAGCTCAGAATCCTTATCCCGAATTTTTAGCCTTACAGGAGAAAGTTCAGACGCTCGGTGGAGGATATGAATATCTGAAAAAAATAGGACAAGAAAGTTTTTCCGTAGCTGATTTTAAAATCCTATGGGAGAAGGCAGAAAGGAGTTCGGATAGATTAAAATCTTTACAAGAAGGATTTCAACATTATTGCAGTATCGCAAAAAGCGATTTTCAAAACTTAGATATCTCTTTTCAATTCCCGATTTTTATACTGAGTCAGGCCTATCGAGAACAAGAATATAAAGATTCCGAATTTGCTTCACAAAAAACTCAGATTATTTTAGGAGGTAACCATCATTATTTACATTGGAGTGAGTCAGAAAAGATAGCTGAGCTTCTTTTAGAAGTGTGATGGGTAAGTTGTATGCAAGTTTTATTTTGTATACTGAAAGCAGGAGTAAATATACATGCAAAATAGCTGAGATTTTTATCTCAGCTATTTAGTACGTATTTATGAGAGTTCTATCCTAGTATCTCAGCAATAGCATCTCGGATTTCCTGAACGGTTGCGGATTTGCTATGGTCACTGGTATCAAACTCAATGTATTTGCCATCAGCATCAACAGTTCCACCTACAGGCCCTTCGGATCCGTCCACAGATGTTCCGATGGCTGGTGGCAAACTTTTATCCGCATCATCAGTATCAATAACTATGATGCGAGTATTGGACTCGAGATCATCTATCATTGGAAGAGACGATGCGGAGGTCATGTTCTGACTAGCATAATATTCTAGAAAAGCCTTGATGGTTAGATTGTCAATTTGAGCAATTTTTTCATCAAGGGCTGAGAGATTTCTAGTTTCCCTCGTTTCATTTTCCATCGCTTGGCCTTTTTTGACCTGTGTCAAAGCAGTTAGACTGGCGGCTGTTGTGGCTAGAATAGCAGTAGAGAGCAGGAGTTTACTTAACTTTTTTCCCATAGTCGTCACCAACTTCTTTCTAGTTTTGCGTAAACACACTCGGGTGTTTATAGTGTTAAAGCTCTATATGTATAATTATACGTTAAACAGCAATTTTAATCAAATAAATATAGGCAAGGGAATTCCCTCTTATCTCCCTTGTACATTCCCCTATATCATGATAAAATACTAGGCAGAGTATAATATGTTGGAGTCGAGATGAATTATTTTAATGTTGGAAAAATCGTCAATACGCAAGGTTTACAAGGTGAGATGCGGGTTTTGTCAGTGACGGATTTTGCAGAAGAGCGTTTTAAAAAAGGTAATACCCTTGCCCTGTTTGACAAGAAAGATCGGTTTGTTATGGATGTAGAGATTGCCAGTCATCGCAAGGTCAAAAACTTTGATATTATCAAGTTCAAGGGGATGTACCACATCAATGACATTGAAAAATTTCGTGATTTCACTCTGAAGGTCCGAGAGGAAGATTTGACGGACTTGGAAGATGGTGAATTTTACTACCATGAAATCATCGGTCTTGAAGTCTATGAAAATGACCTTCTTCTTGGTAGGATTAAGGAAATTCTGCAGCCAGGAGCCAATGATGTCTGGGTTGTCAAACGCAAAGGCAAGCGTGATTTACTTTTACCATACATTCCGCCAGTTATGCTGGGGATTGACATTGAGCAAGGTCGGGTTGATGTAGAGATACCGGAAGGACTGGACGATGAAAATTGATATTTTGACTCTCTTTCCGGAGATGTTTGCGCCATTGGAGCACTCTATCGTCGGTAAAGCTCGGGAAAAAGGCCTCTTAGAAATCAATTACCACAATTTCCGAGAAAAGGCTGAAAAATCCCGGCATGTAGATGACGAGCCATACGGCGGAGGTCAGGGTATGCTGCTACGGGCTCAACCTATTTTTGATGCCTATGATGCCATTGAAAAGAAGCAACCGCGCGTGATTTTGCTAGATCCTGCTGGTCGGACTTTTGACCAAGCCTATGCTGAGGAGTTGGCTAAGGAAGAAGAACTCATTTTCATCTGTGGCCATTACGAAGGCTATGATGAGCGGATCAAGACTTTAGTGACAGATGAGATCTCGCTTGGGGACTATGTCCTTACTGGGGGAGAATTAGCAGCTATGACTATGATTGATGCCACAGTTCGCCTGATTCCAGAGGTTATCGGCAAGGAAGCCAGTCATACAGATGACAGTTTTTCGTCTGGGCTCTTGGAGTATCCTCAGTACACTCGGCCCTATGAATATCGGGGGATGGTCGTTCCGGAAGTCCTCATGAGTGGCCATCATGAAAATATCCGCAAATGGCGTCTCTATGAAAGTCTGAAAAAGACCTATCTAAGACGACCTGATTTGCTGGAACACTATGAAATGACGACCGAAGAAGAAGCAATGTTAGAAGAAATTCGACAAGCTCAATCGGACTGACAAACAAGGTTAACTCTTAGAAGCTATCTAGGAGTTTTAGCTTTATGTGATTGTTTTTGTATCTGTCACAATTTTGTAATAAAAATTCTATCAAAAAGATACTTTTTTACACTAGTTAATACTACTCTTTTGTGTTAGTATATTACCATGAGGCAAAGTGCATCATTTAAATAAATGTATGTGAGATTACCAAGGAGGAGAATGAAATTATGGAAAAGAAAATTGGCAAATCTGTTGTAGCAACCGGTATTGCGGCTACAACTATTATTTCTGGTGGACTGACCCATCAAGTGCATGCTGATGAGTTGATTGAATCAACTACAACAGCTCTTAAAGCGACTGAGGTGACTGAAAAGCCAGTGACGGCAGCTGATGTGGCTATAGCACAAGAAAATGCTGAGATTGCTAAGACGAAACTTGAAGAACAAAAGTCAGTAGTTGATACTGCTAAAAGTGAAGCAGAAGCTGCAGAATCTAGCGTAAAGGAAGCGGAAGCTACAGTTGAAGAAGCAAAAGAAAATCAGGCAGAAGCGACAGAAGAAAATATTTCTAAAGCTGAAGCCAATGTAAAAACAGCTGAAGAAGAAGTTGTTTCTAAAGAAGCTATTCTTAAAGAAACAACTGCTGAAGCGGAACAGGCAGAGCAGTCGGTAAAAAATCAAGAGAATATTATTAAAGCAAGCCAATCTCTGGTAGATGTTGCAGAGACTGAGTTGAAACAAGCTAAAACACCACTTAACTCAGAGGAGCAAGCTGTAGCAACTGCTAAGAGCCAGCAAAGTCAAGCACAGACCGCTTTAGACAATGCAAAGACAGAGTTGACAAAGGCGGAACAAGCAGCGTCTTCTGCTCCACAAGTGCAGGCTGAAATCCAGAATAAAATCAATCAGGCAAAGGTATCTTTGAGCCAAACCAATCAAGCTATCAGCTCTCTTGAAGCGCAAATTCCGGCTACAGAGAAAGCAGCAGCAACAGCTCCTGTTGACCTTCGCAATACGACTTATTCCCAATTTTTAGAAAATGTTCGTAACAATGCGGCTAATCAAGAAATTCGTGATGCTGCTAACAATGCTCTTGCAGTTTACCAAAGTGGACAAAATGAATTTGGTATCTCAGTTAATTCTGATCCAACCAGTCCAGCTAGTCTAGAAAATAATCTTCAAGCTTTGGAGTTGGTTAAGGCGATTAATGCTTACCGTCGTAATGCCGGCTTACAAGAGCTGTTGGTTGATCCGTATGCGAATGTGGCTAGCCAGATTCAGACTATCTACTTTGAGCGTAATAACTGGCACATGGGCAAGCTGATTGGTAACGAAAATGTAGCGATTAGCTTTGACCCACAAGGAGCTGTCAATTTCTGGCACAGTGAAAAAGCACTCTATCAACAGATTGCAGCGCAATATGGACTGCCTACTGATGAAACTCAGATTGATGCTAATGCTATCTATATGAGAGTTGGGGCTGGTGTATTTGCTCAGATTGGTCACTATGTTCAGATGATGGACAATAAAGCGAATGCTATCTCAGCAGCTTATGATAAACATCCAAATCAATGGGGCACTCCTCATGGTACATCCGAAGTTGGTTTCCATCATATTAGCAACTTTGACCAACGTGTTAATAATGGTACTTTGCTGACTGTTGCTGCTATGGAGCAGTTGTTGCGTGCTGGTGGCGGTCGTTCTGCAGGTTCTAACGCAAATGTTACAGCACTTAAGAATCAGTTAGCTGAACTCAAGGCTCAAAAAGTTGGTCAGGAATCAGCTATCAATATCCTAAATGCTCAATTAGTTGATGCTCAAAAGGTAGCGGCAACTCAAATTTCAGCAGTTGAAGCAGCTCGTCAGAAGGTAGCAACTGCTGAAAATAATCTAGCTTTGACCAAGCAGAATGTTGCTCTCAAGCAAGAAGCTCTTGACAGAGCAACAGATAAGATTGCAGCAAGTTTGGCTCCTTACCAAACTAACTTGAGCAATGCTCAGGCGGCTCTAGCGGCAGCTAAGGATAAGTTGGCAGAGCTTCAGTCAGCTCAAGAAGCTGCAAAAGCTAATTTGATAATTGCTCAAGAGGACTTGCTGTCTGCTCAAAAGACATTTGCAGCAGCTAAAAAGAAAGTTATTGACCTTCAAAACGCTCCACATTTACTTGCTGAAGCAGAGCAAGAACTTGCAGCTGCGCAAGTCAATTTTGAGGCTAAACAAGCAATTCTAAATCAAGAACAGTCAATTCTTAAGGGGCTTGAAGAGGCATACAATAATCTTCAAGAGACATATGAATCCCTTCTAAATTCTTTGATTCTGTCTGATTCGATTTATACGAATGCTTTAGATACAAACTATCGTTTAGGTGAAGATAAACAGACTCTAACAGCTGTAAAAGCCGGAGCTACTGGTCCAGGTGCAGAGGATGAATCTAAGAAAGATTCAGATCCTAAGACTGCAGAAGTTCATGCGAACACTCGTGAAGTCAAAGGAGCAACTACAGGTGCTGTTCAAGCGGCAGGTGAAGGATTAATTGCTGATTTTGTTGTAAATCCTGCAGCTCAGTTAGCTAGTGTGGCTACAACTGCCGATAAGGCTCCAACCGTACCTGCTATTCTGCCAAATACTGGTTCAGAAGCAGAACGTCTTGCAATTTTTGGTATGGCACTTGGTGCAGCAGCCTTTTTGGGAACGAACAAGCGCCGTCGCAGAGACGAAGATTATAATTAATGAAATACAAAATGAGACTGGAATAATTTCCAGACTCATTTTTTTGTCCAAGCTAATAAGCAATCTCATATGAAAGGGATGAGGAGTTAAGTTCCACATTTTCTAAGAAAGATAAAAACTTCCGATTTAAATTGTCGGAAGTTTTTGATATACATATTAGAGTCTATTTGACCGCTCCGCCTGTAACACCTTCTACGTAGTATTTCTGCATGAAGATGAAGAGAAGAGTGATTGGGATAGCGATGATAATCGCTCCAGATGTGAAAGGCAAGAACCATTTATTGATGGCGTCTTTATTAAGCATTTGGAAAAGTCCTAAAGCCACTGTATATTTTTCCTTGACATCGCCTAGGATGACAGAGGCAAAGATGAAGTCAACCCAAGGTCCCATGAAAGCCATAAGCGCTGTATAAACGATAATCGGTTTTGACAGCGGTAATGTAATAGTCCGGAAGATTTGGAAGCGAGTCGCTCCGTCGATCATAGCGGATTCGTCTAAAGAATATGGGATTGTATCAAAGAAACCTTTAGCAATATAGAAGCCTAGAGCTGCTCCAGCTGAATATACTAGAATCAGTGAAGTCAGGGTTTGTGTCAAATTAAGTGCTTTTAAAATGTAGTAAACCGCAATCATAGACATGAAGCCTGGGAACATATTAAGAACCAGAGCCAACTTGAGGAAACGGTTTTTATGCTTGAATTTGATACGGCTTAGTGAGTAAGCCATACCCACAGTAATCAAAGTAGACAGGATACAGGTTGCTGTCGCAACAATCAGTGTATTCATAAACCACTGAACAAAAGGATATGTGTTGTTATTAAACAGTCTGATATAGTTGTCAAGTGTATAGGTTTTAGGGAAGAAGTAAGGGACTGCATTAGAGCCTTCACCACGGAAGCTAGTCAGAAAAATCCAGATAATTGGTGTAAGCCAGATGAATGCTAAAACAGCCAGTAAGACATAAATCCCTAATAAACTGAGTTTTTTTCTATTTTTCATTATTTAGCAGTTCCTTCCTTGAATGATGCGGATCTAGTATAGGCTAAGAGACTGAAGGCTGCAGAGATTGCAAAGATCAGGATACCAATAACAGATGCCAGATTGTAATCCTTGGCTGAAACGGTCAGTTTATAGAGCCAGGTAACCAAGAGGTCAGTTGAGCCTGCCTGATAGTAAGAAGAGTTAGTAGGTCCACCGCCTGTCAGGAAGTAGATAACGTTGAAGTTGTTGATGTTCCCGATAAACTGCTGGATAAGTGATGGCGCCATTATCAAGAGAATTTGAGGGAAAGTAATGCTCTTGAAGATTTGAAGCTTGCTAGCTCCATCAATTTCAGCAGCCTCGATTTGCTCGCTAGGTAGGTTCATGATAATCCCAGTCGCTACCAGCATGGTAAATGGAATACCAATCCACATATTAACCAGGATGATTGAGAACTTAGCCCAAACAGGATCACTCAGAAATGGAATTGGATTCTGGATGAGATGGAGGCTTTGCAATAGTCCATTCAAAGGCCCATTGTCATTCAGGAAATTACGCATCAAGAGCAGGGATACGAATTGCGGTACAGCAATAGTGATAACGAAGAGTGTTCGCCAAACTTTCTTGTACTTGAGGCCTTTGGTATTGAGCAAGAGAGCTAAAACGATACCGAAGAAGAAAGTAGTAGCAGTCGCAGCAACTGCCCAAATCAAGGTCCAGCCTAAAAGTGGGAAGAAGGTGCTAGCCATGCGACCTGAGAAAACATCACCGAAGCTAGAGAAGCCAACCCAGTCAAAGAGTGACTTAGGAGCAGGATGCTTATGGTCAAAGTTAGTAAAGGCCAAACAGATCATATAGATCAGAGGCAAGATGGTAAAGAGCAGTACTCCGATAAGAGGGATGCTCATTAGGCCCATGTGAAAGCGGCCGTCAGCAAGCGTCTTGAAGTCTTCAACGAAGTTAGGAATCTTCTGACCGGACTGCTTGAGAGCCATCAAGTGACGAGCACTTTTCAGATTACACCAGTAGATGTAGGCGAAGACTGCACAGAAGATAAGAGAAGCAAGTCCAAAAATCAGCATCAGCATAGAGTTGTCACCCGCTACTTGAACAGTGATTTCCAAGCCGTTAACTTTTTTGATAGCCTCTCCCTGCTCTAGAGTCCCCAATGTAATCATGCCGCCAATAGCTGGTAGGATTTGGACTGCAAAAGCAATTAGGAAAGCAATTTCTGAGAAGAGGAAGAGCAGCCCCTTGATAAATTGTTTGTTTACAAGGTTGCTCAGTCCCATTACCAAAAAAGAGAGTTTGACATCCCAGGTTCCCTCTTTAAAGACCTGAACCATGGATGCATTGTCATAGGATGACTGAGTCATAGTATTCTCCTTATATTTACAAAGAAAGAAGTGAGGAGGCTGCCCTCCTCACTTCAATGCTTATTTTTATTCGTTTGAGGATTATTTAGCTGCTGCTAAATCTTTATCAAACTGTTGTAATTTTGCGAGGTATTGATCTTCACCAAATTTACCATTGTAAGCATCGCTGAGGATTGCAGCACTTTCAGTCCAGAAGACAGACATTTGGCTAAGTTTAGGCATAACTGTTGTGTAGGTATCAGAAGATCCCATTGTGATAACAGCTTGTGCCAAGGCATCTTTCTTAACATCTTCAGACTCTTGTACTTCTTTGTTAGCAGGGATGATGTGACGTCCTTCAAACTTGAATTGGTTTTCTTGGCTTTCTTTGCTAGTAAGAGCTTGAGCCAGTTTGTAGCTTGCTGCGATACGGTCAGTGTCGCCGTTTGAAGGTGTTTGGTTAACTGCGTAAAGTTTTACACCGAGGAAGGCTTTTTGTTGAACGTCTTGTCCACCGATATTAACAGTTGGATAAACAGAGATACCAAGGTTATCTTTACCGACAGCTTTTTCAGCTGCTGCGTAGTCCCATGGACCAGATTGGAAAGCGTCAACTGAACCATCTTCAAATTTAGCAAGAAGGTTAGAAGCATCTACGTTTACAAAACCGCTGTTATTCTTTTGAGCTGCGATGAACTTCAGAACGTTCACACCAGCTTCGTTACCCCAGTTTGTTCCGTCTACTTGCTCACCATCTTTACCAAAGAGAGTGTCGCCAACAGAAAGGAAGAGTGGAGCAGTGGCGTAGGCATTAACTTCTTTCAAGTTTCCGCCGAATTTAGCTTTAGAAGTGATGGTTTCATAAGACTTAACATCGTCAGCAGAAAGTTTTGACTTGTTATAGTAGGTTACTTGTGACTCGATACCGAATGGGAAAGCATAAGTTTTACCTTTGTACTGAGCACCAATAGCTGCTTGTTCTGTATCGTTCTTCTTGATTTCTTCTGCCATATTAGAAGGAACTTCTTGGATAGCTCCGGCTTCAACTAATTTACCAAGTTGGTCATGTGGCAGAGAGAAAACATCGGCAGCAGTACTAGCATCTTTTGTCAGATTTTCCTGAGCGTTTGGATCTTCCATTTCGACTACGTCAACCTTGTAGCCTGATTCTTTCTCGAACTTGCTAACTGTATCAGAGTAAGAATCTTTAGCACCGGTTGGTACCCAAAGTTTCAAGGTCTTGCTATCGGCTTTAGAAGAAGAGCTCTCCTTGCTGCTATTCGAGCTACAAGCTGCTAACAGCGTTCCTGCAGCCAGCAAGCTGACACTGCCTAATACCACTTTTTTCCATGTTTTCATTCCTATTTCCTCCCGGAATTTTTATTTACAATTCTATTATGCAACCGTTTGCAATTTTTGTCAAGTCTTTTTTTGAAAATTTTTTAAAAATATATTAATTTTTCTAAAATTTTTCTATTTTATTACTGTTTATTTAATCAAAGCCTATTAAAATGGCTGTGCAATCGCTTGCTTGATTTTTACTTAGAAAACGCTTTTTTATGAAGAAAATCATGTTTCTTTTGAAATAGATTTTTGGTACTTGCAAGAAGATATGAAGACAAGTTATAGTTCAGTATTACCAAAGAAAGGAATAAAACTTTTGATTTTCTAACATTCTAACGTCTTCCTGTTGAATGCTTCCCTTTTCTGCTATAATAGACCTATGAATAAGCTAATCCAATCAAAGCTGGAACTGTTGCCGACCAGTCCCGGCTGTTACATTCACAAAGACAAAAACGGTACCATTATCTATGTCGGAAAAGCCAAGAATCTTCGTAATCGGGTTCGTTCTTATTTCCGTGGCAGTCATGACACCAAGACTGAGGCCCTGGTTTCCGAGATTGAGGATTTTGAGTTTATTGTCACCGAGTCTAACATTGAGGCTTTGCTTCTGGAGATTAATCTAATCAAGGAAAACAAGCCTAAGTACAATATCATGCTCAAGGACGATAAGTCCTATCCATTTATCAAGATTACCAACGAAACCTATCCGCGCCTGATTATCACGCGCCAAGTCAAAAAGGACAGTGGGCTTTATTTTGGTCCCTATCCTGATGTTGGTGCGGCCAATGAAATTAAACGTCTCTTAGATCGCCTCTTTCCTTTTCGTAAGTGTACCAATCCACCTGAAAAGGTCTGCTTTTACTACCATCTAGGGCAGTGCAAGGCCCACACTATTTGCCAGGTAGACAGCCAGTATTTCAAGGACTTGGCTCAAGAGGTAGCAGCCTTTCTCAAGGGCCAGGATGACCAGATTATTGAGGATTTGCGGGGGAAAATGTCTGGCGCAGCGCAAGCTATGGAGTTTGAAAAGGCAGCAGAGTACCGCGACTTGATTCAGTCCATTGGTACGCTGCGAACCAAGCAGCGGGTCATGGCCAAGGATTTGCAGAATCGCGATGTCTTTGGCTACTATGTGGATAAGGGATGGATGTGCGTACAGGTCTTCTTTGTCCGCCAGGGCAAGCTAATTGAGCGCGATGTCAATCTTTTTCCTTATTACAATGATCCGGACGAAGATTTTCTGACCTATATCGGCCAGTTCTATCAGGAAAAATCCCACCTCAAGCCTAATGAAATTTTGATTCCAGCAGATATTGACGAAGAAGCTGTCCGAGTCCTGGTGGATACCAAGGTGCTTAAGCCCCAGCGAGGCGAAAAGAAACAGCTGGTCAATCTGGCTATCAAAAACGCCCGAGTTAGTCTCCAGCAGAAATTTGACCTCTTGGAGAAATCTATTGAAAAGACCCAAGGTGCAATTGAGAATCTAGGGCAGCTCCTTAACATTCCAACGCCTGTTCGTATTGAGTCTTTTGATAACTCCAATATCATGGGGACCAGTCCTGTATCAGCTATGGTAGTCTTTGTCAATGGTAAACCCAGCAAGAAGGATTATCGCAAATATAAGATCAAGACTGTCGTAGGACCTGATGACTACGCAAGTATGCGTGAGGTCATCAAGCGGCGCTATAGTCGGGTGATTCGAGATGGACTGACTCCGCCTGATCTGATTGTCATTGACGGTGGACAGGGCCAGGTCAATGTCGCTAAAGAAGTTATTCAGGAGCAGTTGGGATTGGATATTCCCATCGCTGGACTGCAAAAAAATGACAAGCACCAGACTCATGAATTGCTCTTTGGTGACCCTTTGCAGGTTGTAGAATTATCCCGGAATTCGCAGGAATTTTTCCTGCTTCAACGCATTCAAGATGAAGTCCACCGCTTCGCCATTACCTTCCACCGCCAGCTTCGGTCTAGGAATTCCTTCTCATCTCAGCTAGATGGCATTGAAGGCTTGGGACCAAAACGCAAGCAAAATCTCATGAAACACTTTAAATCTCTAACCAAGATTAAAGAAGCCAGTGTTGACCAAATCGTCGAAGTCGGCGTACCACGAGCAGTGGCAGAAGCAGTGCAGGAGAAGTTAAAGCCGAAAACTCAGGAGCAGGAACAAGCACAGTTGCGAGAGGTGGCGGAGCCAGTTGTAGACATAGATTGAAAGATTAGTTTATCGGATTTTAGAGAGTCTTATAAAATAAACTTAAATGAAAGCTTTGCAAAAATTGGGAAAATTATAACTATTATAATGGAGTTGTCTTTGGAAATGGATAATCACCAGTTGCAAGAAATATCTGATATTTTGTATGCTGAAAGCAATGCTAAGGCTGTATCGTATATTAAGAGTCTTCAAACCGAAGATGAACTGTTTGTTTTACTTGATAATTTTAACTGGGATAATGGTTTTGAAGTACCCCAAGCAGTTATTGAACATTCTAAGTGTACTCTTTCAATTGTTTTATTATCCTCTTATCAAGCAGCTGGCATCAGGTATTTATTAGATGCAGAAGCAGCCTTTGTAAATTCTTCATCTAAGGAGTGGGAAGAATTAAGGAGTGGGAAGAATTTGTAAAAGATGTCTATGATAAAATTATCAGAAGGAGATTTCCGAATGGGAATATCTCTTTTCAACCCGAAATAATAGGAATTCAAAAATTCAAACTTAAAAAATTAAAACCCGCATTAAATCCAACTTTCATTGATGGAATTTTGGGGAAAGATTTGAATATAGTAATTTAATTAAATAATTAGAATAACCATACAGACATTGTGGATGGTTTTCGTGTTATGTCCTAAAGCCATAATAAAAGGATTGGCGAGCGCCAATCCTTTTATTATTTCAACTCAGAGGAATCTGGTAGGTAGGAACCACCAAGGTAGGTATTGCTGAGTTTTTCAAGGCTTCCGTCTTGATAGAGTTCTTTTAATGCATTATCAAATTGTTCCTTGAATGCTTTTTCTTCGCTAGAAAATATAATATAGTTGCTAGGACTGTCAGTGGAAGGAAGATCAACAACAGATAGATCCAAGCCACGTTCTTTAATAATTTTTTGAACGGAAACTTTGTCAAAGATTAGGAAATCAAAGTCACCGTTGGAAAGATCAAAGATACGTTGTCCGATATCTTCCCCTGAGTATTGGATAGAGGCTGGATTATCAGTGTGTTTTTGATTCCAATTGTTGATGAATTGGGCATTCGAAGTTCCGATATCCTCTTGAGTTGTTTTACCAGCTATTTGCTCAAGAGAAGTTAAAGGATTCTTCTTATTACTAACGAGTACTAAAGGATTTTTTGAGATGGGGAGTGAGTAGAGGTATTTATCTGCTCTCTCTTTTGTGTAACTCAAGTTATTGGCTGCAGCTTGATAGTGACCGGAATCAAGTCCTGGGAAGATACTTTCCCAAGCAATTCTTTGAAAGTGAATTTCGTAATCACTGAGCTTCTCATCAATTGCTTTAAGTACTTCAATATCGTAGCCAGTCAGGTTGCCGTTTTCCTCATAGGCGAATGGTGGGACATCGCCAGCTGTTGCAACAGTAATTGTTTTTGGGGACGAATTTTTTTGAGGTGTGCTCTGGTGACTGCAGGCGGCTAACAGTGGAAGGATGATTAGTAACAGGACGATTTTTCTCATGTTTTACTCCATTCAAATTGGTATTATTTTATAGCTTATCAGAAACTATCTTGATTATCCAATATATATTTTTTATAGCTGCGATAAGAAACCTTAATAATGAAAAACTTCTGCAAACTCTTACAAAATATGATAAAATGAAGCTAGTATATTTAGAAAAGGATGCGACTTATGAAATTTCTAGAACTCAATAAAAAGCGTCACGCAACCAAGCATTTCAATGATAAACCTGTGGATCCAAAGGATGTCCGTACAGCGATTGAAATTGCGACTTTGGCACCTAGTGCCCACAATAGCCAGCCATGGAAATTTGTAGTAGTACGAGAGCGCAATCAAGACTTAGCAGAAATTGCTTTTGGCTCTAACCAAGATCAGATTAAAGAAGCTACAGTGACCATTGCACTCTTTACTGATACTGATTTAACCAAGCGGGCTCGCAAGATTGCGCGTGTGGCTGGAGTTAAGAATTTCTCTGATGAGCAGCTTCAATTTTACATGCAGAATCTGCCTGCTGAGTTTGCTCGCTATAGTGAACAGCAAAAGAGTGATTATTTAGCTCTTAATGCTGGTCTGGTGGCTATGAATCTTGTTCTGGCTCTGACTGACCAAGGTATCGGATCTAACATTATCTTAGGTTTCGATAAATCTAAGGTTAATGAGGTTTTGGAAATTGATGAGCGTTTTCGTCCGGAACTCTTAATTACGGTTGGTTATACTAATGAAAAACTAGAACCTAGTTATCGTTTGCCGGTTGATGAAATCATTGAGAAACGTTGATATAGTTATGTTTTTGATTTAATTCGTATGTGCATTGATTTAAATCGAATTAGAGATTGGGGTAAAATAATGACAATTGATTTTAAAGCAGAAGTTGAAAAACGAAGAGAAGATCTCTTAGCTGACCTGTTCAGTCTTTTGGAAATCAACTCAGAACGGGACGATTCCAAGGCAGACAAGGAGCATCCTTTTGGACCTGGACCTGTTCAAGCTCTGCATAAGTTTTTAGAAATTGCTGAACGCGATGGTTATGAAACCAAGAATGTGGACAATTATGCTGGTCACTTTACTTTTGGTGAGGGTACGGAAGAACTTGGGATTTTTGCCCACATGGATGTAGTCCCTGCCGGGAGTGGCTGGAATACAGATCCTTACAAACCTGAAATTATTGATGGTAAGCTTTATGCGCGTGGTTCGTCTGATGATAAAGGGCCAACCATGGCTTGTTACTACGGTTTGAAAATCATCAAAGACTTGGGCTTGCCAGTATCTAAGCGCGTGCGTTTTGTGGTTGGGACAGACGAGGAATCCGGTTGGCAAGACATGGATTATTATTTCAAACATGTTGGTCTACCTGAGCCAGACTTTGGTTTCTCACCAGATGCTGAGTTCCCAATCATTAACGGTGAAAAAGGGAATATCACAGAATATCTCCACTTTGGTAACAGTAATGATGGTAGCTTTAAACTCAAGAGCTTCACTGGCGGACTTCGCGAGAATATGGTGCCAGAATCAGCGACAGCTATTTTTACAGCAGCAGTTGATGCAGCGGAATTGGATGTCAAATTACAAGACTTTGCTGCTACGCACAAGGTTTCAGCTAGTCTGAAAGCAAGTGGCGACGCTCTTGAAGTGACAGTCATTGGGAAATCAGCTCATGGTTCTACACCGGAGGATGGTATCAACGGAGCAACCTATCTGGCTCTCTTCCTCAACCAATTTGACTTTGGTGGTGACGCCAAGGCTTATCTGGAAGTTGCGGCTCAAGTTCTGCACGAGGACTTTGCTGGTGAGAAGTTAGGAATTGCTTATACAGATGCTAAAATGGGTGCTCTTAGCATGAATGCTGGTGTCTTCCATTTTGACAGTGCTAAGGCTGACAATACTATCGCTCTGAACATCCGTTACCCTCAAGGTACTGATCCGAAAACAATTCAGGCCGGTCTTGAAAAAGTTACTGGTGTTGTGTCAGTGAGTCTGTCTGAACACGGACACACTCCACACTATGTTCCAGCAGATGATGAGTTGGTAGCAACTCTTTTGAATGTTTATGAAAAACAAACAGGTCTCAAAGGACATGAGCAAGTCATTGGTGGTGGAACCTTTGGCCGTCTTTTGAAGCGCGGTGTGGCTTTTGGGGCTATGTTCCCAGGCTATGTCAACACTATGCACCAAGCCAATGAATTTACAGATGTAGAAGACCTTTTCCGTGCTGCGGCCATTTACGCGGAAGCTATCTACGAATTAATCAAATAAAAAAGAAGAACTCGTTTGGTCTTGCCAAATGAGTTTCTTTGCAAGGAGTTGCTATGCATACTTTAGAAGATATTACTAAGGCCATCATGGCCGACCCAGAAAATAAAGAATTTACGGAGCAAGGGATCAAGCCGCTTTTTGCGGCACCAAAGAATGCTCGAATTAACATTGTTGGTCAGGCGCCGGGGCTGAAAACTCAAGAGGCAGGGCTTTACTGGAAAGATAAGAGTGGTGACCGGTTGAGAGAATGGCTGAGTGTTGATGAAGAGATGTTTTATAATTCTGGCTACTTTGCAGTTTTGCCCATGGATTTTTATTTTCCAGGACATGGAAAATCTGGTGATTTACCGCCTCGTAAGGACTTTGCGGATAAATGGCATCAGCCGATTTTAGAGCTTTTGCCAGATATTGAGCTGACTATTTTGATTGGTCAGTATGCACAGAAATACTATCTTCATCAAACAGGAAATATCAAGCTGACTGAGACGGTTCAGCATTATCAAGACTACCTGCCTGACTTTTTCCCTTTGGTACACCCATCGCCCCGCAACCAAATCTGGATGGCTAAAAATCCTTGGTTTGAGGCAGAAGTGGTTCCAGACTTACAAGCATTGGTACAAAAGATTATTCATCAATAAAGGAAAAAACTATGGATGCTTATCAACAAGTAGCTAATAAGCTACAAGAGTTGGGGATTACCTTTGATGTGGTGGAGCACCCACCTGCATTTACGACAGAGCAGGCAGATAGCTATATTGAAGGCATGGAAGGCGTTCGAACTAAGTCCATGTTTTTGACCAACAAAAAGAAAACTCAGTATTATTTGCTGATTATGGATGACAAGAAGATTTTGGATATGGATTTGTTTAAAGAGCTGGTTTCAGCCAACCGAATTCGTATGGCTTCAGCGGATTCCCTCTATGAAAAAATGCAGTTGCCACCAGGAACGGTATCGCCTTTTGGCCTGCTTAACAATGAGGAGAAGGACATTCAAGTTTATTTTGATAAGGACATCGTATCAGAGGATATCATGACTTTCCATCCTAATACCAATGAAAAGACTATCTTTGTCTCTACAAGAGATTTGTTTAAATTCTTGCAAGATTTGGGCTACTCTTACCAAGTGCTGGAGCTTTAACTAACTGTTTTGCTGAGATAGAGTAGTACTATCCAGCTGCTCTTTCGGGTGATTAAACCTAGCGGATTGCTATCACTCGTTTGCTAGCGTCTTTGTACCTCTATCTTGATTTTGGATGAAGGACATATCCAGCAACGTGCTTCCCCTCAGGAGATTCTCCAACAGTCGGCTGATGATTTTTTCAAAGAACTATTAGATCTTGCAAGAGTATCTGACTGTCTTTTTGATAAGTCTAAGCTTAGAATGCTAAACTTTGTAGAAAGCGAGGTGATTCTATGGAAACGATGAAAGCTATAGTCATTTACGAAGCGGGTGGGCCAGAAAAGCTTCTGCTGGAAGAAAGACCGATTCCAGAACTTCAAGAAGGCTGGACCCTAGTCAAGGTCAGAGGGTTTGGGATTAACCACTCGGAGATTTTTACTCGTGAGGGTTTATCGCCTAGTGTCACCTTTCCTCGGATTTTAGGCATTGAGTGCGTTGGCCAAGTGGCCGAGACGACTCGAGAAGATTTAGAGATTGGCCAGAAAGTGGTTTCCATCATGGGAGAAATGGGGCGAGCTTTTGACGGCTCTTATGCCGAGTATGTCCTTCTACCTAACGATCAAATTTATACAGTCGAGACCAACCTGACCTGGACAGAGCTGGCTGCAGTGCCAGAGACCTATTATACTGCCCTAGGTTCTATGAAAAATCTGCGCATTGAGCCCAATGACAAGATTTTGGTTCGGGCTGCCACTAGCGGTGTCGGTTTGGCCTTTGCTCGTCTGGTCAAGGCACAGTTTCCAGACACACATATCGTCGGATCGGTCAATAGCGGTTCTAAACAATTTCTGCTCAAACACCAAGCCTACGACGATATCATCATAGACCAGGATGGTCGACTGGAAACAGAGGAGAAGTTTGACAAAATCCTGGAGTTAGTCGGTCCGGCAACTGTCAAGGATTCTTTTGACCATATCGCAGAGGGCGGGATTATCTGTGTGACTGGACTCTTGGGTGGCCAGTGGGAGCTGAATGGTTTCAACCCAATTGAGGAAATTAAAAACAACAGTTTTCTGACAAGTTTCCACTCAGCTCATGTGAGCCAAGACCTGATGGATGAATTATTTGATTACATTGACCGCTACCAAGTCAATGTTACACCAAGGCGTGTCTTTTCCCTAGAGCAAGTGCCCAAAGCTCATGCATTTATCGAAGGGACGGCAGGTTTTGGAAAAATCGTGATTATGAATGAATAGGAGAAAAATGATGCAAAAAATTAGTGCGAAAGATTTATATGACAAATTACAGGCAGAAGAACTGCAGTTGATTGACGTTCGCGAGGTGGATGAATTTACTGCTGGACATATCTCTGGGGCTCAGAATCTGCCTCTCAGCACCTTGCCTGAAAATTATAGAAAATTAGATAAACAAATCTCCTACCATATCATCTGCCAAAAGGGAGGCCGTTCAGCGCGCGCCTGCGAATTTTTGGAAGCTAAGGGTTACCAAGTAACCAATGTTGAAGGAGGAGTCGAAGCTTTTCCTGCTAAATTGACGATATGACAAGCGATTAAGAAGAGCAAATGCCGGAATAGATTGAATTTTCAGTATTTTTTTTGTATACTATACTGGTATAATAATTTATAGATAGGAGAAAATCTATGTCAAAACAAGATTGGCTTGAATATTTTGAAGCTGTAAATGGTCGTTCAGCAACTGAGGAAGAAATTGCTCAGGCAATGCTATCTGGAGAATTTCTCGAAGCCGAACAAGCAAATGTAGATCAAGTGATTAATGAGGGAACTCAATCTTCATCAACATTTAATCAGCCTCAACAAGAACTTCAAGGAAGCGAACCTCCACAACAACCTTTTGTTCAGCAACAAAATTTCCAACAACCTTTTGCTCAACAGTCTTCTCAGCAGTATCAAGAGGTACCACAGCAACAATCAAATCCAAATCAATTTGCAAATCAGACGCAACCGTTTGCTCAACCAGATTATCCTTATCAACAATCTGGTGGAGTTCAAACCAACCCCTTTACTGGTCAACAGCAGAATTCTGGTCAGGCTGATTTTAATCAACAAGCTTATCAAAATAATCCGCAGGGGCAATTCAACGCTCAAATGCCTCAACAAGGACATCAGGGGCATTACAGTCAGCAACAACCTATTCAGCCTAACGAGTTTTCTAAAACAATGAAAGGTTTCTGGGCTTGGCTTATCTCAGCGTGGAAATCGCCAACATCTGAAGTTGAAAGTAGTAAGATAAATGGTTATCTTTCCTTGGGGTTGACAGTCTTGTTCTCGGCAATAGTACTTAATTCAAATATTTTCAACGTTTTTAGAATGGTAACTTTTGGTTATTTTGGCGCACCAATCTTTGATTTTAAAATTTTCTTTGTCTCACTGATTGCAGCTGCTCTAATCCTCTTCTCTATTATTTTAGGTGGATTTGTTGTGAAGCGCTGGGTTTACAAGGATGAAAGTTTTAGTTTTAATAAAGCCTTTGATTGGTACGGTCGCCTTTATGCTATTGTATTGCCTTTTGTTGCTGTGTCGGCTTTGTTAAGTCTTCTTGGCATTGTTTCATTGTCTCTCTTTTTGACATGGATTGGTGTTTTGATTATTGGGGTTGGAGCAACCTTTGCTTTGATTTATTCAAAAACAACTACGTCCATGGATCCTTTCTATAAATACTTATTGGCTATTGTTGTAAATGGTATTGTCACATTCTTCTTCTCATTTATTGCCTTTTCTCTCTTGACAAGCATTATGATGATGTAGTTTCAAAGGAGAAGGATAGATGGTACCAAAATAAAAGAGAAGAATGAAGAAGCAAAAAAGGGAGAAGCTCAAAAAGCAAAAATTTCTTCTTTCCTAACGGAATATCGTAGAGCCGTTTTTTAGTTCAGTTTCAAGTCGTACTAATGATTATTCTCAATACTATGATACGTGTAGTGCTGTATATAAGGATATGGTTGAATGGACGACAAGTGGCGGTGTTAAAAAAGCAAAATTTGATTATTATGAGCCAGGAAAATTAGAAGTTCGTGAAATCAAAGAAGAAAATGGTTCTTACACCGTTACTTCTCATGAGGACTATACAGTCCACTATACTGATAGCACCCCAAATAGTTTAAATCGCAAAAATAAGACTTATTACTTGAAGTCTAGTGGTGATTCTTTTGTAATCTATAATCTTGAGGTCTCGGAAAGTTAATATTATGCTAATAAAATACTGTAAACTATTTTTTCTTGCTACATTTGTTCTTGTTTTAAGCGCGTGTTCATCAGGTAAAGACAATACCAGAGATAACTCTACTAATCAAGAGGGTGAAGTGATGCAAAAGCACAATTCAAGCTCTGAAAAAGATATAGTAACAAATCCTGATAATACGCATGAAAAAAGCAATCGGGATAAGACAATTTCGGTTGATAAGAGTGTATCCTATAATGGTAGCTACTATAGTGTTCAAGGGAAATATGATCAAATTATCATCGCAAATAAACATTATCCTTTGTCTTCAGATTATAATCCAGGAGAGAATGTTACTGCTAAATCAGCATTATTAGATTTAATAGCAGATATGCAAGCTCAAGGCTATCCCGTTAGTAATCAATACAGTGGCTTTCGAAGTTACGAAGCACAAGAGAATTTGTACCAAAAGTATGCAAACCAAGATGGTCAAGCTGCGGCGGATCGCTACTCAGCAAGACCAGGGTATAGTGAGCATCAAACTGGATTAGCATTTGATTTAATTGATATAAGCGGAAATTTAGTTGAAGAGCCTGAAGCGAGTCAATGGCTTTTAGATAATGCTTATAAATATGGCTTTGTAGTGCGTTACCCTGTTGGAAAGGAAACTTCAACAGGCTATATACCAGAAAGTTGGCATTTACGTTATGTAGGTAAAGAAGCGAAAGAAATATCTGATTCAGGTCTTACTTTAGAGGAGTATTATCACTTTACGGGTGGTGACTACGAAAAATAATTTTTAATTTTAGTCAAGACCTGTTTAGTTGAACAGGTCTTGACTGGCTTTATAAGGTCGAAAGGAGCTCAAAAAATGAAATTCTATCAAACTAATCTTAATAATGCTTTTGTAGAAACACCAGTAGAAGAAGATGGGAGAATCATTCATCATCTTCATCTTGCTAAAGGAAAAGAAGTACCAGAACATTGTGCAGATGCCCTAGTAACAGTTGTTTGTTTATCTGGGGATGTGATCTTTTCTGCTGGAGATCATACTGTGCGACTTGTTCCAGGATCCTTTCTAACGATGGAGCCAAATGAACCACATAGTTTATTTGGAGAAAAAGATAGCCATATTTTAGTTATTAAACAGTTAAAATACTAAAATATTTAAAAAAGAGGAATCTTATAATTCCTCTTTTTTTATATAAATTTAAGAATATGTCTAATTATAGATATATCTTTAAGTATTGATTTATTTTTTTGCTATTATAAGATACTTCAAAAAATCAGTAATATAAGGGTTTTAGCTTTGTATTCAAATATGATAAATAAAAAGCGAAAAAATATTTTACACAGTGTAAACTGAATTTAAATATCATTGAATAAAATAACATTCGGATTTAATGCTTTTATAAATAATAAATTCTGGTTTTATAAAAAAAAAGAACAAAAAATCCGAACCTTTTAAAAATGACCATCATAAAATTTTACACAATGTCAATCAAAACTGTTGATTTAGAAAAAATCTTGTGCTATAATTTCAAATCGAGGGTGAGATATGCATAAAAAAGTATTTTTTGAGCATATAATCTATTTAATATCTAAACTAAAAAAGGGAGAAGAGATTAGAAGATTATTATGCTGGCTCAAATAAATTATTTTTTTATGAAGTTGTGCACAAAAAAATAATTTACCCCCCCCTAATAAAAAAGTTTTTTTTGAAGCGACACTCTGTTGCTTTTGGAGGTTTAATTCAATGGATAAAAAATTCAGATTTGTAACTAGATCTGTTTTGGCTGCTGCGGTTATTATTCCAGTTTTGGCTGCGAATAACGCACAAGCGGCTGAATACGGCTACAATAACCGTTACCAACCAGGATATAATTACTGGAATACAAATACACGTACTACTCGTACTTCTCGCAACACAAACAGAACGCGTAATAACTATAGCTACAATAACTATGGTTATAACTACAACAATTATGGCTATGGCTACAACAACTATAACTATGGTTATAACAACTATTACTACGGCTATAACAATTATAACTATGGCTATAACAACTATAACTACGGTTATAACAACTATTACCCAGGTTATAACAACTGGAATTATAACTACAACAATCTTGAAAATGATGACAATTATATTTACTGGAATGGTAACCATTACTATCGCATGAGTGACGGAACTTACCGTATCTACCGTGATGGTGCGTGGAAACCTTTGACAAACAACAGTAACAATAATTCATCAACTAACAATTTGGAGAATGATCCACATTATCGCTATGAAAATGGCTACCATTACTATGTTTTAGAGAATGGTGACTATTACTATTATCAAAATGGTAAGTGGGTGCTTGTTAAAGATTCTGCTGATACAACAACTCCAGCACAGCCAGAACAACCAACAACTCCAACAACTCCGGCGCAGCCAGAACAACCAACAACTCCAACAGAGCCAGCTCAACCAGAAGTTCCTGCTCCAACTCCAGCTGAACCAGCTCAACCGACTCCAGCTCCTAGCGATAGACCTGCAGAGCCAACAACACCAGCTGAACCAAAACCAGAACAACCAACAACTCCAAGTGTTGATTTGCCAGATAATCCACCAATTAATGGTGCTGATAGCGAGTTTGATCCATTCAAACCATCTACAGAAACGCCAGCTGAACCAAAACCTGAAACACCAGCAACACCAGCTGTTCCAACAACACCAGGTTTGGTAACAACTGATGAACCAAGTGAAAACCAAATCCCTGATTATGTTGAAAAACCAGCAGAAGGACTTGAGCACTTGGCATGGGCACCAAATGGACAAACACCAAAATTGGTTTACCCACCAGGAAAACCAGGTGATAAAGCCCTAAAAAATGATAAAAACTACTACTTCGATGGTAGCACACATTATTACTATGTACCATCTAACTCAGAGCGTACAGGTTATTCACCATATTGGAAGTGGATTGGTGGAAAATGGAAACTTCAAGGTATGACTGATCCAAACGATCCAGCACTTGATCCAAAACTTCACGAAAATACTGCTGACGATGAGTACATGTACAGTGATCAAAACTCTAGCGTGAAATTGTACTCAACTAATCTAGTTGCTACTGCTAAAGCAGGTCAGCCGCTTCCGTTTAAGAACGTTGAAGAGTTCAAAAACTACGTTATCGAAAAGATGAAACCTAAGTTCCTTGATAACTCAGGTTGGGATGCTAAAGTTGAGTGGGAAATCGAAGATCCAGAAATCTTTGAGAAAACCAAAGAAAACCCATACGCTAAGGATTATGTCTTGATTGCGAACCTTAAGAGTGGTGTTGAAGACAAGAAATACAGTGATGTAGAGTTTGGTTATGTTAAGTTTGTTTACCGTGTTGAAGCAACAAACGATACAAACTATGACTATGTTTCAAAAGCTAAAGAAGCTTTCGCTAAAATCAATGAAGAACGTAAAGCTCAAGGTTTGAAAGAGTTGACTTGGTCAGAAGATATTTATCAAAATCAAGCACTTCCAAAAGTAAATGAAATCTCACGTCAATACGATAGCTCAGGCTTTGTTGGACGTCGTGATGAAGATGCCTCTGTTGTCGTTAAAAAATGGGCTAACAGCGGTCTGAGAGAATTGCTTCTTGATCCTAACGTAACTGAAGGTGCAGTAGCTACAGTTGTAGACGGAAACGGTGTTTACTACTGGGCATACAGCTATAAATAATATTTAATTTAAATTCCTAATAATATTGACTTAATTAACGGAAAAACACCCTTAGGAGCGGCCTAACTCCCTAGGGTGTTTTTTTATACAAAATAGTAGAAGTGTTTAATTGTAGGATAATATTTTTGTTATTATTTGACGGAGAAAAACTAGAGTATTAAAATATTATAATAAGAAGAGGTGGATTTTCGGTGATTTTTTGTGATAAAAGGAGTGAAAATCATGAACATAAAAAGAAATCACTTATTAAAAGCTTTAATCATTTATGGAGCTCTTGCTTTCTCTTTCTTTTTGGTTGTCAGAAGTAATGCTGAAACAAATTATGGTAGAGATTACATGATTCAACCGGGCTATCGTTATTATAACAGACGCGGTTATGATTATGGTTATAGCTACGGCAACGGCCGTTATCTGGGATATTACAATCCTTGGTATCGTTCTGATATTTTTTATTGGAACGGCTCTTATTATTATAAGAACAAAGACGGTGACTACTATATCTATAGAAATGGCAAGTGGGAACTCTACTATCAAGATGGCTTTAACAAGCTAAAAAATGATCCTCATTACCGTTATGAAAATGGCTATCACTATTATGTATTGGATGATGGCTCTTATTATTACCAAAACGGTCAGTGGGTTTATGTGAAGAAGGCAGAGGAACCATCTCCAACACCGACTCCAGATCCAGAACCAAGTCCAGATCCACAACCAGAACCTAAGCCTGGGCTAGATAAGCCAGAAACACCTGACTGGGCTCCGAAACCGAATATCGACTATAGCAAACTACCAAAACCTCTCTACAGACCTGATGATCCTCGGATGAAGAGTGATCATCGCTTTGTAGATGATAACGGCACCTATTATTACCGAGTCCATCTAGGAGACGAAAACCCTGATGGTATTGATGGATACTACAAGTGGATGGGCGACCGCTGGAAACTCTTTAACGGAACAGATTTAGACGATCCGGCTCTTGATCCAAATAATCATTCCAATCCAAAAGACGATGAATACAATTATGATGATAATGCATCTAGTGTTAAACTTTATTCTGAAAATGTGGTAGGAACTGGTAAAGCAGGAGAAGCGCTACCGTTTAAGAATAAAGAAGAATTTATTGATTATGTTCAGAAACAGTTGTCACCAAAAATGCTGGATAATGCAGGTTACGAATGTAAAGTAACTTATGAAATCGAAGAAGAAGATGTCTTCAAACAGGCAGTGGAACATGCTTGGGCTAGAGATTATGTTCTGACTGCTAATCTAACCAGCAGTGTTAAGGGTTATGAAAAAACGGAATTCGGCTCCATCAAATTTATCTATCGAGTTGAGAAAACAGAAGATTCTAATTTCCCAGATATAGATAAGGCCAAGGCAGCTTTTGCAGCCATTAATGCTGCTCGTAAGGAGCAAAATCTACCTGAATTAATCTGGTCTGATGATATCTACAATAATCAATCTCTCCCAACAGCCAATAAATTAGCTGTTAGCTATGACAGTGATGCTGGCATTACCTTCCGTCGAGAGGATGATGCGTCAGTAGTAGCTTCTAAATGGCTTAAAAGTGGCAATCGTAAGCTATTGCTCAGCCCGGATGCTAAAGAGGGCGCTGTAGCTTGTTTACTAGCAGGAGATGGTACCTATTATTGGATATTCAACTATAAATAATTTTTATTTAGTCTAAATTATTCTTTATAATCTATCTCTTCAAAAAAGCTGGGCACCTCTACCCAGTTTTTCCTCTCTATCTTTACATTTTATAAACATACTAGGATACAAAAAAAGCACCGATTGGTGCTTATGATTATTTGAGACCGTATTTTTTGTTGAAACGATCCACACGTCCATCTGCTTGAGTGAACTTTTGACGTCCAGTGTAGAATGGGTGTGAGTCTGATGAAATTTCTACACGGATCAATGGGTAAGTTTCCCCTTCGAATTCAACTGTTTCGTTTGAACGCTTAGTTGAACCACTAAGGAACTGGTAGCCGGTAGAAGTGTCCATGAAGACAACTGGTCGGTATTCTGGATGAATATCTTTTCTCATTTTACAAAAATTTCCTTTCTGCCATGGTCTCTTTGCGAGCCATAGATTAGTTACTTTGATAGTTTATCAAATTCTGATTGATTTGACAAGACTTTTAGACTAATTTCTTACTTTTTTGCCAATTCTTTCATCTCGGTGTAGATTTGCTCTATTTCTTCTTTAGAAAATGCATTGGCTCCGCTGGCTAAGGGGTGTCCTCCGCCATGATGATTTTTAGCAATACCGTTGATAGGAATAACCTTGCTGCGCATGCGGACACGGTAGTGACCATCTGGCTGCTCAACAAAGATAGCCCACAGACCGACATCTTCAATTCGTCCAGGTGCCCCGACGATGGCTGCTGTATCAGCATCGGTCAGTTGATAGGCTTGTAAAACTTCCTGAGGCAGAATGACCCGCGCAGTCCCATTTTCATCTATTTCCAATTGCTCATAGACATAGCCCTGCAGTTTAGCTACCTGGCGGCTGATAGAGTCCATTTTGCGGGACAAGGTTGATAAGTCGAAATCGTACTGGCGTAGCTTGGCAGCTACTTCGAATGTGCGGGCGCTAGTGGAAGGATAAAGGAAGCGGCCAGTGTCGCCGATGATACCAGCATAGAGGAGTTCAGCAGCTTCCTTGCTCAAGTCTAAGTTATTTTCAAAGGCAAAGAGAGCGATCATCTCACTGGCACTGCTGGAGCTTGTATCAACTAGAGAAATATCTCCGTAAACCTCATCATCAGGATGATGATCGATTTTGATGAGGAAGTCGCCTGTCGTGTAGCGTTGGTCGTCAATGCGGGCTGTATTAGCGGTGTCACAGACGATGACTAGGGCCTCTTGGTATTCTTCGTCTGCGACTTGGTCCATTTGTGCCAACCACATGAGATTGGGCTCATCGTAGCCTGTTACTTTTATTGTCTTTTCTGGGAAGTGGTACTGAAGCAGCTTTTTCAGTCCGACCTGACTGCCAAGAGCATCGGGATCTGGTCGCATATGGCGATGGATGATAATAGTATCGTATTCTTTGATCTTACTTAAAATATCATGATAAAGAGTCATAAATAACCTCGTCAACTTTCTTTACCCATTGTAGCATAAGAGTTTTTATTTTTAAAATAAAAAAGATATGATATAATGGGAGCAGATTAGAATTTGGAGGAAACTATGACCTTAGCGAAAATTGTATTTGCCAGCATGACTGGAAACACCGAGGAAATTGCTGATATTGTGGCGGATAAGCTAAGAGAACTGGATGTAGAAGTTGAAGTGGACGAGTGCACCACTGTCGATGCAGAAGATTTCTTGGAAGCAGATATCGCGATTGTAGCGACCTATACCTATGGTGATGGTGAGCTGCCGGATGAGATGATGGACTTCTACGAAGACTTATCTGGTTTGGATTTGTCTGGCAAGGTCTACGGAGTGGTCGGTTCGGGCGATACTTTCTATGATGAATTCTGCAAGGCTGTCGATGACTTTGATGCTGCCTTTGCTGCTACAGGAGCGGTTAAGGGTGCAGAAAGTGTTAAAGTAGACCTATCTGCGGAAGATGATGATATTGCACGCTTAGAAGCTTTTGCGGAAGGCTTGGTTAATAAAGTTTAAAGTGATAGATAGATGAAACGGCTGCGGCCGTTTTTTTTGTGCGAAAGTGTTATTTTCTGACAATTCTTATGATTAGGAGTATAATATAGGTAAGCGCTATCCATCAGATAAAGGAGGAGTTCCTATGAAAGAACGCGACTATGCTTTTGGCTTTCATGATGATGTCAAGCCGCTCTTTTCGACTGGTAAAGGTTTGACCGAAGAAGTAGTTCGAGAAATCTCAGAAATCAAGAATGAGCCCCAGTGGATGCTGGACTATCGTCTGCGCTCCTTGGAACTCTTTCATAAGTTACCTATGCCCGACTTTGGCCCGGATTTGTCAGGGATTCGTTTTGATGATGTTATCTATTATCAAAAGCTAAGCGGAGATCGGGCTCGCAGTTGGGATGAAGTTCCAGAAGAGATTAAGAAAACCTTTGACCGCTTGGGAATTCCAGAAGCTGAGAAGCAGTTCCTATCTGGAGCTGTGGCTCAGTATGAATCTGAAGTGGTTTACCACAATATGAAGGAAGAGTTTGCCAAGCTGGGGATTATCTTCACCGATACGGATACGGCTGTTCAGGAATATCCGGACTTGGTCAAGCAGTTTTTTGGTACTGTGATTTCAAATGCTGAGCATAAATTTTCTGCGCTTAATAGCGCAGTTTGGTCCGGCGGAACCTTTATCTATGTGCCCAAGAATGTCCAGTGCCAAGTTCCTGTTCAGACCTATTTTCGAATCAATGGTGAAAATGCTGGCCAGTTTGAGCGTTCCTTGATGATTATCGAGGAGGGCGGTTCTATACAGTATATCGAGGGCTGTACAGCACCGACTTACACAAGCAATAGTCTTCATGCGGCAAATGTCGAAATCATTGTCAAAAAGGATGCCTTTTTCCGCTATACAACCATTCAAAACTGGTCGGACAATGTCTATAACCTCGTAACCGAGCGGGGGATTGTTGAGGAAGGCGGCACCTTAGAGTGGATTGATGGGAACTTAGGCAGTAAGGTCAATATGAAATATCCTTGTAGCATTCTTAATGGCCGCAATGCACGGACTTCTGTTTTATCCATGTCTTTTGCCAACTATGGTCAGCACTTGGATGCGGGTTGTAAGGTCTTTCATAATGCACCCAAGACTTCCAGTACCTTAATTTCTAAATCAGTGGCCAAGGATGGTGGAAAGACAGACTATCGTGGTCAGGTCCGCTTTGGTAAGAATAGTGCAGGCTCCAAATCTCATATCGAGTGTGATACCATTCTGATGGATGGTGAGTCCAGTTCTGACACCATTCCTTTTAATGAAATCCATAATTCCAATGTCGCGCTAGAGCATGAAGCCAAGGTTTCCAAAGTATCTGAGGACCAGCTCTACTACCTAATGAGCCGAGGAATAAGCGAAGAAGAAGCCACAGCTATGATTATCAATGGATTTATGGAACCCATTACTAAGGAACTACCAATGGAATACGCCGTCGAACTCAACCAACTCATCAACATGAGTATGGAAGGCTCAGTTGGCTAAAACAGTTCGGGGGACTGTTTTAGGTTGCGGATAAAAACTCGCTTTTGCAAGTTCTCTTTAATCTAAGGTCCATTGGACCTTTTTATTTAGAATTAAACTAGAAAATTTTACTATTTTTTGATATGATAGATAGAATATAAGGAGGAATGAGATGACGTTAGAAGAAATCAGACAGGAAATTGATCAAGTGGATGATGCAATCGTTACCTTACTGGAGCAACGCATGAATCTGGTCGACCAAGTCGTGGCTTTAAAAAAATTAACAGGTACAGCTGTCTTGGATAGCAAGAGAGAAGATGTGATTTTTGCCAGAGTGGCGGATAAGGTTGAAAACAAGGACTACAAGGAAACTGTTGTTGCGACCTTTTCTGACATTTTAAAACGTTCGCGTGAATTTCAGAATAAAAATATCTAATGAAAGAAGTACAGAACTCTATTGCTGTGGCTTTATCTGCGATGGCAGGTGGTTGGCTACGTTACCAAGTAGCGCTCTTATCAGTTTTTGCGAATCCATTTCCGATAGGTACCTTACTGGTCAATTATTTGGGAACTTTTTTGCTGGTCTATATTATCAAGGGCTATCTTAGCAGTAAAGTCAAGTCCCAGCGTCTGCTTTTAGCGCTTTCGACTGGTTTTTGCGGAGGTCTGACGACTTTTTCTGGTCTTCTACTAGACAGTATCAAACTAGCAGATTCAGGGCGCTATATGGAGCTTCTTATCTATCTAGTTTTAAGTGTAGGTGGTGGCCTTGCAATCGCCTTATGGGCTGGAAAGCAGGTGAAGCCATGATGTCGGCGATGTTAATCTGCTGTGGCACTGGTGCTCTCGTTCGTTATGTTTTCTCCAAGGTCAATAGCAGAGCATCTCTGCCGATTGGGACTTTATTGGCAAACATTCTAGGTGCTTTTCTCATTGGATATTTTTATAAGCATATAGAAGACAAGCAACTTTATGTGATTTTAGCAACAGGCTTCTGTGGTGGTTTGACGACCTTTTCCACTTTGAATGCTGAGCTGGCAGATCTCTTTTCGGAGCGAAAGAAATTTGTTCTCTATTTGGCTTTTACTTATATTCTCGGAATTTTAGCGATTCTTTTGGGAATTTTCATTTAAACATCTTTACATTTTTAGAAATTTTGATATAATATAGTTTGTGCCTAATGGAAGCACAAAAAACGGCTAATCCGCTGCGGTCATGAACCTTAAGATTAGTAAGATAGGAGTAGAAAAAATGAATCCATTAATCCAAAGCTTGACTGAAGGTCAACTTCGTACTGACATCCCTGCATTCCGTCCTGGTGACACTGTCCGCGTTCACGCGAAAGTTGTCGAAGGAAGTCGCGAACGTATCCAGATCTTTGAAGGTGTGGTTATCGCTCGTAAAGGTGCTGGTATTTCAGAAACATACACCGTTCGTAAAATCTCTAACGGTATCGGTGTTGAACGTACTTTCCCAATCCACACTCCACGTGTTGACAAGATTGAAGTCGTTCGTTACGGTAAAGTCCGTCGTGCTAAATTGTACTACCTTCGTGCATTGCAAGGTAAGGCAGCGCGTATCAAAGAAATTCGCCGTTAATCTTAGAAAGACTCTGTCGTTGGGCAGAGTTTTTCTCTAAGTCCCCTTAGTTCAATGGATATAACAACTCCCTCCTAAGGAGTAGTTGCTGGTTCGATTCCGGCAGGGGACATGGATATGAAAAACTACGTTGTCAAACGTAGTTTTTTCTATATTTTAACTTGCTGTGTTGTTTTGTTTTTATTCATCATAAAAAGGACTGAGTGTATCAGTCCTTTTGTTCTCTATTTCCCTAAGCAGAATTGGCTGAAGAGTTGGGTTATGAGTTCGTCTGGTGCGGCGTCACCAGTGATTTCACCGAGGATTTCCCAAGTACGGGTCATATCAACTTGGAGAAGGTCTACCGGCATACCCATTTCCAATCCTTGGTTGACGGCTTGAAGGCTTTCCAGAGCTTTTTCAATCAAGGAGATATGGCGTGCGTTAGACAGGTAGGTGGCGTCTTGTTCGACGATACCAGCATTTTCAAAGAAGAGTTGATTGATGCGTTCTTCAATTTTGTCGATATTTTGGTTGTGAAGGACAGAAATCTTGATAGCATCTGCTGGCAGCTGGTCCAGCTCAATCTTTTCTTCGAGGTCAGTCTTGTTAAGTAAGACGATACGATTGCTATCTTGGCTGATTTCAAGCAATTGTTTGTCCTGATCTGTCAAAGGCTCGCTGGCATTGAGAACTAAGAGGACCAAGTCGGCTTCCTGCAGAGCTTTTTTAGAGCGCTCAACTCCAATTTGTTCTACAAGGTCATCGGTTTCCCGAATTCCTGCTGTATCAATAAGCTTGAGCGGTACTCCCTTGATATTGACATACTCCTCAATCACATCCCGAGTCGTACCCTCGATATCAGTCACAATGGCCTTGTCCTCGCGCAGGAGATTGTTGAGCAGACTGGACTTGCCAACATTAGGTCTGCCGATGATAGCAGTGGAAATGCCTTCGCGTAAAATCTTACCTCGTCTTGCAGTATTGAGAAGATTGCTTAGCAGAGCCTCGAACTCAGCTGTTTTCTCTCGCATCAATTGGGTCGTCATCTCTTCCACATCGTCGTACTCCGGATAGTCAATGTTGACCTCGACCTGAGCCAAAGTGTTGAGAATTTCCTGACGAGTATTGTTGATAAGATTGGAGAGAGACCCATCCAGCTGCTTGACAGCATTGTTCATGGCTTTATCGGTCTTGGCGCGGATGATATCCATAACTGCCTCAGCCTGAGTCAGGTCCACTCGACCATTCAAAAAGGCCCGCTTGGTAAACTCACCAGGCTCTGCCATTCTAGCTCCTTCTCGGATAACTAGTTGCAGGATTTCATTAGTAACCGCAATTCCCCCGTGAGTGTTTATTTCAATGATGTCCTCGCGCGTGAATGTCTTGGGAGAGCGCATAGCACCAACCATGACCTCGTCCAAAATTTCCTGATTTTGAGGGTCAACGATATGGCCATAGTTGAGTGTGTGACTTTCTACTTTGCTTAGATTTTTCCCTTTGAAGATTTTTTGGGCAATAGCAAAGCTGTCAGTCCCGCTTAGTCTGACGATGCCGATGGCCCCTTCGCCAAGAGGCGTAGAAATCGCAGCGATTGTATCAAATTCTCTGGTAATCATACTGTATTTTTCCTTGTGTTTTAAAATCAATTACCCTAATTGTAACGCAAAAATCAAGGAGGAGCAAGGCTTTCGATTATCAAGCGGAAGGAATGAAATTTAAGTCCGTTAAAGAAAACACTTTCATGTTAGTGAGAATCATGATATAATAAAAGTAGTGTGATTTGAGGAGGTGCTATGGAAAATCTAAAGAAACTGGCAGGAATCAAGGCTGCTGAATTTGTCCAAAGCGGGATGATAGTTGGTCTCGGGACGGGTTCGACCGCTTATTATTTTGTCGAAGAAATTGGCCGTCGTATAAAAGAAGAAGGACTACACATTACAGCTGTTACGACTTCCAGTGTCACTAGCAAACAGGCGGAATGTTTAGGTATATCGCTCAAATCCATTGATGAAGTTGACTTTGTTGATGTGACAGTTGATGGTGCTGATGAGGTTGATTCAGCTTTTAACGGTATCAAGGGCGGTGGCGGCGCGCTTCTCATGGAGAAAGTCGTAGCAGTGCCTACAAAGCACTATATCTGGGTAGTCGATGAGAGCAAGATGGTCGAGAAGTTAGGTGCCTTCAAGCTACCAGTAGAAGTTGTTCAGTATGGTGCTGAACAGCTCTTTCGTCGCTTTGAGCGTGCTGGATATAAGCCAGCCTTTCGTGAGAAAGATGACCAACGTTTTGTCACGGACATGCAGAATTTCATTATTGACTTAGATTTAGGTGTGATTGAAAATCCAGTTGAGTTTGCACAAGAACTTGATCATGTTGTGGGAGTAGTGGAGCATGGATTGTTTAATCAAATGGTAGACAAGGTTATTGTTGCTGGAAAATCAGGTCTTCAAGTTTTAGAGGCCAATAAATAGAAAGAGGTATTTTATGCCAAAATTTAATCGTATTCACTTGGTAGTTATGGACTCAGTTGGTATCGGTGCTGCACCGGATGCCAATAATTTTGTCAATGCAGGGGTACCAGATGGTGCTTCAGATACTCTGGGACATATTTCCAAAACGGTAGGACTGAATGTGCCAAACATGGCTAAGATTGGTCTGGGAAATATTGAGCGTCCTGCTCCTTTGAAGACAGTTCCTCAAGAAGAAAATCCTAGCGGCTACTATACCAAGCTGGAAGAAGTATCTCTTGGAAAAGACACGATGACAGGACACTGGGAAATCATGGGTCTCAATATTACTGAGCCTTTTGATACTTTCTGGAATGGCTTCCCAGAAGAAATCCTGACTCAGATTGAAGAATTTTCTGGTCGCAAGGTCATTCGTGAGGCTAACAAGCCATACTCTGGTACAGCAGTTATTGATGACTTTGGTCCTCGTCAGATGGAAACCGGCGAGCTGATTATCTACACCTCTGCTGATCCAGTATTGCAAATTGCGGCACACGAAGAAGTGATTCCTTTGGAAGAGCTCTATCGTATCTGTGAATTCGTCCGCTCTATTACCTTGGAACGCCCTGCGCTTCTGGGACGTATTATCGCTCGTCCTTATGTAGGTGAGCCAGGCAACTTTACTCGTACAGCCAATCGTCACGACTATGCCGTATCTCCGTTCAATCCAACTGTACTTGACAAGCTCAATGAAGCCGGAATTGATACTTATTCTGTTGGTAAGATTAACGACATCTTCAATGGTGCTGGAATCAACCATGATATGGGACACAATAAGTCTAACAATCATGGTGTAGATACATTGGTCAAAGCCCTGAAAGACGACAACTTCAAAGAAGGTTTCTCATTCACTAACCTAGTAGACTTTGATGCTCTTTATGGTCACCGCCGTGATCCACATGGCTACCGTGACTGCTTGGAAGAGTTTGATGCTCGCATCCCAGAAATTATTAAAAACATGCGTGAAGATGACTTGCTCATGATTACTGCTGACCATGGTAATGATCCGACCTATGCCGGAACGGATCACACTCGTGAGTACATTCCGCTCTTGGTCTTCGGAAAATCGCTGAGCGGTCAAGGTCATATTCCTGTTGGCCACTTTGCGGACATCTCAGCTACCATTTCTGAAAACTTCGGAGTGGATAAGGCGATGATTGGAGAAAGCTTCTTGGACAAATTGGTATAAGCATTATAAGAGAGTGAGGAAAATATTTTATGACAAGCTTATCAGAAAAAATCAAAGAAACAGCAGCCTTCCTGAAAGAAAAAGGTATGACAGAGCCTGAGTTTGGTCTGATTTTGGGATCTGGTTTGGGAGAATTGGCTTCTGAAATCGAAAATGCCGTTAGTCTTGATTATGCGGATATTCCAAACTGGGGTCGTTCAACTGTTGTTGGCCACGCTGGTAAATTAGTTTATGGAGACTTGGCAGGACGTAAAGTCTTGGCTCTTCAAGGTCGTTTCCATTTCTATGAAGGAAATCCTTTAGAAATCGTTACTTTCCCCGTACGTGTGATGAAGGCTCTTGGTGCGACAGGTGTTATTGTGACCAATGCTGCCGGTGGTATCGGCTATGGCCCTGGTACGCTTATGGCGATCACTGACCACATCAATATGACTGGCCAAAATCCTTTGATCGGTGAAAACTTGGATGAATTTGGTCCACGTTTCCCTGATATGTCTAAATCTTACACTCCAGAATACCGTGCCGTCGCTCACAAAGTTGCTGATAAGCTTGGTATCAAGCTGGATGAGGGTGTTTATATCGGTGTAACTGGACCAACTTATGAAACGCCAGCAGAAATCCGTGCTTATAAGACGCTTGGGGCGGATGCAGTCGGCATGTCTACTGTTCCTGAAGTGATTGTAGCAGCACATTCTGGTTTGAAAGTCCTTGGAATTTCATGCATTACAAACTTTGCTGCTGGGTTCCAAGAAGAGCTTAATCATGAGGAAGTGGTTGAAGTAACAGAACGTGTCAAGGGTGATTTCAAACGACTTCTTAAAGAAACACTTGCTGAATTGTAAAAAAATGTTGAAAGGCGGAGTGTCTGGGTTGGTAATTAAACCCGGAACAGCCTTTCTATCTATGCTGATAAAATCATTAAACTAAAGAAAGGTAGAGTGAGTTGTTCAGATTTGAACACGAGCAAAAACTATCTTTCAAATAAAAACAGAAAGGAAGGGCATCTGAGTTTGAATTGAACTCGGGCTAGAGGCGGTGCAAAAAAGATAAATCTACCTAGATGCAGTCGCATCTTCGTTTGATTTCCTATTTTTTCTTTGCCTCTTTTAAGCCCTTAGTATCTTATATTATGTCTATTCATATTTCTGCTAAACAAGGCGAGATTGCTGATAAAATCCTTCTTCCAGGGGATCCGCTTCGGGCTAAGTTTATTGCTGAGAACTTTTTAGAAGATGCTGTTTGCTTCAATGAAGTCCGCAATATGTTCGGCTACACTGGAACTTATAAAGGCCAGCGTGTTTCTGTTATGGGGACAGGGATGGGAATGCCATCAATCTCTATCTACGCGCGTGAGCTGATTGTTGACTACGGTGTGAAAAAGCTAATCCGTGTCGGAACAGCGGGCTCGCTGAATGCTGATGTCCATGTTCGTGAATTGGTTTTGGCGCAGGCGGCTGCAACTAACTCCAACATTATCCGTAATGACTGGCCACAGTATGATTTTCCGCAAATCGCTAGCTTTGATTTGTTAGATAAGGCTTACCATATCGCCAAACATCTTGGTATGACAACCCATGTTGGGAATGTTTTGTCGTCTGATGTCTTTTACTCAAACTACTTTGAAAAGAATATCGAGCTTGGTAAGTGGGGCGTTAAGGCAGTTGAAATGGAAGCGGCAGCTCTTTACTATCTGGCTGCTCAGCACCATGTAGATGCTCTGGCAATTATGACTATTTCTGACAGCTTGGTCAATCCTGAAGAGGATACAACAGCTGAAGAGCGCCAAAATACCTTCACCGATATGATGAAGGTTGGTTTGGAAACCTTGATTGCAGAAGCATGAAAGTAGATGTCAAAGAAGCCATTCTCTTTGCTATTTCCCGCTATGACTATGCTTATGCTCATAAACTAGCTGAGAGAGCAGGAAGTGGTGTCCAGTCTGACTTGGTCCGTCTTCTTGGCGCTTTAGCGGAGCGAAGAGAGCTCAACATCCAATCTATGATGAATCTAAAGTTGGAAATCACTGGGTCTAACCTAGCTGATTTTCAGCTTTTTTGCCATGAAAATGAATCGGACGAGCAGTTGGTCAATTACCTTTATGATCTGGAAGCCAAGCTGAGAAATGAGCAGCTGATTGACTTTATCCGAGCTGTTAGTCCAGCTATTTATCGGATTTTTATGCGGCTGATTCGCATGCAAATACCGGATATTGACTGCTATATTCATAACTCGCGAGGGGCTAGTTACGACCGTTGGAAGTTTGAAAAGATGCGAAATTCTGATAATCCTGACCTGCAAAATTTTCATGCAGAAAGCACGGTCAATTCTTCTAGTTTGACGGAGCTGATTTTGCAGTTGAATTTACACGAATCTGTCAAAGAATCAGCACAGCAGCTAAGAGAGTTAGAAAAATCAGTCCGCAATCCGTTGGCTCATCTTATCAAGCCTTTCGATGAGGAAGAATTGCACAGGACGACAGGTTTCTCGTCTCAGCACTTTATGGCGCTTCTGGTTGATTTGGCTCTGGAGACAGGCATTGTCTATCAGAGAGAACCTTTTTACTTTGACCGAGCGAATGCGGTCATAGAAAGTCTCTTATAAGGAGTAGCAGGATGGATAAGATTGCAAGGCTGCAAGAATTAATAGACCAAAGTCAGAATATCGTCTTTTTCGGTGGAGCGGGGGTTTCGACTGAGTCCAATATTCCGGACTTCCGCAGTTCTGATGGGATATACAGCGTCAAGCTAGGACGGCATTTTACAGCGGAGCAGCTGGTTTCTCATACTATGTTTGAGCGCTATCCGCAGGAGTTTTTTGACTTTTACAAGAAGTACCTGCTCTATCCGGATGCCAAGCCTAATGCTGCTCATGTCTACTTGGCGGACTTGGAGAAGACGGGCAAGCTCAAGGCTGTAGTGACTCAAAATATCGATAGCTTGCATGAAATGGCCGGTTCAAAGAAGGTTCTCAAACTACATGGCAGCGCGGATAGAAATTACTGTCTGAATTGTCAGCGATTCTACGATTTGGACGTCTTTCTGGCTCTGCAGGGTACCATTCCTCACTGCCTTGACTGTGGCGGTATTGTCAAGCCAGATGTGACTCTTTATGAAGAGCCTCTAGATATGGAAGTTTTCCGTCAGGCGGCCCAAGCTATCCAGCAAGCAGATCTGCTGATAATCGGCGGCACGTCCTTGGTCGTCTATCCCGCAGCCAGCCTCATCCAGTACTTTGCAGGTAAGCATCTGGTTGTCATCAACAAGACCAGCATCCCTCAAGACAGCCATGCAGATCTAGTCATTGAGGGTAAGATAGGGGAAGTGTTGGGGAAGTTGAAACATTAGAAAAAACACCTGAGATAGCTTTTTCAGGTGTTTTTTGCAGTTTATTTATCAAACTTCACTTCCTCAATTAGATAGTCAATGAAGCGTTCTCCCATTTTGGATAGGCTGGCTTTTTCATGCTGGATGTAGACCAGTTCAATCGGATCATCAATGTCCAGTGGGATTGACACGATATTATCTCCGTTGAGATTACTGTTTAGAATACCGGTTGCAATCGTGTAGCCATCCAGACCAATCAAAAGGTTAAAGAGGGTCGCGCGGTCACTGACGACGATTGATTTTTTATGGTGTTCCTGAGAGAGAATTTCCTCAGAAAAATAGAAGGAATTGTGAGTTCCTTGGTCATAGCTGAGGTAGGGGAAGTTTTCTAAGTCAGATAATTGGACCAGCTTTTTCTTGGCCAGCGGATTGGACTTGCTGACAAAGATATGGGGCTGAGCCGTAAAGAGATGAGTCGCAATCAGATGATTGTCATCCAGCATCTTGGATAGGACATCGCGGTTGTAGCTATTGAGAAAGAGGACGCCGATTTCACTGCGGAAATTTTTTACGTCGTCAATGATCTCCCAAGTTCGAGTTTCCCGCAGAAAGAGCTCGTATTTCTCCATATCGCTTTTTTTAAGCAGGGAGACAAAGGCATTAACTACAAAAGCATAGTGCTGAGCAGACACGCTGAAAAGCTCGCGGTGGGCGACAGGGTTTTTGTATCGCTCCTCTAGAAGTTGCGTCTGCTCAACAACCTGCCGGGCATAAGAAAGAAACTCCATGCCGTCCTTGGTCAAGGTAATTCCTTTGGGATTGCGAATGAAAATCTCGATACCCATTTCATTTTCCAAATCCCGTACAGCGTTAGATAGGCTAGGCTGGGTAATGAAAAGCTGCTTGGCAGCTTCGTTCATGCTGCCAGTCTCGACGATTTTGATAATATAGTGTAACTGTTGAATTCTCATAGGACTATTTTATCACAAACTGGGGATTTTTTCCCAATAAATCAATGAAAGCTAGCATGGTTTTATAATTGAATCTATCAAATGGACAGATGGTAAAAGAAATTCTATTGGATATAGTGACATTTTTAAAGTTTATTCTTATCGGAATTATAGAGCGATTTTATCAAGTCTTTTATAATGAAACGGGTTTTGCAATTTCAAGTTATTCGTGATATGATGATTTTTAGACTGTAAAAGGAGTAGTTATGAAGAGAAAAGAAGATTCTTTTGAAGATATTGCTCTTGAGTTAGAGAAGGAGACATCTAAGTCTAAGTTCTTACCATTCGTTCTATTAGCCATTATTGGCTTTTCTATCGTTGGAGCAGTTTTTTTGATGCTTTCTATATCGCAAAAGACTAAATCTAAGCAACCGGTGAGCCAGTCAAGTCAGATTATTTCACCATCAAAAAAATTAGAGGATAAGATGACTGAAGTGAAAAAATTCGCTGAAAGTCTTACAGTTCCTCCAGAAAAAAGTGGTTCCTTTCTTTGGACGGTTGACAAGGCAGTTTCTCTACCCATGGACAAAGATAAAGGCGGAGCTGTCTTGGAAGATGTTTTAAGAGAATTTGGAAGACCTGTTGAAGCTGGTTCGTGGATTGATTTTTCATCAAATAATGAAATTCAAAAGCATATTCGTCTTTTTTGGAAAGAGAAGGATGGTGCTCTTGGTTATGTTTCTTTAATATTTGCTGAATTTGATGGTGTCTATAAGCTCATTTCCAAGTACCATTCTAACCTTGCAAGTGATGAAATTAAGGTGGATCAAAATCCTAATAGAAACTTTTTATGGACACAAGAATATATAGATAGTCTTGTTATTGGTGCTAGAGAAGGTACTGACAAAGGTACGGTGTATGATGAGATTGTTTCAAATGTTGGTTTGCCGCTGTATCAGACGATTTTGGGAGAGGACAATCAACTTCAAATGCGAGTTACTTATCATAATCCTCATTCTTTGACAAATCCGGAACAATTGAAGTCTGTCAATCTAGAATTCTATAAGCAAGAAGATGGAACATGGCGTTTGGTTTCTAAACAAAACCAGTAAACTAAAATAAAAAAGACAGAGGAGATAATCTTGAGAAGGAGTAGCAAGAAAAAACATGATGCTAATTCATTTAGAGCCATAAAAAAAGAACTTTATCAACAACAAAAGATAAAAAGAGAAGAACTTAGCATGATGGCCATACAGGAGGAGAAAAAAAGGATTAATTCGGCCTTTATTCTTCTTTGTTTGACCTTGTCATTTGCTTTATTCTTTGGCTTCTATTATTTTTCTCAAAAGATTCCTAGAGCCAACCTTAAGTACAAATATAATAAGACAGTGTCGTCAGTTAGTAAAGAAAGCTCTACTACTCAGCAAGATGAAGCTGAGTTAGAAATGGACAAAAAACAGAAGGAACTGAAAAAGAAAATTGTTGAGGAAGATGAAAAAAAGTTTGTTTTTAATTGGACATTAGACAATTTTGTAGAACTCAAAATAGCCAAAGTCGGGGAGTGGGAAAATAATCCGACTTTGGAAGAGGTTATTACGAAATACGGTAAGGGTTCAAATGTGAGTTTTACCGAAAATGGATTGACACTAACTTATAAGACAAGAATTGTTGATGTTCCAAGATATGGTTCATCAGGACATCCTCAGGAAATCAGTTTGGGTTTTTATGACCCCGATTCCAATGGAAAAAAGTACTATTTAATAACTAAAACGGCAGTTTACTTGGATGACATTCATAACCTACCAGCTATCAAAAATGAGTTTGTTTTTAAGTGGAAGCCAGAAGATATGGATACATTGACAGTAGGTGATAGTCAATATGGAAAAGGTGGAATGACATATCAGGAGATTGTTGCTCGATTTGGACTGCCTTCAGATAGTAATTTTTCTGGAAGCGATACAGATTATAGCCCGTTATCGTTGCGGGTGAATTATTTTAATATTCATCGTCCACCTGCTGAACGAAAATTGGATAGGGTGTCTTTGATTTTCAAGAGGCAGGAGAATGGCAGCTTTCGTCTTGCGGATGCAAGAAGTGAATTCGACAAGAGCTGGTAATGCTTCGATTCATTAGTGATATGAAAATTCTAATATTTTTTATGCCTTGACAATCCTCATCTCTAACGATATAATGTTTACAATTTAACCTTTAATCAAGTCCAGTGAGGCTGCAAGGTGGGAAAAACGGTATAAGAGGCAATTGGTTGCCTTGTTTTTTGCGAAACCTTGCTGCGGCGAGGTTTTTTCTTGTAGAAAGTGAGGTTGTCATGGTTAGTGACAGTTGTAAAAAGAGATTTGGCAAGATTATGCTGGAGCAGATGGAGCTGCTTGAGCAAGTAGAAATTGCGCCTAATATTTTTTCCATGATTCTAAAGGGACAAATGGTTGCTCAGATGCAGGCTGGGCAGTTTTTACATATTCGGGTACCAGATGACAGCAAGCTTTTGCGCCGGCCTATCTCAATCGCAGAGATTGACCGAGACAATCTGACTTGTCGCATTATTTATCGGATAGAAGGCGGCGGAACAGCTATTTTTTCTCAACTTCCTGCTGGTTCTTATCTTGATGTTATGGGGCCTCAGGGAAATGGTTTTGATTTGACCCCTGTAAGGTCAGGTGACCAAGTTTTGATTATCGGTGGTGGGATTGGTGTTCCACCTCTGCTTGAGGTTGCTAAAGAATTGCATGCTAAGGGTGCTCAGGTGACGGCTGTATTGGGATTTGCTGATAAAGCTGCTCTTATTTTAGAAAAAGAAATGAAAAAATACGCTGAGGTCATTGTTACGACGGATAATGGTTCCTATGGTCGCAAGGGCTATGTATCAGCAGTTGTAGATAAATTGCCCCAAGACTATGCTGCTGTCTATTCCTGTGGAGCGCCAGCCATGCTCCAGTATGTCGATCGTAAGTTTCAGGACCATCCGCATGCTTATCTTTCTATGGAATCCCGTATGGCTTGTGGCATGGGCGCCTGCTATGCCTGCGTCGTTCATGTGGCAGGTCAGGACGAGTCGGTCAATAAGCGCGTTTGTGAAGACGGTCCGGTCTTTGAGACGGGCACGATTATTGTCTAGGAGGGAAAAAGAATGAGTGACCAACGTTTAAGAGTTTCCTTGCCAGGCTTGGATCTGAAAAATCCAATTATTCCAGCATCTGGCTGCTTTGGTTTCGGTCAAGAATATGCCAAGTACTATGACTTAGACTTGCTAGGCTCCATCATGATAAAGGCTACGACTTTGGACCCCCGCTTTGGCAATCCCACTCCTCGTGTGGCAGAAACGCCCGCTGGTATGCTCAATGCCATCGGCCTGCAAAATCCAGGTGTTGAGGTTGTTCTAGCTGAAAAACTGCCCTGGCTGGAAAAGCATTATCCCGACCTGCCAATCATTGCTAATGTAGCGGGCTTTTCCAATCAAGAATATGCCACAGTGGCTGGGAAAATTTCCCAAGCCCCCAATGTCAAGGCTATTGAGCTAAATATCTCCTGCCCTAATGTTGACCATGGAAATGCTGGCCTTTTGATTGGCCAAGTTCCAGAATTAGCCTACGAAGCAACCAAGGCAGCAGTAGATGCTTCTGCAGTACCTGTCTATGTCAAATTAACTCCGAGTGTGGCTGATATCACTCAGGTAGCCAAGGCTGTTGAAGACGCTGGTGCTGCTGGTTTTACCATGATTAACACCTTGGTAGGTATGCGATTTGACTTGAGGTCGCGCAAGCCTATTATCGCCAATGGCACTGGTGGCATGTCTGGCCCTGCTGTCTTTCCTGTAGCGCTCAAGCTGATTCGTCAAGTGGCGCAAGCAAGTAACCTTCCCATTATTGGTATGGGGGGAGTTGATTCTGCGGAGGCTGCTCTGGAGATGTTTATAGCAGGCGCTTCAGCTATTGGAGTGGGCACTGCCAATTTTACGGATCCATATGCCTGTCTGACTATCATTGAGAACCTGCCTAAGGCTATGGATAAATACGGCATTGAAAGTCTTGAAAGCTTACGAAAAGAAGTTCGAGAGAATTTACTTTAAAGTTACATTTTTACTTGACAATCCTGCTGTGAAATTATAGAATGAACTAGATATAACCTTTAAAGAAGTCCAGAGAGGCTACTAAGGTACATACGTTTGAATGGCAGATACTGCCACATTTTCGTGTAACCTTGCTCTCAGGCAAGGTTTTTCTATGTCTCTGAGCCTAATGTGAAGGTCGATTTGGATATAGGAGTACCTAGCAGATTTTTTTAAAGTTAAAAATTTAAAAGGAGATTTTCCCCTCATGCGTGAAGAACGGCCTATTATCGCCCTCGACTTTCCATCTTTTGACGATGTTAAAGATTTCTTGGAGCATTTTCCGGAAGATGAAAAACTTTATGTCAAAATCGGCATGGAATTCTTCTATGCCATCGGTCCTGAAATCGTTCATTACCTGAAAGGTCTTGGACACAGTATTTTCTTGGATCTGAAACTGCACGACATTCCCAATACGGTCCGCTCAGCCATGTCTGTCTTAGGTACATTTGGCATCGACATGGTGACGGTTCATGCAGCAGGTGGTGTGGAGATGATGAGCGAAGCCAAGAAGGTCTTGGGTGATAAGGCTAAGTTGGTTGCGGTGACCCAGCTGACCTCGACCAGCGAGGAAGATATGCGTGATTGCCAAAATATCCAGACTACGGTTCAGGAGTCTGTTGTCAACTACGCTCGGAAGGCTAAAGAAGCTGGCTTGGATGGCGTAGTTTGCTCAGCTCAAGAAGTGGAACTGATTAAGGCGGCAACTGCTGAAGACTTTCTCTGTGTGACGCCGGGTATTCGGCCAGCTGGATCAGAAATCGGTGACCAAAAGCGGGTCATGACTCCGCAGGAAGCTCATCAAATCGGCAGTGATTATATTGTAGTCGGCCGTCCGATTATCCAAGCTGAAAATCCTTGGGATGCCTACCACGAGATTAAAAAGCAGTGGAATAGCTAAGCAAAACAAGAAATTCGAATTAAATCGTTATATGTAATTGACAGCATCATAAACATTCAAATTTATAAGGAGCAACAAATGACTTTAGCAAAAGAGATTGCGCGTGATTTATTGAAAATCAAAGCTGTGTATTTGAAGCCAGAAGAGCCTTTTACATGGGCGTCGGGCATCAAGTCACCTATATATACGGACAACCGTGTGACCTTGGCTTATCCAGAAACTCGGACCTTGATTGAAGATGGTTTCGTTGAAAAGATTCGGGCGGAATTTCCAGATGTAGAAGTCATTGCTGGAACTGCGACAGCAGGCATTCCTCACGGAGCCATTATCGCAGATAAGATGAACCTGCCATTTGCCTATATCCGCAGCAAACCAAAAGATCACGGAGCGGGCAATCAAATCGAAGGTCGCGTAGCGCCTGGGCAGAAGATGGTTGTCATTGAAGACTTAATCTCTACTGGTGGTTCGGTCTTGGATGCGATTGCTGCAGCGAAACGTGAAGGTGCGGATGTGATTGGCGCAGCAGCTATCTTTACCTATGAGCTACCAAAAGCAGAAAAGAACTTTAATGATGCGGGTGTGAAATTAATAACGCTTTCTAACTACACTGAGCTAATCACTCTGGCCGAAGCAGAAGGTTATGTCAGTCCTGAAGGATTGGCCTTGCTTGAGAAATTTAAGCATGACCAAGAAAATTGGCAGGCCTAGACCGAATACAAATAAAATGATCTGACCCTTATTCAGGTCATTTTTCAGTAAAACGTCCTTGTATTGCCTTTAAAAATGGCTTAAAGTCTTGGTGTTTGGTATAATAGAGCTATGTCTAAGATTTATCATCTATCCTTTTCGATATTACAGAAAGTTATGCTGATTACGGCTGTTCACTGGTTTCTGATTGCCATCTGGCATGTTGCAGAGCTGAATAGTATAGCTATTATTGCTTTTGCTGGGTTAGCGTATCTAGGCTATCGCTATCGGCATTTGCTAGGAAAAGCTTATCATTGGCTGATGAAGCATAAACTTCTTATTATGCTAGCCGTCTTTATTTTTCAGCTGATCATGCTCTTTTCAGCTGAGCTTTTGATTAGGCGGGATGCAGCAGTTGTCTTTACAGGGGCTTTCAAGACTCTAAAAGAAAGCTCCATTTCCAGCTATCTGACCCGGAACCCTAACAATGTCTCACTCTTTCTCTACGAGCGCTTTTTCTTTAATGTATTTGGGGAATCTGGCTTATGGGTCATGCAGGCCTTGAATATTGTTTATACTAACGTAACGGCCTTGATTCTCTATAAGGGCTGCCAAAAGTATTTTTCACAAAGGACTGCAGATGCTGTCTTTAGTTTATATGTGCTCTTACTGGGCTTCTCTCCTTATTTCTTTTCAATGTATACCGATATTCCGCCCCTGCCTTTCATTAGCCTGCAGATTTTCTTAGTTCTGGGATTGCTGAAGGGAGAGGAGTCCAGCCGACAGCTGGTTTGGCGCAGTATTTTGCTTGGACTGATGACTAGTCTGGCTTTCTTCTTTAGACCAACAGTAATGATTCTGCTGATAGCTGTCTTCGGAGTTCTCTTTTTCAAAAAGAATTGGAAGAAGTTCTTTCTGACACTAGTTGTTTTTGCTTGCAGTTTTGCGATTAGCTACGCCCCGCTGCATTACTGGTCCAAGCATCAGAAGGAAGTGCCGATTATGGAGGGAGAGGGATTGGCAAAAGGTCCCCTGCTCTTTATCAATCTAGGTCTGACTTTCAATGGCCACAATCAGGAAGATATGAAAGAAGGGCTCTTGCAGTATATTGAGCCCGACAAGCAATATGACTATAACAATGGCATGTTTGCCAAGGAATATGTTATCAAGGAAATCAAGCGGCGCTTAAGTGAATATAATCCTTTGACTTTAGCTCATCATCTCTTCCACAAGCAGTCTCTGACTGTAGCAGAAGGAGATTTGGGCTGGCTCTACCGCAGTGTTGAAAATGAAAAGACACCTTATATATCGCCTTTTTACCAAGATACGAAGGATAATCCTCTAACTCAGTTTGTCCGTGACTTCTTCTTGAATACTGACAAGTCAGAATTTGTCTATTTCTCGCTGTCCAAGCAGGTGGTTTGGATTGTCATGGCAGCAGGACTTGTCTTTGCCCTTTGGAAATACCGCTCCAGTGATGAACTGAATTTTCTAACCTTAGCTGTTTTTGGCGGCCTGCTCTTTCTGCAGATTTTCGAAGGAGGCAAGACGCGTTATCTGATTCAGTTTTTGCCACAGATTTTGGTTCTGTCTGCCCTAGGATTGGCCCAGTATCCTCAAGCTCTAGGGAAGTTTCGCTTTTGGACTAGAAAGAAGGACTCTTTGAAATGAAAAAATCTGTTCCTATCTATGAACCGCTTTATAGCTTGAAGCCCATTGCTGAGAATATCTGGATTGTCGACGGTGATTTGATTGAGATGGATGCAGTGGTGACAAAGTTGCCTTTTTCTACCCGCATGACTGTCATTAAGTTAGCAAATGGTCAGCTCTGGTGTCATTCACCAATCCAGCCAAATCAAGCCTTGTTTGACCAGTTGGACGCTTTGGGACCAGTCGCACACCTCGTTTCACCTAATAAGATTCACTATGCCTATATAGCTGACTGGAAGAAGCGTTATCCTGAGGCAATTGCTTGGTCTAGCCCAGGAGTGGAAGAGAGAGCAGCCAAGCAGAAAATACCAGTCTCTTTTGATAAAAAGCTGACAGATGAGGCTCCAGAAGCTTGGGCAGGTCAGATAGATCAGTTGGTTTTCAAGGGAAGTACTTATATTGAGGAAGTTGTCTTTTTTCATAAGGACTGTCAAACCTTGATTTTGACAGATTTGATTGAGAATTTTGAAACAGAGCATTTTCCAAGTCAGATTCGCGGCAAGGCTTATAAATTAGTTCGAGTTGCAGCTCCGGATGGCCAGACACCTATTGACTACCGCATGACCTTTATCGGTCATCAAAAAGAAGCCAAAGAATGTCTAGAGCAGATGCTGGCTTGGCAACCGGAGAAAATCATACTAGCCCATGGTTCTTGTTTTCTGGAAAATGGCAGAGCAGAGCTCAGAAGAGCACTTAGGTGGATTAAGTAATAGAATTTTTATCGTAGAAAATGAGAGGAGACATATATGCAACATTCAGCTTGGCACGCTTTGATTAAGGAGCAGCTGCCGGAAGGTTATTTTGCAAAAATCAATCATTTTTTAGACGAAGTGTATGCTTCAGGGACCATTTACCCACCTCGGGAAAAGGTTTTTAATGCGATTCAGACGACAGATTTAGCGGATGTTAAGGTGGTTATTTTGGGGCAGGATCCCTACCATGGACCTAGACAGGCACAGGGCTTGAGTTTTTCTGTACCTGATGACATTCCAGCTCCGCCTTCTTTGCAGAATATTCTCAAAGAACTGGCAGACGATATCGGAGTGAAAGAGTCGCATGATTTGACTTCCTGGGCTCAGCAAGGTGTTCTCTTGCTCAATGCTGGTCTGACAGTGCCTGCTGGGCAGGCCAATGCGCATGCAGGCTTAATCTGGGAGCCTTTTACGGATGCTATTATCAAAGTAGTCAATGAAAAGTCTGATCCAGTTGTTTTTATCTTATGGGGTTCTTACGCTCGCAAGAAAAAAGCCCTGATTAGCAATTCGCAACATTTGATAATCGAGTCAGCTCACCCAAGTCCGCTGTCTGCGTATCGTGGTTTCTTTGGCAGCAAACCCTTTTCTCGTACCAATGATTTCTTAGTGGCTAAGGGCTTGGAACCTATCAATTGGTTATCTTAGGAGGTAATATGGTTCAGTTAGCAACGATTTGTTATATTGATAATGGTCGGGAGTTTCTCATGCTTCACCGCAACAAAAAGCCCAATGATGTTCATGCTGGGAAGTGGATTGGTGTCGGTGGCAAACTAGAGCGAGGAGAAACCCCACAGGAATGTGCTGCGCGCGAGATTCTAGAGGAAACAGGTCTAAAGGCAAAGCCCGTTCTTAAAGGCGTTATCACTTTTCCAGAATTTACTCCCGACTTAGACTGGTATACCTATGTTTTCAAGGTAACGGAGTTTGAGGGGGAACTGATTGACTGCAACGAAGGGACTCTGGAATGGGTGCCCTATGATCAGGTTTTGTCTAAACCAACCTGGGAAGGTGATCATACCTTTGTTGAATGGCTTTTAGAAGACAAGCCGTTCTTTTCTGCAAAGTTTGTTTATGACGGGGATAAGCTCTTGGATACGCAGGTGGACTTTTACGAATAAGGAGATAAGACGATGCTATTAATCAAAAACGGACGAGTTATGGATCCTAAGACTGGTTTTGACCAAATTGCTGACCTCTTGGTTGAGGGGAAGAAGATTGTTAAAATCGGTCAAGATTTGCAGGCTGAAGATGCAAAAGTTATCGATGCCAGTGGTTTGGTTGTGGCTCCAGGTTTGGTGGATATACATGTGCATTTCCGGGAGCCGGGCCAGACTCATAAGGAAGATATTCACACGGGGGCCTTGGCAGCAGCAGCAGGTGGTTTTACGACAGTTGTCATGATGGCCAATACCAATCCGACCATTTCTACAGTTGAAACTCTGAAGGAAGTGCTGGACTCGGCTAGTCGTGAAAATATCCATATCAAGTCGGTCGCGACAATCACAGAGAATTTTGATGGACAGCATCTGACAGATTTCCAAGGTCTCTTGGCAGCTGGTGCAGTAGGTTTTTCTGATGACGGTATTCCGCTGACCAACGCTGGCATTGTCCGCCAAGCCCTCGTAGAAGCGCGTAAAAATAACACCTTTATCAGCTTGCACGAGGAAGACCCTAATCTCAATGGCATACTCGGTTTTAACGAGCATATTGCCAAAGAGCATTTTCATATCTGTGGCGCGACAGGTGTGGCAGAATACAGCATGGTTGCACGCGATGTCATGATTGCTTATGATGCAAAGGCTCATGTACATATCCAGCATTTGTCCAAGGCTGAGAGTGTAAAGGTGGTGGAATTCGCTCAGAAGCTAGGCGCGCACGTTACTGCTGAAGCAGCACCTCAGCACTTCTCTAAGACAGAAGCTCTGCTATTGACCAAGGGCAGCAATGCTAAGATGAATCCGCCTCTGCGCTTAGAATCGGACCGGCTGGCGGTTATTGAGGGGCTCAAATCAGGTGTCATTTCTGTCATTGCGACGGACCATGCTCCACATCATGCTGATGAGAAAAATGTAGCCGATATCACTCAGGCGCCTTCTGGTATGACTGGTCTTGAGACTTCGCTTTCTCTGGGGCTGACCTACCTAGTTGAGGCTGGTCATCTGAGCTTAATGGAACTTTTGGAAAAAATGACTCTTAATCCAGCTCAGTTGTATGGTTTTGATGCTGGCTTCATCGCTCAGGACGGTCCTGCCGATTTGACAATATTTGACCCAGAAGCAGATAGGCTTGTAACTGACCACTTTGCCTCCAAGGCAGCTAATTCACCTTTTGTTGGTGAAAAGCTTAAAGGCCAAGTGAAGTTTACCATCTGTGATGGGGAAGTTGTCTTTGAGGGATAATAAATATAGTTCAGACTCTGATGAATTTCAGAGCCTTTTTTAACACAGAAAATTTTCTAGTAATTTTCTGAAAAACCGAATGTTTGTTGAAATAGTATTGATTTAGTTCCTTTTTAAGCAAAAAAGATGTATAATATAACAAAATACTAAAGAGGAGTGTTCGTTATATGAAGAAGAAATTTTTCATCTTACCTGTTCTATCAACAGTGCTTTTGGCACCTGCTTTTTTGGCTCATCAAGTCTCTGCAGAAGAGGCACAGGCTAGTCCAGAGCCGGCAACGACTGAGTTGACCAATCAGCCAGCTGCTGAGACAGCTTCTGAAGCGCAACCAACTGCTCCAGCAGCTTCAGCAGAAGAAAAGCCAGCAGCAGATAGTCAGAATACAGCAGCTCCGGCTGGTCCAGCTGCGACAGAAGCCGCTGCAGCACCAGCCCAGTCTGAAAATCTGCCAGAGGCTACGATTCTCCATACCAATGATGTGCATGGTCGTATCGTAGAGGAAAAAGGCGTTATCGGTGATGCTAAGCTGGCTACTGTCATCAAAGAAGAGCGCGCTAAAAATCCTAAAGTGCTAGTTGTGGATGCGGGTGATGCCTTCCAGGGGCTGCCAATTTCCAATAGCTCAAAAGGGGAAGAACGTGCTAAAATCCTCAATGAAATTGGCTACGATGCTATGGCAGTTGGTAACCATGAGTTTGACTTTGGTCTGGATGAGGCAAAGAAATACAAGGAAATTCTTAAATTCCCACTTCTCAGCTCTAATACCTATGCCAACAATGCTCGAGTTTTCCAAGCATCTACCATTGTGGACAAGGATCCAGCGGTTGAGGGAGATGAGTTTGTGGTAATCGGTGTGACAACACCTGAAACTGCTACAAAAACTCACCCTAAAAACATCCAAGGTGTGACCTTCACTGATCCAATCACAGAGGTCAATCGCGTCATTGACGAAATCGAAGCACGCGCAGCGGCAGAAGGAAAGAACTACAAAAACTACGTTGTTCTAGCTCACTTAGGTGTTGACACGACAACTCCGATTGAGTGGCGCGGCTCAACCTTGGCTGAAGCTCTTTCTAAAAATCCTAAGCTCAAAGGCAAGCGTGTAACCGTTATTGACGGCCACTCCCATACAGTAGAGTCTACGACTTATGGCGATAATGTCACCTACAACCAGACTGGTAGCTACCTACACAATATCGGTAAAGTAACTTTCAAAGCCAATCAACTTCTGGGAAATCCTCAGCAAATCCCTGCTGAAACAGCTAAGAAAGTCGCTCCAGACCCAGTTGTTGCAGACATGGTCAGCAAGATTAAAGCTAGGTACGACGCAGATAATGCCAAGGTTATTGTGGCAAACAGCCCTGTAGAGCTTAATGGCGACCGTGAAAATGTCCGAGTTCGGGAAACCAATCTGGGTAATGTCGTAGCAGATGCTCTCTACGATTATGGTCAAACTGGCTTTGCCAATAAAACAGACTTAGCTGTTACTAACGGAGGCGGCCTACGCGAAACTATTGCTAAAGACAAGCCAATCACCAAGGGAGATGTCATCGCTGTATTGCCTTTTGGAAACACCATTTCACAAATCAAGGTAACTGGTCAAAATATCGCAGATATGTTTGCCAAATCTCTAGGCTCTATCCTTCAGGAAAAAGATGGCAAGCCTGTGCTGGATGAGAACGGACAACCCTTGCTAGAACCAAGCGGTGGTTACCTGCAAATCTCTGGAGCTAAAGTCTACTACGACACTACTCTGCCAGCTAATCAGCGTGTCCTCCACATTGAGATTAAGAACAAAGAAACGGGTGTTTATGAGCCTCTTGATCCAAATAAGACCTACTATCTGACAACAAATGACTTCTTGGCTGCTGGTGGTGACGGCTATACCATGCTGGGTGGCCCTCGCGAGGAAGGACCATCTATGGATGTGGCCTTCGCAGACTATCTGGCAAAAGCTGATTTGACAGCCTATGCGGTTATCAATCCAAACTCACGCGCTATCTCTATTTCATCCACTAAGGATACAGATGGTGATGGCTACACAGATATTGAGGAAATCAAGCAAGGAACAGATCCAGCTAATGCAGCTTCCTACCCAGCTGGTGCCAAAGCAGCTGATCCTGCAAAACAGGCAGATCCACTGGTTAATACTCCAAAACAAACTAAGCAAGTAGCAGTTCATGTTGCTAAGACCTTCACTAAGGATCCTGCAGCTAAAGAACTGCCAAAGACAGGCAGCGAATCAACAGTTGCCCTGAGCTTAGTTGGTATGGTTTTAGGATTCTTTGGGTTGGCAGGAATCAAGAAAAGTCACAAAGAAGACTAGTTAGAAGACACAATAAAACGGAAGTTGTTCACTTCCGTTTTATTTCTTAGCCTCAGGATTTTGATGTGTGATATTCAAACCCCAAGGGATCAAATTTTCTTTTTTCTGTTTGATACGTTGGATATTGTCCTTGTGCCGGAGGATAATAATCAAAGCCAGCGCAATGATAATCAGAGTGAAAAAGAGATCATAGCTAGGCAGTATAAAGCCAACTAGAGGAAAGAGCAGAGCAGACAGGATAGCGATGACTGCTGAGAGCACACTTGCCAGAGAAATCATACTTCCCAGATAAAGGATGCTGGCAAAGATGACAATCAGATAGACAAAGAAGGCTGGTGAGAAGCCCAGAACAACCCCTGCACTGGTTGCCACGGCCTTGCCACCCTTAAAACCAGCAAAGATAGGGAAGGTATGGCCAATCACAGCCAAGAGGCCAAAGACAAGTGGCGAAATTCCCTCAATATGCAAAAAGAAAGGCAGCAGGTTCGCTGCAGTTCCTTTGAGAAAGTCAATAGCAAAAGTAGCCGTCCCCGCCGTCTTTCCCAAAATACGGAAAGTATTGGTCGTTCCGGTATTGCCGCTGCCGTATTCTCTTAGGTTCTTTTTAAAGAAAATTTGCCCAATCCAAAGCCCAGTCGGAATAGAGCCCAGTAAGTATGCTAGTATTAATCCAATTATCGTGTTCATCATGATTTTATTATACCATTATTTCGCTTTCTTACAATAGAAAAGGATAGAATTTATAGCAGGAAATGTCTACTCGGATATTGGATTGTGCTTCGTGTGAAATCAGTCCTCATCAGCAGTTTTTTCAAAAAAATCTTTGCAATATTTGCCAAAAACTTGTAAGATAGTAAGGATGAATAATGCAGGAGGTTCCTTGTGGCAAAGAAGGAAATCAATATTAATAATTATAATGATGATGCCATTCAAGTATTAGAAGGGTTGGATGCGGTACGTAAACGTCCGGGTATGTATATCGGATCCACCGACGGGACAGGACTCCATCATTTAGTATGGGAAATCGTGGATAACGCGGTTGATGAGGCTCTATCAGGCTTTGGTGATCGGATTGATGTCACTATCAATAAAGATGGGAGCTTAACAGTATCTGACCATGGACGCGGGATGCCAGTTGGTATGCACGCTATGGGAATTCCTACTGTTGAGGTAATTTTTACAGTATTACATGCTGGTGGTAAGTTTGGTCAAGGTGGTTATAAAACTTCGGGAGGACTCCACGGGGTTGGTTCTTCGGTCGTTAATGCCCTATCTAGCTGGTTAGAAGTAGAAATTACTCGTGACGGTACAGTCTACAAGCAGCGCTTTGAAAATGGCGGAAAACCAGTTACCACACTCAAGAAAATCGGTACTGCACCTAAGTCCAAGTCTGGAACCAAAGTGACCTTTATGCCGAACGATACGATTTTTTCAACGACAGACTTCAAGTACAACACTATTGCCGAGCGGCTTAAGGAATCTGCTTTCCTTCTTAAGAATGTTCGCTTGTCTTTGACCGATGAGCGAACTGGCGAAAAAGTAGAGTTCCATTATGAGAATGGTGTTGAAGACTTTGTCAGCTACCTCAATGAAGATAAGGAAACATTGACTCCAGTTCTCTATTTTGAAGGAGAGGAAAGTGGTTTCCAAGTTCAAGTGGCTCTCCAGTATAATGACGGTTATTCAGATAATATCTTATCCTTTGTTAATAATGTCCGCACCAAGGACGGTGGTACTCATGAGACGGGGCTCAAGACCGCTATTACCAAGGCTATGAACGACTATGCCAGAAAGACGGGTCTGCTCAAGGAAAAGGATAAGAATCTGGAAGGTTCAGACTACCGCGAGGGTCTATCTGCCGTCTTATCAATCTTAGTTCCTGAGGAGCATTTACAGTTTGAAGGCCAGACCAAGGACAAGTTAGGTAGTCCCTTGGCTCGTCCTGCTGTGGACTCCATTGTCTCTGACAAGCTGACTTTCTTCCTCTTGGAAAACGGTGAGTTGGCATCAAACCTCATCCGCAAGGCTATCAAGGCTAGAGATGCGAGAGAAGCGGCCCGCAAGGCGCGTGACGAAAGCCGTAATGGCAAGAAAAATAAGAAAGACAAGGGCTTACTCTCTGGTAAGCTAACTCCGGCCCAATCTAAGAATCCAGCTAAGAACGAACTCTATCTGGTCGAGGGAGACTCTGCCGGTGGCTCTGCCAAACAAGGACGTGATCGTAAGTTCCAAGCCATCCTGCCCCTGCGAGGTAAGGTTATCAATACCGCCAAGGCAAAGATGGCCGACATTCTTAAGAACGAAGAAATCAATACCATGATCTACACAATCGGAGCTGGTGTTGGGTCAGACTTTACACTTGAAGATGCCAACTATGACAAGATCATTATCATGACCGATGCGGATACTGACGGTGCCCATATTCAAACCTTATTGCTAACCTTTTTCTACCGCTATATGCGTCCGCTGGTTGAAGCTGGTCGTGTCTATATCGCCCTTCCTCCTCTTTACAAAATGTCCAAGGGCAAAGGCAAGAGCGAAGTCGTCGAGTATGCTTGGACCGATGGCGAGCTGGACGACCTGCGTCGCAAGTTTGGCAAGGGGGCCATGCTTCAGCGCTACAAGGGGCTCGGTGAAATGAACGCTGACCAACTCTGGGAGACAACCATGAATCCCGACACACGCACCCTCATTCGTGTCACCATTGAAGACCTGGCCCGCGCCGAACGCCGCGTCAATGTCCTCATGGGAGACAAGGTCGAACCACGCCGCAAGTGGATTGAGGATAACGTCAAGTTTACGCTTGAGGAGAGTGGGGAGATGGTGTTTTGAGGGGATATAGCAAAGTATGTTTATAGCAATACAAAATGTTCAGCAAAATAATTTACAAATATCACAAGAGTGGTGGTGGGTAGTATTTGCTCTGATAATGACTACGATTTTGGGACCGATTATAGTACATAGTTTAAAAAATAGATTTGACAATGCAAAAAAGATAGATATAATTGGAAATAGTATTTTAAACATAAATAACAGAACCGGAGTGCCTGAACTGGCAACTTCTGGACAACAATTATATTCAAATTTTATATTAAACACTCTAACTGTAGAAAATAAAAGAAGTGCTAATCAATCAGTAACAGAAATTGAATTATATAATATCAGGAAAAGCAAAAATGATTTTCAAGATATTCAATACGATGGTGGTTTTTTTGAAAAAAGCCAAAAATTTGTACTCCTAGCTTATAATAACGGAACTGAAGAAGCGATACTAAACCAATATACTATTAAGTTTATTAGGCGTGAGAAAGACACTTTTAAAGAAATCTACGAAACAGAGAAAGTTCTACAAAAACCCTTGATGTTAAAATCTGGAGATATTAAGAGTTTAATCATATATTCATTCGAGGAGTTTATTTCTGAATTCGAACGAAACAGCCAGTTAGAATTTATAAATGTTTTAGTTTTTGATAACAATGGAAAAAATATTCCAGAATTGATATTAGCTTTAGACTTCAATAGAAAAGAAAAGAGATTTCATGTTGGTCAACGAGGTGCTGCTGGTTCCAGGATTGGCGAGGTTCCATTGATTAATTTGCTTGAAGATACCAAACAAAAATCTGTTGCTTGCTCCCAACGATTAACTCCTGGCGCTAATGATGTTAAGTTTTCCATTTTAGTCGATAGAAGTTGTAAATTGAAGTATAATGTAGCTGTTAAATGTGGTAAGAAAATAATAAAGGATAAACAAAAATATTCTATAGATATTCGAGTTCCTGTGTATAAACAGGAAAGGGGGACTCTTTTTGGTGATTTTTATACATTCTTATTTAAAATGAATCATGCATTAAATGATGATATTGATTATAATAAAGATCTAATCAATACTTTAAATAGCGATTTAATTTATGATAAATATTATGCTGCTAGAACCTTTGCTAACGCAAAAATATAGTTAGCACTGTGATGAATGCTGCCATAGCATACAACAAACACCTCACCAGATTTTCTGACAAACTCGCCAGAGCTTAAGTGAGACCGTCAGATTTTCTGACGAAGTGTTTTGAAGCAAATTCTGTTTGGCAGAAAATCTGGTGAGTATTTTTTGAGTAAAAGACGAACGTTTGTTTTTCTGGCGAGCAGTTTTAAAGCAAAAAACCTTTTCTGAAAATCAGAAAAGGTAAAAAGGGAATTAAAGTTAAAATAAATAAAAAATTTAGGAGATTATAAAAATGAAAAAATTTTATGGAATTACTAGTGTAGATGTTCAGACTTTAGAAAACAACGAATTTTTCCAGCTCATGTCCGAGAGTCGGAGCGAGGTTGCGGCATTTATCAAGGAAAATAAGGTGGACGGCATTTACACGACCAAGCTGGATGAGATGGACAAACTTCTGGAACAGCTGCAGGGCGGGCTTCATCAGACCAAGTCCAGCAAGCTGGTGGCTAGTCTGGATCAGGCTGACCGCGAGCGCGATGATGCTTTGGGTACGCTCCAGTCTTTGGTTCGGGCCTTTGCACGGGTCGAGGATGCAGCGACCAAGGAAGCTTATGAGACCCTGTCTCAGCTTCTGAAAAACTACACTGGTCTAGCTGCAACTAGCTTGGAAAAGGAGACCGAGGGCATCAACCACCTACTCCAGGAGCTGAAAAAGCCAGCCTACCAGACGGCACTGGCTAAGCTTCATCTGGAAGCCCATGTCGACAGTCTGACAGCTGCTCAGAAGGCCTTTGAAAAGGTCTACAAGGAGCGATTGACTGAGCTCAAGGGCAAGACACCGAGTCAGAATAAGAACGTTCGCCTCAAGCTGCAAGAAATCTATGATTTTCTAGTGGACTTCACTGCAATCATTGCCTACGCTTATCCTGAAAGAACTCACGTGGTCAATCTCCGCGACCACCTCAACACTATCCGCAGCCGCTACAAAAAACGTAAACCTACTAAGAAGGTGAAAGAAGAAATAGTAACAGCATAATAAAGGAGTAAAACTATGAAAAAAATCTACACACTTACATTACTTGCATTTTCAGCATTTATTTTAACCGCTTGCTCTTCGCAGGAAGCTTGGCTTAATGGTACTTGGAAGAGTGACAAAACTAAACAAACCTATGTTTTTGAAGAAAAGCAAAGCAAATGGACCATTTTAAATGGTAAGGAAAAACTTGCTGAAAAAGGTGAAGTACAAGATAAAAAAGGCGATCAATTCATTATTGTTGATGCTAACGGTAATCGTCATCAGATAAAAAAAGTTGATGAAAATACTATTGAGTATCAGCCTTTTACATCTGATGGCATTTCTGCAACCAATGGAGAAAGTTTTAAATTAAAAAAGGAAAAGTAGAATTATTCTGTTTGTTTGAGTTTTCAAAGGAGTGATTAGATGACAATGCTTAAAACTTACCGTCTCATCTTACGAGACTTGCAGGAATCTGATTTACCGGCTTTGATTGCTCTGAATCAGGATTCGGAGGTCATGCAGTATTTCCCAAAGCCATATAGTCAAGCGGAGTCCTTGCGCCTTTATCAGGGAATTCAAGATGAAGTTAAGGCTTATGGCTACAGTCTTTGGGCTGTTGAAGAAAAGTCCAGTCAGGAGTTTATCGGCTTGGTAGGTCTGCACCATTCGGATTTACAGATTTTCGCTGGAAAAGAAGCTGTAGAAATTGGCTGGCGTCTGCGAAAAGAGTTTTGGAATCGTGGTTATGCGACAGAGGCTGCCCAAGCCTGTCTAAACTTTGCTTTTCGGCAAGCTGGCTTATCAGAAGTTTACTCTTTTACATCCTTACTCAATCTCCCTTCGCAAAAAGTCATGCAAAAGCTAGGTATGGAATTTGTCAAAGAATTTGATAATGAAAAAGTTCCAGCTGACAGTCCCCTTTATAGACATGTCCTCTACAGAATCAAGAGTTTCCACTAAAAAGGTAGGTGTTTCTATGAGAACTGAATCCGAAATGCTAGATTTAATTTTGCAAACCGCAAAAGCGCTACAGGTCGACGCAGTCGCGATGTCCGGCTCGCGGACAAATCCAAAAGCTCCCAAGGACGAGTTCCAAGACTATGATGTGGTCTACATTGTAGAGGATTTGGATGGTCTGGTGGCTGACCTTGCTTGGTTGGACCAGTTTGGCAAGCGCATGATTGAGCAGCATGTCCTACTAGACCATCGCCGCCTCTATCTCATGCTCTTTGAAGATGGCAATAGGATAGATTTGACCCTTTGTCCTAAGGAATACATCAAAGAGTGGGTGGATAGCGAAGCGGATTTCACGGTGCTGGATGACCCGCAGGGGCTGTTTGCTCCTTATGCACCGACACCCAAGCGCTATTGGACGGCACCCGCCAGTGCGACTGACTTTGACAAATCCTGCAATGAATTCTGGTGGGTATCAGCTTATGTGGTCAAGGGCATTCATCGAAACCACCTGCTCTATGCGACAGATCATCTGTATGGAATCTGCCAGCAAGAATTGCTCAAGCTTTTAGCTTGGCAAGTAGCAGCAGATAAGGGGACGGTTGATGTTGGCAAGAACTACAAATACCTCTTTCAGTATTTGCCTACTGAGAAAGAGAAAGAATCTACAGCCTTGCTTGACTTTTCTGACCAGAAAAACCTCGCCAAGTCTCTCTTAGCTACCATGGACTTTTTCCACAAAGAAGCACAAGCTTTCTCTCTCAAAACAGGCTTCCACTATGACAAAGCAGCCGCAGAGAAGATGATTGAGTATGCTGAGGAGAAGTTGAAATAGTTTCAGAGACACTTGCAAGATGAACAAAATCTTTGGTTTATAATAGTTATTGAGGTGAAATAGTATGTTGGATTTTATGTTTGGAATATTTGCTATGTTATTCCCATTTCTTCCGATTGTGTCCATAATCTTATCAATATATATTGCCTTACAAAATAATAAACTTGGCAAAAGATTTTATGGTTTATTTTTTCCTGTAATTATCACCATATGTAATATTTGGTTGTTTCCCGTAGATCGGACAGATATGTTTCACGATGCTTTAAGGTTTTATTTTTTTCTAATTGATTTTTGTTTACCTATGCTCATTGCTTCCACGCTCTATCACTCAATACGCTTATATTATTTATACAAATCAATCAAGTGGAGAGTTTTCCCTATAAGTATCTGTTATTTTTTCGGTTTAATTTTTCATTATCTTAATACAATGCATTGGGAGGAGCTATTTCGAGGGCAAAAGTTTGTATTTGATATCTTGCTGATATCAACTGCTATAATTTCTTATTTACCTTGTCTATATTTGTACATACTTCAAAGAAGAAAGAACAATCCATAGGGAATAGTTGCATTTGCTTAATCTAAATAAGTGTTTGTGAATGACTAAAATAATATCTAAAAATATTTTTCTTAAGTACCAATTTTAATGTAAAAATCTACTCTACATTCTTTGAAAGGAGTTGAACACGCCCTAAATGGTGTGTGAAAATGATAAATTTTCTTGCGAGCATCGCTCACAGCAAGAATTTCCTATTTTCACTTTGCATTTTACGGGTTTTGTATCCTATGAGTAAAATTCAAAACATGTCCCTTGAGGACATCATGGGAGAGCGTTTTGGTCGCTACTCCAAATACATCATTCAAGAGCGGGCCTTGCCGGACATTCGCGATGGCTTGAAGCCTGTTCAGCGCCGTATTCTTTATTCGATGAACAAGGACGGCAATACCTTCGACAAGGGCTACCGCAAGTCGGCCAAGTCAGTTGGGAACATCATGGGGAATTTCCACCCCCACGGTGACAGCTCCATCTACGATGCCATGGTCCGTATGTCTCAGGATTGGAAAAACCGTGAGATTCTCGTTGAGATGCACGGGAACAATGGTTCCATGGATGGTGATCCACCGGCGGCTATGCGTTATACCGAGGCGCGGCTGTCTGAGATGGCTGGCTACCTTTTGCAAGATATTGAGAAAGATACTGTTCCTTTTGCTTGGAACTTTGACGACACCGAGAAGGAGCCGACTGTTCTGCCGGCAGCCTTTCCTAATCTTTTGGTCAATGGAGCAACAGGGATTTCCGCTGGTTATGCGACGGATATTCCACCCCATAATCTAGCAGAAGTGATTGACGCGGTTATCTATATGATTGACCATCCGTCTGCCAAGGTGGATAAACTCATGGAGTTTCTGCCTGGTCCAGACTTCCCAACAGGAGCCATCGTCCAAGGCCGAGATGAGATTAAGAAAGCCTACGAGACTGGCAAAGGTCGCGTCGTGGTGCGCTCCAGAACTGAGATTGAAAAGCTGAAGGGCGGAAAAGAGCAAATCGTCATCACCGAGATTCCTTACGAGATTAATAAAGCGGTCTTGGTCAAGAAGATTGACGATGTGCGGGTCAACAATAAGGTGGCTGGTATTGCTGAGGTGCGGGACGAATCCGACCGGGACGGTCTTCGCATTGCTATCGAGCTCAAGAAAGACGCCAATACCGAGCTGATTCTCAACTACCTCTTTAAGTACACCGACTTGCAGGTCAATTACAACTTCAACATGGTGGCTATTGACAATTTCACGCCGCGTTTAGTGGGGATTGTGCCAATCTTGACCAGTTATATTGCCCACCGCAAGGAGATTATTCTGGCTCGCAGCCGTTTTGACAAGGCCAAGGCTGAGAAACGGCTCCATATTGTGGAAGGACTGATTCGGGTTATTTCCATCTTGGACGAGGTGATTGCCCTGATTCGTGCTTCAGAAAACAAAGCAGACGCCAAGGAAAATCTGAAAGTCAGCTATGATTTCACCGAGGAGCAGGCTGAGGCTATCGTCACTCTCCAACTCTACCGTTTGACAAATACAGACGTAGTGGTTCTGGAAGAGGAAGAAGCAGAGCTGCGTGAGAAGATTGCGATGCTGGCTGCCATTATCGGGGATGAGCGCACTATGTATAACCTTATGAAGCGTGAGCTCCGCGATGTCAAGAAGAAGTTTGCCAATCCGCGTCTCAGCGAGTTGCAGGATACGGCAAACGCCATTGAAATTGATACAGCTAGTCTGATTGTTGAGGAAGAGACCTATGTCAGCGTGACACGTTCAGGTTATATCAAGCGTACCAGTCCGCGTTCCTTCTCAGCTTCGACCCTAGAAGAGATGGGCAAGCGTGACGATGACCGACTGATTTTTGTTAGCCCGGCCAAGACGACCCAGCATTTGCTGATCTTTACGAGTCTTGGAAATGTTATTTACCGGCCTGTTCATGAGCTGTCAGACATCCGCTGGAAAGAAATCGGAGAACACCTAAGTCAGACCATTAGTAACTTTGATACCAAGGAAGAGGTTATCTATACGGAATTACTGGACAGCTTTGAGGAGGGAACCTACTTTGCAGCGACCAAGTTAGGTCAAATCAAGCGTGTAGAGCGCAAGGAATTTAGTCCTTGGCGGACCTACAAGTCTAAGTCGCTCAAGTTTGCTAAACTAAAAAATGAAGACGACCAGGTCATTGCTCTGGCGCCGATTAAGCTGGATGATGTTATGCTCGTGACCAAGAATGGCTATGCTCTCCGCTTCAATATCGAGGAAGTACCAGTCATCGGAGTTAAGGCAGCTGGGGTTAAAGCCATCAATCTCAAGAAAGACGATGTCCTAGCGGCAGCCTTTATCGCCAATACAGACTCACTTTACCTCTTGACTCAGCGTGGTTCGCTCAAGCGTATGGCAGTCGCAGATATTCCTGTTACCAGTCGGGCAAATCGCGGTCTTCAAGTTCTGAGAGAGCTTAAGACCAAGCCGCATCGTGTCTTTGTGGCTGGACCTGTCTTTGGCGAAGCAGTGGACTTTGATCTCTTCACAACAGAAGCAGAAGCCAGTGAGGAGCAGATTTTGCAGGTGCTTTCTAATAAAGGAACTGCCTATGAGATTAATCTAGCTGATCTTAGCCTGTCTGAGAGAACTAGCAATGGAAGCTTCATTTCTGATACCATTTCAGACGAAGAAGTCTTCTCAGCTTATATCAAGTAATTATCAAACCAGTTCACAAGAGCTGGTTTTTTCAATTCTTAAAAGTTTGATAGCGGAACAAAAGATCGGATAACAAAATTTTCTGAAAATTGAAAATAATACTTGAAAATATCTCAAAAAGGTGTAAAATAAGGAGTATCTAAAAATGAAGTTTGGAAGAAGAGGAGAAAGACCATGACTGTAAATCTTGACTGGGAAAATCTAGGATTCTCATATATGAAACTGCCTTATCGCTACATAGCATACTATCGCAACGGCCAGTGGGAAGAAGGAACGTTAACAGAGGACGCTACGCTCCATATCTCTGAGTCGTCTCCTAGCCTTCACTACGGCCAGCAGGCTTTTGAAGGTCTGAAGGCTTATCGAACTAAGGATGGCAGTATTCAACTCTTCCGTCCGGATAAAAATGCGGAGCGTCTGCAACAAACAGCTGATCGCTTGCTCATGCCGCAAGTTCCAACAGAAATGTTTGTGGATGCAGTTAAGCAGGTTGTCCGAGCTAATGAAGAATATGTACCACCATACGGAACAGGCGGAACCCTTTATATTCGACCTCTCTTGATTGGAGTCGGCGATATTATCGGCGTAAAACCAGCTGAAGAATATATTTTTACGATCTTTGTAATGCCTGTTGGTAATTACTTCAAAGGAGGCCTGACTCCGACTAACTTCATTGTGTCGGATGACTATGACCGCGCAGCACCGCACGGAACTGGTGCGGCTAAAGTTGGAGGTAATTACGCTGCTAGCTTATTACCAGGAAAGATTGCTAAGGATAAGCATTTCTCAGATGTGATTTATCTCGATCCGGCAACCCATACCAAGATTGAAGAAGTGGGTTCTGCCAACTTCTTTGGTATCACAAAGGATAATGAGTTTGTAACGCCGCTCAGTCCCTCAATCTTGCCATCCATCACTAAGTATTCTTTGCTTTATCTGGCGGAGCACAGACTAGGACTCAAGCCGATTGAGGGAGATGTTCCACTGACAGACTTGGGTAAATTCACTGAAGCAGGAGCTTGCGGAACAGCGGCTGTTATTTCTCCTATCGGTGGTATCCAGCACGGCGATGACTTCCACGTCTTTTATAGCGAGACAGAAGTCGGTCCAGTCACTCGGAAGCTATATGACGAATTGACTGGTATCCAATTCGGCGATGTTGAAGCGCCAGAAGGTTGGATTGTAAAAGTATAATCTAAAAACTGTCCTTGATGGGGCAGTTTTTCTGTAATTCTAGCCCAAGATAGCTTGCGTAGTCAGCCTTTTTCGTGTACAATAGAAATTTGAAAGAGGTAAGTTATGAGTAAAAAAGATAAAAAAATTGAAATTCAAATCACAGATAGCAAAGTGAAGGTCGGAGCAGACCAATTTGATGGTTATAGTCTTGCTATTGGCAAGAAGGTTATTGGCGAGATAGCTGAACTAGATGGCCAGTTTGCAATCATCAAAAATGGAAATGCTGAAAGTTTTTATAAAAAACTTGAAAGAGCTGTGGAAACTTTGATTGAAACCTATAATTTAAGCAAATAGGGCTTGCATTTTCATTGTATCAATGTTATAATAGATGACGTTGATTGTCGGAGAGATAGCGAAGAGGCTAAACGCGGCGGACTGTAAATCCGCTCCTTTGGGTTCGGGGGTTCGAATCCCTCTCTCTCCATTCTTTATATTGATGGGGTATAGCCAAGCGGTAAGGCAAGGGACTTTGACTCCCTCATGCGTTGGTTCGAATCCAGC